>JBDUAZ010000078.1:0-5693 GCA_040004385.1 Chthoniobacterales bacterium | reverse complement strand
GTGCAAGGCGAACGCGAAGGTTCTCTAACCTCGACGGAGCGCGCGATGATCCACAACGTCGTCGATTTCAGGAACGTGAAAGCGCGCGACGTGATGGTGCCGCTGGCAAAATCGATCACGGTGCAGGAAGGCACACCCGTCCCCGAGATCTTGAAATTGAGCAGCTCAACCGACGTGGACAGAATCCCGGTGCTCTCCGGGGATGGCTACGCCCTCGGTCTGATCAACGTGCTCGATTTGTTGCTCGATCACAATCCTGGCGAGGAATCAGCCAACCACACGCGCCGCATCGTTACTGCCGATGAGAACGAACCGGCATATCGCCTTATCCGTCGTCTGCGCGCCGCCCGGATTGGTCTTGCCGCTGTGCACGACACGAGCCAAAAATTAACCGGTATCGTCACCAGCGAAGACCTGATCAAGCGCCTGGTGCAAAGCGCCTAACGCGGTCCGCGGCGGAGCGAGGCGTCATCCGATAAAATCCGCGCCGTGTTCACGAGCGCGACGTGCGAAAACGCCTGCGGAAAATTCCCGAGCTGTCGCTTGCCGCGCGGGTCGTATTGCTCCGACAAAAGTCCGACATCGTTGCGCAATGCGAGCAAGCGCTCGAACAACGCACGCGCGTCGGCGCTTCTCCCGACGAGGTGAAGACAATTCGCAAGCCAGAACGAGCAGAGCAAAAACACGCCTTCGGTGCCCGGCAGGCCATCGACGTTCTCAGCCTGCGGATGATAGCGCAGAACAAAGCCATCGACCATTAGCTCGCGCTCCACCGCTTCAATCGTTGTCCGGACCCGAGCATCCGTTGCCGGCAGAAAACCAACGAGCGGCATCGTGAGAATGCTGGCATCGAGCTCATCAGATCCATAATACTGCGTGAACGCTTTTTTCTTCGTGTTGTAGCCTCGTTCGCAAACCTGCGCATGGATTTCGTCACGCAAATTCCGCCACCGCTCGACGTGTTCTTTCGCCGAGCAATCGCATTCTTCTGCGAGCTTGACCGCGCGATCGAACGCGACCCAGGCCATCATTTTAGAATGAGTAAAATGCCGCAGCGGCCCGCGAACTTCCCAGATGCCTGCATCCGGTTCCTGCCACTTTGTTTCAAGAAACTGCATTAACTGGACTTGCAAACGCCAGTCCGATTCCCTGTTTTTCAAGCCGGCTACATCGGCTTGATACATTGAATCCAGCAGCTCGCCATAGACATCCAGTTGGAACTGATTGGACGCGGCGTTTCCGATTCGCACGGGTTTCGAGTTTTCGTAACCACTCAGCCACGGCAGTTCGTATTCGTCGAGGCGTCGTTCGCCGCGAATGCCATACATGATCTGCATCTGCGCGGCACTGCCGGCGACGGCGCGGAGGACCCATTCGCGCCAGGAACGCGCTTCCTCGAGATAACCCGAATCCATCAGCGCGACTAATGTGAACGTCGCGTCTCGCAGCCAGCAGTAGCGGTAATCCCAGTTACGCACGCCGCCAATTTCCTCCGGAAGCGATGTGGTCGCCGCGGCAACGATGCCCCCCGTAGGCGCGTAAGTGAGTCCTTTGAGCGTGATGAGCGATCGGAGCACCGCGCTGTCCCACTCGCTCTTGTGCGAACACCGTCCAGCCCACTCACTCCAATATTGTTCCGTATCGCGCAACGCGTGTTCGGCGTTCACCTCCTTTGGCGGATCCGTATGCGAAGCAAACCACGTCAGGACGAATGGCACGCGCTCGCCTTCGCCAACGTTAAATTCCGCTACGGTCGTCATCTCCGCGCCGCGCGTTTCGACCGGCGTCCGCAGGATGAGTGCGTCCGGTCCGGCGATCGCTTCGAGCCCGCCGTGGCGCTTACGGACCCACGGAATGACGTGCCCGAAATCGAAGCGGATCACTAGCCGCATATTCATCTGCACGCTGCCGCGCACGCCTTCGATAATCCGGATGATGTCGGGATTCTTTCCGCGTGGTGGCATGAAATCGATCAGCCGAATAACGCCACTTTCCGTTTCGATTTCTGTTTCGAGAATCAGCGTGTCGCCGCGATAGCGTCGGCGCGTGCTTCTGATCGCGGCTGTCGGAGAAAAGCTCCACCGGCCATTGCCGCTCTCGCCCACTAGCGAGGCGAAACAGGCGGCTGAATCAAAGGAGGGCAGGCAAAGCCAGTCAACGCAGCCATCGCGGCTCACCAGCGCACCCGTCTGCGTGTCGCTAAGGAAAGCGTAATCCTCGATCTTCGTCATGCGCGGCTAATTCCTTCTGCTCTTGCTCCTGCTCCTTCCGATATTGGGATGCGAACTGCAATCGAGCAGGAGTAAGATCAAGATCAGAAGCAGGAATAGGGAGCTTGGTTACAGGTCTTTCGAATTCGCCAGATCAGCGATCTTCTCACTCGTTAGCCGAAACACTGTCCATTCGTCCATCGGCGATGCGCCGAGTTTTTTGTAAAACTCGATCGCCGGTTCGTTCCAACCGAGCACCGCCCACTCCATTCGTCCGCAACCGCGTTTTTGCGCAATCTTCGCGAGCGCGACAAGCAGGGCCCGGCCATATCCGAGTCCGCGTTTTTCTGGCCTAACGAATAGATCTTCGAGATAAAGCCCGGGCCGGGCAAGCCACGTGGAAAAATTGTAGAAGTAAACGGCGAAGGCGACGGGCGTTTTGCCTTCGAATCCGAGCAAGGCTTCCGCCGCAGCTTTTTCTCCAAAAAGCACTTCGCGCAGACCCTCTTCCGTCGCGATGACGTCGTTCGGCGCGCGCTCGTATTCGGCCAGCTCGCGGATCAGCTGCAAAATCACCGGCACATCGTGAAGATCCGCTTTGCGTATTACGAGTGGGGCGCTCATGGAGAATTTGGCGGGGTGGCGTTCAATCGATAGATC
The DNA here is from genome assembly GCA_040004385.1 of Chthoniobacterales bacterium. Classification (GTDB taxonomy): domain Bacteria; phylum Verrucomicrobiota; class Verrucomicrobiia; order Chthoniobacterales; family UBA10450; genus JBDUAZ01. The sequence goes on along the minus strand of JBDUAZ010000078.1, from coordinate 2,823 downwards.
GTGAAATCCGGCGTCTGTTCAAGCAGCGTCGAACTCTGTTTCAAGTGTTCGCCGAACTGCGTGTAATAGCCAACCCACCATTGCGTGCCGGCGTAAAAAACAATGTAGCGCGCGCCGCGGCCCCGCAGTTTCTCCAGATTTGCGATGATCTGTGCGTCATCGAGCGGATTTCCCCAGTAAACGCCATCGCCGAGAAAGTGCCATCCCTTGCGCTCCGCGTAATAAAACACCGTCGGATCTCCGTCGTCTGCGGCGATGATGAGCGCATCGCGCGGCGTGATCTTCTTTAATTCGAGCCCGAGATCGCGCAATCCGGCCGCGCTTGATTCATAGAACGCGCGCGCCGACGCGAGCGACCAGCCGCCAAAGAGCAGAACGACGACCGAGGAAAAAACCAGTGGCGCACGTTGATAGCCGGCCAAACGCCTCGTCGCAAATCGGCAGGCGATTCCACCGAAGACCGCGGCGATCGGGACCAGCGGCAATTGATACCATTGATGACGGTTCCCCCACCCGACGACTACGATGAACAGCATCATGGTGGCGCACCACCATTGGAAAACTCGCGCATATTTTCCGCGCGGGGTCAGGAACGCCCCTGCCGCCGCAGCGAGAAAAAGAACCGGGGTGAGGCTCGAGCTCACTGTTTGTCGCACGATTTTCCAATACCAAGCCAAATCCATGACGCGAAGACCGCCGCCGCCGAAGAAATGAAACGGATAGTAGCGCGCGGCCATCTCCTGCGCGTGCCAATACCAGATCGCTGGAGGCACGAGCGCAAACGCCGCGAAAATCCAGACCTCCGGCTGCCGCCATAAGCGCCATCCGAAACGCTGCCAGGTCAGATACAAGAGGGGTGCGCCGATGACCGCTGTCGGCAGCTTGATCAAAACAGCGATCGAAGTGCAAAGTCCCGCGGTCAGGAGAGCCGAAGCGCGGCCCCTTTGGAGCCATCGCAGATAAAAATATAATCCCACAATCGCCAGACTGAGCGATGGCATGTCCGGCATGAACGCGCGACTCGCGACGACTGAGAGTGGCGCGAAGCTGTAGAAGAACGTCGCCCAGATTCCAATTGTGACACCGAAGAGCCCGCGCACGAGCAGGAAGAAAAAGGGCAATGCCGCTGTGAAACAAATGACGCCCTGGATCCGGCCGATCCATTCATGCACACCAAAACATTTGTAAAGGAGCGCGGCGACGAATGGCAGGATCGGAAACTCCGTGCCTACGTAGCCGGCCGCGTTTCCGGCCCAATCGATCTGCGGACGCGCAAAATGAAAACCGTTCTCCGAATAGTTTCTCGCGATCGCCGCGACGTCGCTTTGCCGCCAGCTCCAGCGATCTATGAAAGGCTGATTGATTGCGATCAGGCGCACCGCGACCGCGATCAACGCGATGACGATCACCGCCGATTTCGTTCCGAACATGGATCGCGTCTTGACAAACACGCTTTGCAAAGTCAATCGAGTATAAGCTCGTCGGGGCCCAGGAGCTGTTTGCTTTCGCGTATGAATTCTATCTCGTCGCGTGTTTTCTCGCCGCGTTTGTGGCTGGTTGTGATCGTCGCGATGATCGACCTCGTTTTCCCACGGCTTGGCAACGGACAGGATGAGCCAAAACTTGTACCCGATGTTGTCGACTTCCAGAAACTTCTCCCGTCGTTGCCCGACGCACCATCCGGATGGACCGCTGACAAACCGGAAGGCTCAACCACCGATACGGGGGTTGCGAAGATCACGACGGCGCATCGAGATTATAAAAAAGGCGATGCTGATAATGCGCCGACCACATCGATCAGCATCCTTGATTCTGCGGCAAACCCGGAGTTTGTCTCAGCGACGACCGCAAGCTGGAAGGTTACGCAAACCACTACGGAAGGTTACGCAAAATCACTCGACGTGGACGGCCAACCAGGCTTCGAAACTTACGAGAACGAGGGAAAGCACGGCAGCCTGTGGTTGCTCGTCGCGAAGCGATATCTCCTGCAGGTTGAAACGACCGCGCAGGACGCAAAGGATCTCCAGAAGTGGCTTAAGCGCGTCGACCTAAAGAAGCTCGAGGCGGTTAAATAAGTCGCCGGTTGGCCGCTGTTGCGCGCGTTGCTCCTTCTGTCATCCTGATCACGCAGGGCGGGAGAAGCACCTCTCGCCCTCGCGAGAATTTTCCGATGAATGAAGAACGCTCGATCGCCGAAGACGTCGCCGCTGCTGGCGTGACGTCAGCGCACGAAGGTGCGCCTATGACCGAGCTGGAGCGCATCCGGCACTCGTGCGCGCATGTTCTCGCGACCGCGATTTTGAAGCTATGGCCGGAAGCGCAGTTTGCTGCCGGTCCGCCGGTCGAGAACGGTTTCTACTATGACGTCGAGCTGTCGCATCGCATCTCGCCGGAGGACTTCGAGAAGGTTGAGGCCGAGATGAAGCAGGAGATCAAAGCGAACCATGTCTTCGAGCGGGTGGAGGTTTCGCGCGGCGAAGCGCTTGCGCTCGCACATGCAGGAGAACTGGCCGCGCTCGGTCCGCGCCCGGTCCCGAGCAAGTTTAAACTCGATATCGTCGAGAACATTCCCGAGGACGAGAAAATCACGCTCTATCGCAATGGCGAATTCACCGATCTCTGCGCCGGGCCGCACGTTATGCGCACCGGGAACATTGGCGCTTTCAAACTCACCCATGTCGCTAGCGCTTACTACAAAGGCGACGAAAAGAATCCACAGCTCCAACGCATCTACGGCACTGCTTTCAAAAACAAGACACAGCTCGCTGAGTATTTCGCGATGCTTGAGGAAGCGAAGAAGCGCGACCATCGCAAGCTCGGCAA
>JBDUAZ010000006.1:0-5715 GCA_040004385.1 Chthoniobacterales bacterium | reverse complement strand
TTTCAAGTATTCGGCACCGAGAGCGCCGTCGATGACACGATGATCGCAGCTCATTCCAATGTTCATCCGCTGGCCCGAGATGATTTGATCGCAATCATCAATAACCGCTTTTTTGACGATCGCGCCGATCGACAAGATGAATCCCTGCGGCGGATTAATGATCGCTGAGAAGGAATCGATTCCGTAGCTGCCGAGATTCGAAACGGTGAATGTTCCGCCCTGAAATTCCTCCGGTTTCATGCGTTTGTTCCGCGCGCGGTGCGCGAGATCTTTGACCGCTTCGCTGATCTCGCGCAGTGATTTCTTCTGCGCGGCACGAATCACAGGTGTCACCAAACCGTCATCGATCGCGACGGCGATCGCCAGATCGACATCGTTGTATTGCACGATCGCGTCCCCATCGAACGATGCGTTCGCTTTCGCTACCTTGACCGCCGCTTCCACCGCCGCTTTCAAGACGAAATCGTTCACGGTTATTTTCGAGGTGTCGGTTCCCTCGCCCGCCGTTTTTAGTTCGGCCCGCGCATTCATCAACGGGCCCGCATCGACTTCAATGTTGAGGTAAAAATGTGGGACCGGCCCTTTGCTCGCGACGAGCCGTTCCGCAATGACTTTGCGCATTCCGCTGAGCGAGATGCGCGTGCCTGCGTCCGCTTTGATCTGTGAAGTCTGCGCAGGTTGCGGCGCGCCTTTGCCTTTCTCTTTCAACGCTGCACGCACATCGGCTTCGACTACACGGCCTTCCGGTCCAGTGCCCCTTATTGTGGAAAGATCGATCCCCGCTTCGGCTGCGATACGTCGCGCCACCGGTGACGCTTTCACTCGCGCACCGGCATCTCCGGTTTCCGGTTTCTTTTCTTCCGATCTAGGTTTCGCAGGAGCGGCGGGTTTTCCTTTCCCGGTTGCTTCTCGAGGCGGCGCGGTTTCGCTTTCCTCCTCTTTGGCGGGCGCCGGTTGTTCCGTTTCCGCCTGCTCTTTTTTCGGCTCAGGTTTGGCCGCTTTCGGTTTTTCCTTCTTCGTCTCTTCTTTCGCCGCGGGGGCAGCTTCACCTTCGCCGCCAATGAATGCGATCTTGTCGCCGACGTTTACCTTGCCGCCTTCTTCAATGAAAATTTCCGTGAGCACGCCATCTTCAGGCGATTCCCATTCCATCGTCGCCTTGTCGGTTTCGATCTCTGCAATGATATCGCCGGCCGAAACTTTTTCGCCTTTCTTCTTCTTCCACGCGACGAGGGTGCCCTCCGTCATCGTATCACTTAACTTGGGCATTTGAATTTCAGGCATGGCTAAGTAGTCGTTAGGCCTGACAGACCTTGCGGACCGCTGCAATCAACTTCTCCGCGCTCGGCAAGACCGCTTTCTCCAGCCGTTCATTGTATGGCATTGGCACTTCTTCCTGGGCGACCCGCGCAATCGGCGCGTCCAATTCATCGAAAATAGCGTCCTGAATACGATAGCAAATCTCCGCGCCCACACCACAAAAGGGCCGGTCCTGCTCGACAATCACGACGCGGTGGGTTTTTGAAACGGAGCGAAAAATCGCGTCCAGATCGAGCGGTTTGATGGACCGCAGATCGAGCACGTCGGCGCTGATATCCTCCTCTTCCAAGGTTTCGGCCGCGGCGAGCGCGAGCGGCACCGTTTGCGCGTAACAGATAATCGACACATCGCTGCCTTCGCGCTTTAACTCCGCCTCACCGAGCGGGATTAACAAGTCCTGGTCCTCCGATTCGACCATTCCTTTCGAGCTGTAGAGCAGTTCCGATTCCAGGACGAGCACGGGATTGTTGTCGCGAATCGCGGTCTTGAGCAGTCCCTTCGCATCGCGTGGAGTAGCCGGCGTGCAAATTTTTAATCCCGGTACGTTTGCATAAAGACATTCCGTAGCGTGCGAATGGGTGGCGCCAAGTTGATGTGCCGGGCCGTTCGGTCCGCGAAAAGTAATCGGGACATTGAACTGTCCCCCGGACATCGTGAGCATGTTCGGCGCGTTATTCACGACCTGATCGAACGCGACGAGCGAAAAGCTGAACGTCATAAATTCGATGACTGGTCGCAAGCCGACCATGGCCGCTCCCACACCCATTCCGGCGAACCCGTTTTCACTAATGGGAGTGTCGATAATTCGTTTCGGTCCAAACTTCTCGAGCAATCCCTGGCTGACTTTGTAAGCCCCGTTGTATTCCGCGACTTCTTCGCCCATTAGAAACACGTTGGGATCGCGCGCCAGCTCTTCCGCGAGCGCTTCATTGAGGGCCTGGCGATAAGTAATTTCTCTCACGCCGCTCCTCCATTTACGAAGGTGTACTTGTAAAGATCCTCGAGTGGTGGTTCTTCGCTTTCTTCGGCGAATTTCACGCTCGCAAGCGCGCCGTCTTTGGCCGCCTTGTCCATTTTGTCGAACTGCTCGTTGGTGAGCTTCCCTTCGCGGGTGAGCTGCGCGCGCAGCCGCGTGATCGGATCATCGAGGCGATATTTCTCGAGTTGTTCCTTCGTCCGATAGCTCGCCGGATCGGACATCGAGTGTCCTCGATACCGATACGTGCGGACCTCCACAAAAGCCGGGTGCGGGTCCTTTCGGATGACTTCGACGACTTCGGAAATTTTGTCGCGGACTTCGCGGAAGTTCATTCCGTCAATCACTGTGCCGGGAATGTCGTAGCCTTCCGCGCGATCGACGATTTGCTTGAGCGAAGTGGAACGTTCGACCGACGTTCCCATGGCGAAAAGATTGTTTTCGCAAATGAAGACGATCGGCAGTTTGTAAAGCGCGGCGAGATTCAGTGCTTCGTGAAATGAACCCTGATTGATCGCGCCATCACCGAAAAAGCAAAGAGTAACGCGATCTTCCTCGCGGTATTTTGAAGCGAAAGCCATCCCGACGGCGAGCGGAACGTGCGCCCCGACGATCGCGTGGCCGCCGTACATGTGATGTTCGCGGTCGAAATAATGCATGGAACCGCCCAGACCCCGCGAGCAGCCGGTGACTTTGCCGAACAATTCCGCCATGCACGCGTTTGGATTGGTTCCGCGCGCGAGGGCGTGCGCGTGGTCTCGGTAGGCGGTGATCAGATAATCATCGGGGCGTGTGGCGGCGACGACACCGACGACGACCGCTTCCTGCCCGATATAAAGGTGACAAAATCCGCCGATTTTCTGCGCCTGATACTGCTGGCTCGCGCGCTCTTCAAAGCGGCGGATCAACAGCATAAGGGACAGCATCTCGACCTCGTCGCGCTGCTCCGGCTGCTGCATGGCCGGTTACGCGATGTGAGGCAGGGGTTGTCTCGCCGTGGCGCGCCGCGCGTTGCGACCGAAGCTCATGCAGACGACGAAGAGCGCGGTAAAGAACAGATCACTCAGGAGCGAATTACGAAAAAATATCCACGTTGGCGTGACGCTGTAAGCCGGCAATCCGACCGTCAGCGATTGAATTAATCCGGCAAAGTTTTTGGCGTAACCCGGATCCGTCAGCCACGAAAAGGCGTTCGTGATGCCATAAAAAATGAGGGAGCCCGCGACGGATGCGGGCAGCAGCGTTTTCAACGAAGCACGATTTTGAAAAAGGAGACCGAGGCAGCCGACAAGCAGAAACGCAGCGTAACGACAAAGGACGATCGGATCGAGGAGCGACGCGTGGTAATGCAGATTCAGAACGACGTCGGACGCGAGGAGTGCGACGAACGGAACGGTGAATTTGTAACGCATGGGCAGATAGGCAGCGCTGCAGAGCGCGATGGCCGCGAGCGGCGCGAAATTTGAAAGCCATGTCGTGCCCGAAATAATTGCGAGGCCGGTGATCACTCGGTAGGCAATCGCAGACAGAATCAGGAGAACGGCGGGAAGCATCGGCATGAACTTTAACCCTCCTGAAAGATATGCAACGGCGTTTTGGACTGCCGTTTAAGATCGTCGCCGCGTGGCGTTACACGCCTGTCGCGGGTGCGGCGGCAAGGCGCTTGTGCAAACGCGCCTTGCGGCGGTTCGCAGCGTTTTTGTGGATGATGCCGCGCTTGGCCGCTTTATCGATCGACGAAATTAATGCGCGAACATCCTTCGTCTCCGGCTTCGAGGCAGCGTCGCTGATACCCTTGTGCATTTTGCGCAGGCGCGTCAGCACTCTGCGATTACGAAGTGAGCGCACCGTCGTTTGGCGTGCGCGTTTGCCCGCGGATTTTGTGTTGGCCATTTTAACTGGGGGAGTTGTGAGCGGGCAGGCTCGTGGAGAGCACCAAGTGTGTCAAGATGTAGGCGCGCGACCGGCCTTAAATGCCCTTGTCGGGCCGAAAGTCGGCGACGCGGACACTTGTTCGATCAGGCGCGTGTTGAGGGTTGCCTTTGTCCTTTGGCAAATTCACGTGCTGCGCTTCTGGCTTGATGAAATCCGACATGAAAACCGTTCCGCGCGGGGCTTTCGGGACTTTCGGAAGTTTATCTGGAACGATCTCCACGACAGCGCCGAGCGGGACCTGATTATAAAGGTCGGTCACGTCGCGCGATTTCATGCGGATACAACCGTAGCTCGCCGGCTTGCCGATCAATTTCTCCTCCGGCGTGCCGTGAATGTAGATACAACGGCTGAACGCGTGGGCGTTTGCTGGCTCAAGTCCGCGTAACCAAATAATGCGCGTGATGATTGGGTCGCGCCCGGGGGCGTTCGGTTTGATGATCTCGCCGGTAAAGCGTCTGTTGCGAAAGACCGCGCCCGTCGGTGCGTGATCGCCGATCTTCTGCGCAATTTGCAAGAAACCGAGGGGCGTTGTCATCCGGCCCCAGTCGTCGCCGATTCCAAATTTGGATGTCGAGACGGGGTATGTTGTGATGCGCGCCCCGTTTTCCACCAGCATCAGCTTCTGGTCGCGCACGCTCACGATGATCCGGCTCGGGCTTTGGGTCTGCGCGTTGAGCGTAGATCCGAGAAACGCCACGGCCGAAATGATGAACAGAGATCGGATCATCAACGTGTTACTTAACTTCGGGCGATTGTCACGCAGGAATCGTCATCTCTGTGCGAGCTGTTCCGAAGCTAAATTTCGGGAACCACCGACCAACGGACGAAAGGGAAACGTAAAGGAAACCGGCCTGGAACGTGACCAGGAACGGCACAGAAAGAAACTGCCGGTGCTGAATCGCGAACCAGACGAAGTAGCTGAAATAAATCGCGAATGCCATTTCGGCAATCGGCAAAAGCGACTTCAACGGCATGTATTTGCAGGTACGCCACGGCTGCGACTTACGCTCGATCCCGTACTTCGGGGTACGGGCAAAATCCGACTTGTGATTGAAGACGGCTTCGAGCACCGCTCTCGCGTTGTTGAGCGAGAGCCCGACGCCGAGTGCGAGCAGACAAGGAAGCAGCAAGATCTCCTTCATCCAGGTTGTCGGGTGCAACTCGCGCTGCGCGCAAATGTAAAACGCCGCGACAGAAACGGACGCTGTGAGGAAGATCGGGACGTCGAGCAAGAAGACGCGAGCCCAGCCCGCCTGAGGGCCGCCGGCGGAGGGGTGGAGGAGGACACACAAGCAAGCGAGCAAGAGGTAGGCGAAGTTCGCCGTTAGGTGCGCCGTTGCCTCGACTTTAATCGTCAACGGCAGGTTACTGCGCCAGATCGTGGGCAGCAGTTTTTTACAAGTCTGAATCGAGCCTTTTGTCCAGCGGTGCTGCTGCGATTTAAAGCCGTTCATATCGACCGGCAGCTCGGCGGGCGTGATGAC
>JBDUAZ010000164.1:0-19251 GCA_040004385.1 Chthoniobacterales bacterium | reverse complement strand
CCTTCGCCGTCTCTGCGGCTCAGGATGACGCGGGCGCGGGCGCAGAAAATCGTACCGGATAATGTGGCCGCCTTTTTGCCACCACCACAAACGCGGCTCCGGCCAGAATCAGAAAAAACGAGAAAAATTGGCCGCGCGTAAATGGACCAATAAGCGACGCATCAGGTTCGCGATAATATTCGACCACGATCCGGAAAATTGCGTACCAAATCATAAACAGTCCCGTGAGCACACCATTCGGCTGCCGCATACGCGTTCGCACGAACCACAAAATCACGAAAAGAATCACGCCCTCGAAAAATGCTTCGTAGAGCTGCGAGGGATGACGCGGTGTAAGGATCGTGCGCAAGGCGGCGACTACCTGCGGATTGTCGTGCGCGCAGCGGATGATCGCCTCGGGCGTGTTGCAGTTCGGATCGATCTGCTGGCAGACGGACAGGGCACGGTCCGCTTCCGCTGTGTTTGCGGGCTCGAGCAGCTCTTTCGGAAACTGCATCGCCCATGGGGTTGATGCGGCGCGGCCGTAGAGCTCACCGTTAATGAAGTTCGCGCAGCGCCCAAAGAACAAACCAATCGGCGCGGTCACGCACAAATTGTCGCCGAGGTTCGTCCAAGAGAGTTTGTGACGGCGGGCATAAAAAAGCGTGAAGAGGAGTAAACCCAAAATGCCGCCATGACTCGCCATTCCGCCTTCCCAAACGCGCAGGATTGAGAGCGGATCGAGGAGCATCGCCGGCTTGTAGAAAATTACGTATCCGAGACGGCCCCCGACCATAACGCCGAAGAGCGCCGCCCATGTGATGAAGTCACCGACGCGCGCGGGCGGCAAATCCGCATATCCGCGCTTCGAAAGCCAGAGCAGCAACGCGTACCCGCAGATGAACGCCATCACATACGCCATTCCGTACCACCGCGGTCCGACCGTCTCGGAGATATGGAAGATGAACGGATCGAGATTGTGCAGGTAGAAGGCGAACACGGCGAAGACGAGTAAAGCGGTCATCTCGCGCGAAGTCGAGGGATGACCGCAGCACGAAATTACGCGCCCCATCCCAACCGCCCGTCGTTTACGCGGCGGTCAAGGCGCGGGGGCGCTTGGGGGAAGTGGCAGTCCGTGTGACGCCAAGCGTCTCGCGCAGGAATGGCGCGGTCCGACTGATCCTGCTTTTCGCTACGTCTTCCGGCGTGCCGCTCGCGACAATTTCCCCGCCGTCGGCCCCGGCCTCGGGCCCGATGTCTACGATGTAATCGGCTTCCGCGATAATGCTCAGATTGTGCTCGATCACGATCACGGTATTGCCGTCATCGACCAACCGGTGGAGCACGTTGAGCAACAATTCCACGTCGGCCATATGCAAACCAATTGTCGGTTCCTCCAGGAGGTAGAGCGTCGATTTCGGTTTGCGCATTTTCCGAATTCGCTCATTTTGCGCGCGTCCGATGCCGCGCGTGAGTTCGCTGGCTAATTTGAGTCGTTGCGCCTCGCCCCCGCTCAGCGTCGGGCTCGGTTGGCCCAGCTTCAGATACCCCAGACCCGTCTCGACGAGGAGCGAGAGAGGCCGCGCGATTTTTTGATTTGTGGCGAAGAATGTGGCGGCTTGCTCAATCGTCATTTCCATGACGTCGCCAATGCTCTTTTCGTTGTAGAGCACTTCCAGTGTCTGCGGATTGTAGCGGCGGCCGCGGCAATCTTCACACGGCACGTAGCTGCTTGGTAGAAAACTCATCTCCAGCTTGATCACGCCTTGTCCACTGCAGGTTTCGCAGCGACCGCCCTCGGTATTAAAGGAAAACCGGCTCCCCGAATATCCGCGAACTCGCGACACCGGAAGCTGCGCATAAAGTTTACGAATCTCGTCGAAGACTTTGATGTAGGTCGCCGGCGTCGAGCGCGACGTCTTGCCGATGGGCGATTGGTCCACCTCATAGACGGTCTCAAATGCGTCCACGCCGGAAATCGATTTAAACAGTTCTCGTTGGGCCACGCGTGCGTTTTTCAATCGATCGCGCACCGCCGGCAGTAACACCGAACGCATCAAGGTCGATTTGCCCGAACCTGAGATCCCAGTGATGACCGAGAGGCGCCCGACAGGGAACCGGCCGTTGACGTTCTTCAGATTATTGGCGTGCGCGCCACTAATCTCCAGCCATTGCCCGACCTCGCCTAACGACCGCCGCGTTTTCCGCGTGGGATGACAAAGCGGGCTCGTCAAACAACGTCCGGTCTCGGAGCCCGCATGCTTCTTGATGTCGGCGAGCGTCCCCTGCACAACGACAGTTCCGCCATGCACTCCCGCGCCCGGGCCGAGATCGATAATGTGATCCGCGCGGCGCATCGTTTCTTCGTCATGCTCCACGATCACGAGCGAATTCCCCTTCTTGCGCAACGCAGTGAGCGTCTCGAGCAACCGTAAATTATCGCGTGGATGAAGGCCAATCGTCGGCTCATCGAGCACGTAGAGAACGCCGCGCAAATTCGAGCCGAGTTGCGCGGCAAGCCGGATCCGTTGCGATTCGCCACCGCTCAAGGTCTTCGCCGAACGTCCAAGCGCGAGATATCCGAGCCCGACGTTCTCCATGAATGCAAGGCGTTGCTGAATTTCGGGCACGAGATCGTCTGAGATTGTTTTCTGCGTTCCGCGAAACCGCAGCTTTGCGATCCGTTGGACCGCTTCCGCAGCCGAAAGCGCCGTGAAATCGTCAATCGTGAATTTTTGCACGCGCACATGTCGCGCGATCGGATTCAAGCGTGAGCCGTTGCACGCCGAACAGATCTCCGCTTCGGCTTGACCGATCCATTCTGACTCGCGCTCCGCGGCGAGCTCATTTTCGAGGACGGAATCCCCGGTCTCCTCGGCTGCGGTTTGTTTCGTTTGATCCCAAATCTCACCGAACCCGCCGCATTCCAAACACGCACCATGCGGCGAGTTGAAGGAGAAGAGTCGCGGATCGAGCTCTTCAAAAGCACGCCCGCAACCCGGGCAGCTCATCTCGGTGCTCATGACTGTCAGCCGGTGTTTCGCATCGAGCAGATGCGCAGTGCCGCGGCCAATGTCGATTGCGCGTTGCACGAGATTCCGCGCTTTTAGAATTCGCTTCGCATCGATCGCACCGATCACCACGTCGATAGTGTGCTCCTTGAATCTCTCGAGCTTCCGGAATTGCTTTACCGGCATTAATTGCCCGTCGACGAAAAGGGTGTCAAAACCCTGTCGTTCCGCCCAGCGCGCGACGTCCGTGTGAAATCCCTTTCTCGCTTTCACGAGCGGCGCAAGAACCTTCAAAGGCCCGCGCTTCGCGGCCGTCTCCAGCTGCCGGACGATCGCCGCGAGACTTTGTTTTTCGACCGGTAGATCGCAATCGGGGCAGAATTGCGTGCCTGTTTTTGCGAAAAGCAGCCGCAGAAAATGGTAAACCTCGGTAACTGTCGCCACGGTCGATTTTCCTCCACCACGTGTGACGCGTTGCTCGATCGCGACGCTCGGTGGCACGCCTTCAACGAGATCGACATCCGGTTTCTCGAGTTGTTCGACAAACTGCCGCGCGTAGGGCGACATGCTGTCGAGGAAACGGCGTTGCCCTTCCGCGAACAAAATATCGAACGCGATCGTCGATTTTCCGGAGCCGCTCAGCCCGGTGATGATGACCATCTGGTCGCGCGGAATATCGAGCGAGATGTTCTTCAGGTTGTGCTCGCGCGCACCGTGAATGCGAATCGCGCCGTTGCTCCCGCTCGATTTGTAGCGCAGCGAAGTCTCGGCAGCTCGCGCAACTTCAAAGCCGTCATCTGGAGCGTACGCGGGGGGTATTTCGCGCTCCGGTGAACCTTTGAGAGGTCCTTTGTCGTCTTCGTGACTCAGGATGACGGGCAGGCGACCGCGCCGTACTGATCGGGAGAGCACGTCTTTCAGAAACCGTCCGGTATGCGATCGCGCGCCCTTCGCGACCTGCTCCGGCGTGCCGATCGCGACCACTTCGCCCCCTTCATCTCCAGCTTCTGGCCCGAGATCGATCACCCAATCCGCACATTTAACCACCTCGAGATTGTGCTCAATCACCACAATGCTGTTCCCCGCCCCGACCAGTCGCTGAAACAGTTTTACCAGCATCGCGACGTCATCGAAATGAAGGCCCGTCGTCGGTTCGTCGAAAATGAAGAGCTTGCCGCGGGCGCTGTTTCCATTCGCCGACTCCGTTCTGTTTTCGCTCAAATGCGCGACTAATTTCAGGCGCTGCGATTCTCCGCCGGAAAGCGTGTTCAGCGGCTGACCGAGCCGCAGATAGCCCAGACCGACTTCGTCCAGCACGTCGAGCCGGTCGCCCAGCCTGGCTGATTCGCCGATCTGCGCGAAGAACTGAATCGCTTCGTTCACCGTCAATTCGAGGACGTCATGAATTGATTTCCCATGGAGTTTCACTCGCAGAACATGCGGCTGGAACCGTCGCCCTTCACATTCTGCACAGCGCACATACAGATCGCTGAGGAACTGCATCTCGATTTTTTCGAAGCCGGTTCCGCAACAACGTTCGCAGCGGCCGCTCCCCGAGTTGAACGAGAACGCGCTCGCCGTCAGGCCCTGCGCCATGGATTCGGGCAACGCCGCAAAAAGCTCGCGCACGCGGTCGTAAAGTCCGAGGTAGAGAATCGGCGTGGAGCGCGGCGTGCGCGCGAGCTGCGATTGATCCACCATCACCACGTCGCCGATTCGATGCGCGCCGGTAACCGACTTGCACGCGCCAGGTTCCTGTTCGCTCGACTGCCCTTTTGCGCGAAGAAGACTCCGATAAAGGACATCGTGAATCAGGGTCGATTTCCCGGAGCCCGAAACGCCGGTCACACATGTGAGAACGCCCAATGGAATCTCGACGTTCACGTTCTTCAGGTTGTGCTCGCGCGCGCCGGCGATCTTAATCGCGCTGGAAAATTTTCGGCGCGATTTGGGGACCGGAATGCTCTTCTGTCCACTGAGATAATCCGCGGTCAGCGACTTTTTAAAATTCGCCAGCGTTCCGTTGTAGACCAGCTCGCCACCTTGTTCACCGCGGCCGGGACCGATATCGATCAAGTGATCGGCGGAACGAATAATCGTCTCCTCATGTTCGACCACGAGCAGTGTGTTTCCCTTGTCCCGCAGCGTTTGCATGATTTGCACAAGCCTGCCGACATCGCGCGGATGGAGACCGACGCTTGGCTCGTCCATTACAAAGAGCGTGTTTACGAGCGAGGCACCGAGACAGGTCGTTAGGTTCACGCGCTGAACTTCGCCACCGCTGAGCGTGCGCGTGGAACGATCGAGGGTGAGGTAGCCAAGACCGACATCACAAAGATAACTCAGCCGCGCGACGACTTCGTTGCGCAGCATGTGCGCTGTCGAGTCCTTAGGCGGAAAGGCCAGCTCGCTGAATAATGTTCTCGCGTTCGAGATGGAAAGCAGCGCGACCTCCGGCAAAGTCCGCGCCGTTTCGCGCGTTTCGCCGCTACCTTTCGAAACGATTCGGTAGTTCAGCGCGTCGGCGCGAAAACGCCCCCCCTTGCACGCCGGACATGTCGTGTAGGCGCGGTAGCGGCTCAGCAGCACGCGGACGTGCATTTTGTAGGTTTTGCTTTCAAGCCATTTGAAAAAACCGCGGACGCCATACCAACGATCGTTCTCCGCGAGTTCCTCCGCGTCCGTATCGTCATCGCGCGCTTCGCCGTTGATCACAAAATCCTGGTCGGCTTTCGGCAACTCCTCGAAGGGCGTTCTGATGTCGACTTCCTCCCGAGAGCACGCGCGTAACAGATCCTTCTGCGATTCGCCAAATTGCTGGCCTTGAAACGCGCGCACCACACCGTCGGCGATACTCAGAGTGCGGTCCGGCATCGCGCGGTTGAAATCGATCGCGATCGTTCGCCCGAAGCCGCGGCATTCCGGACAGGCCCCGAGCGGATTGTTGAAACTGAAAAGTCCCGGCGTCGGGGGACGGATATCGACATCGCAATGCGCGCAGTGCCAGCCGGTAGAAAAGGGATGCTCTTCCCTCGTTTCGATATTTACGAAATTGATGCGGTCTTTGCCGAAGCGCAGTGCGGTCTCGAGTGACTCGACAAGACGCGCGCTCGTCTCCTCGTCGATCGCGAGACGATCCTGAATCACCTGGACGCGCGCTCCGAGCCTGCTCACTTTTTCAGCTGTGTCGGCGCGCACTATTTCACCGTTCAACCAGACGCGGAGGTAACCCTGCTGCTGCAAAAATTGGAAGAAATCGCGGGGATCGGTTTTTGGCGGAACGCCAACCCAAAAGGTGAGAAGCATCGTCTCGCCCGCGAATTCGCGGAGGACTTCGTCGGCAATCGATCGTGCCGTTTCCGGTCTGATCTCGCGGCCGCACGTCGGGCAAAACGCCCGCGCGATCCGCGGCATCAACAATTTTAGATAATCGTTGATCTCGGTCATCGTGCCGACCGTCGAGCGCGAGCTCTTGACCGGGTTCGCCTGTTCGATCGCGATCGCTGGCGGAATGCCGCGAATTTCATCGACCCGCGGCTTATCCATGCGATCAAGGAACTGCCGCATGTAGGGGCTGAAGGTTTCGACGTAACGCCGCTGGCCTTCAGCGTAAATCGTATCGAAGGCGAGCGATGATTTTCCGCTGCCGCTCGGGCCGGTGATGACGGTTAATTTGCCGAGAGGCAGATCGAGATCGATGCCCTTGAGATTGTTCTGACGAGCGCCGCGAATTTCGATGCAGCCGCGATCAGCGGGCGCAGTGATGCATTCTTTTTCGTTCTTCGTCGGAACCACCGGAGATTATCCGGGAGGAGGACGAGGCACGCAACCGTGCCTGGCGGCGAAGCGTGCCGCTGCTATTTGAATCGCTCAGCGACCTTATCTCGCTGCGCGAGCAATTCCCTGGGTATGTCGGGCTTGAGTGTTTCGAAGAATTTCGCCTGGCCCTCGAGCTCGGTTTTCCATTCGTCCGGTTTCACCGAGAGCAGCTCCTTCAACCGTTCGGGCGTAACGTCAGCGAGCCCTTCCAGGTCCAGATCCTCCGGTCGCGGAACGCAACCGATCGGCGTTTTTTCGGCGCCGCTCTTGCCTTCGCACCGGTCAATGATCCACTTGAGAACGCGCATGTTCTCTCCGTAGCCGGGCCACAGAAATTTGCCGTCTGCGTCCTTTCGAAACCAATTCACGTGGAAGATGAGCGGCGGGTTCGACAGGCGCGGGCCTATCTCGAGCCAGTGCTTAAAATAATGGCCCATGTTGTATCCGCAGAATGGCAGCATCGCCATTGGATCGCGCCGGACCTGTCCGACTGCACCTGTCGCCGCGGCGGTCGTTTCGGAAGCCATCGTCGCGCCGATGTAGACGCCGTGTTCCCAGTCAAACGCGCGAAACACGAGTGGCATCGTATCGCTTCGGCGCCCACCGAAAATGATCGCGCTGATCGGCACCCCCGCGCCTTTTTCAACGTCGGGATCGAGCACAGCGTTGTTGCGCATCGGTACTGCGAAACGGCTATTCGGATGCGCTGCTTTTTCCTTAGAGGCCGGTGTCCAACCGTTCCCTTTCCAATCAATCGCGTGTGCGGGCGGCGCATCATCTTTGCCCTCCCACCAAACGTCGCCGTCGTCCGTCATCGCGACATTTGTGTAAAGCGTATCGTGCTCGATCGCTTTCATCGCGTTCGGATTCGATTTGTAACTCGTGCCGGGAACGACGCCGAAGTATCCGTTCTCCGGATTGACCGCGTAAAGCCGTCCGTCCTTCCCAATCTGCATCCACGCGATGTCATCGCCGACAGTGGTGACTTTCCAACCGTCGAAATGTTTCGGCGGAACGAGCATCGCGAAATTCGTTTTACCGCATGCACTCGGGAACGCGGCCGCGACATAATGCTTCCGCCCTTCGGGTGATTCGACACCGAGGATCAGCATGTGCTCGGCGAGCCAACCTTGCTTGCGCGCGAGATAGGAGCCGATGCGCAGCGCGAGGCATTTCTTGCTGAGAAGAACGTTGCCGCCGTAGCCGGAACCGACGGAGATAATCGCGTTGTCCTGCGGGAAATGGCAGATGAGGCGCCGCTCCGGATTCACGTCGAGGAGCGAATGCACGCCCCGGTTCCATTCCGCGTCGAGGTCACTGCCCAGACGCTCCGTCGCGACCGCGCCCATGCGCGTCATGATTCGCATGCTTAGAACGACGTAGATGGAATCGGTAATTTCGAAGCCCACTTTCGCGAGTGGCGAATCCGGCGGGCCCATGATGTAGGGAATGACGAACATCGTCCGACCAGCCATCGCGCCAGCCAGCATGCCGTGCAGTTTCGTGTAAGTCTCGGCCGGTGCCGCCCAGTTATTGGTGGGTCCAGCCTCTTCTTTCGTGGGCGTGCAAATGAGTGTGAACTGCTCGACGCGCGCGACATCGTTTGGGTTTGAGCGATGCAGATACGAGCCTGGAATTTTCTCTTGATTCAGCTTCGTCAGGACGCCGAGGCGGCACGCTTCGCCTAACAAGTAGTCGTTCTCGGCCTTCGATCCCTCGCACCAAAAAATGTTTTCGGGCTGACAAAGCTGTGCAACCTCCTGCACCCAATCGAGCACGGCCTGATGCGTCGGCTTTGCATCGCCAAGGCCAGTCGGTGGTGAAAGAGCGGGAGCAAGATTATCCATATTACAGCCTTCGACGTGACGCTGGAGCGTTGGCAGGAATCGCAATTTTCGCCGCTTCGGTCGCTTCTCCAAGCAAATTTTCGCGGGACGCCGCCACTCTATTGATTGCCTAACCACGCTTGCACGCAAGGATGCCGCACAGTTAATTAGCCGCATGTTCGGAGTCACCACCTCCGATGATTACCAGCCAGTGACATGGATGGGGCGTTATCCCGTTCACGTGACAACACTGCTTGTCGGCGTCCATGTCGCGTGCGCCGTCCTTGCGTGTTTCGTCATGGCGTTCGGCGCGGGCTCGGTCCTGAATCTCTTCCTTTTCGACAGCGCCTTCGTGCTGCAGGCAGGACAGCTCTGGCGACTTCTGACTTATGCATTTGTCCACTCGCCGTCGGGGCTGCTCTGGTTCGCGATTGAGATGTACATGCTGTTTATCTTCGGCCGCGAAGTGGAGCGGTTCGTCGGCCGGCGCGCGTTTATCGTTCTTTACGCCGCGCTGCTCCTCGCACCGACGCTGGTGCTTTCGATCTGGGGCTTTCGAGAGCGAACGGGTCTCGCCGGCTCGCCGGCAATACACATGGGCGTCTTTATCGCTTTCGCGACGATCTATCCGCACGTGGAGCTGCTGCTGCGCATCATGGCGAAATGGGTCGCGCTTGGCCTTGCCGGTATCAACACCTTGATGCTCCTCGCCGACCGCGCCTGGCCGAATGTCGCCGTCCTGTGGGTGAGCATCTTTGTCGCCTTTTTCTTCATCCGGCTCCGCGGTGTCGGGCCTGAACTCGTCTGGTGGGAAAGCATCAAAACAATCGTGCGACCAAAGCCGAAGTTTCACGTCGTGCCGCGACCCACCGCACGGCGCGTTGTCGAGCCCGATAACGTGCACGACTCTATCGATCCGGTGCTCGATAAAATTTCAAAGCACGGCATCAACAGTCTCACTCCTACCGAGCGCCGAACGCTCGATCGAGCGCGGGCTCGACTTCTGAACAAAACAAAATGAACAGGCGTGCGGATGGCCGCCTGAAAATTAGCGTCATAATCCCTTCGTGGCGGGACGCTGACTATCTTGCACGCTTGTTGCCCGCAGTCGCCTCATGCGATCAAGCGCATGAAACAATCGTCGTGGAGGCATCCGACGATCCGAGATCGGAAACGACCGCACGCGAATTCGGCGCCCAGATTTTGCGATGTCCGATGCCGAATCGCGGCGCTCAGTTAAACCTGGGCGCAGCGGCCGCCACTGGCGACGTTCTGCTTTTTCAGCACGCGGACACGGAGCTTACGCGGGCACACCTCGCCGCGATTGAGAGCGCGCTTCTCGACTCAGAGATCATCGGCGGCGCTTTCCACCGGAAGTTCGACAACCGTCATCCGCGGTTGATATGGCTCGAGGATATCGCCCGCGTTCTCGCACGGCACGGCCGAACGTTCTACGGGGATCAATCCATCTTCGTTCGGCGAGATTTTTTTCGGAAGCTAGGTGGTTTTGCAGAAATTCCTTTAATGGAAGACCTGGAATTTTCGCGCCGCCTGCGCGCTACCGGCAAAACGGTTGTTTTGGATCCGCCCCTGCGTTCATCGGCGCGGCGTCATCTTCGACGGGGCGCATTACGCACAAGTCTTCAAAACGGTTTGTTTATCGCGCTCTACAAAGCGGGGGTGTCGCCGCAGCGATTGCACCATTGGTACTATCCGCCCGTCCCGGAGACTTCCAGTTCACTCAAGCAAAAGGGATTCGCTTCGCAATAATTCGGCAAACTCGTGCGGAGTTTCCGCCGCGAGCAACGCGGCCCGCGCGCTATCGTTTCGGACGATCCGGGCGAGCGCGCCCACGCAAACCAGATAGTCGTTAATCATCCGGCGCGGTACCCCGATAACGAAAACGAGGTGCACCAATTCCGCGCCCTTCCCAAATCGAATCCCACCGCTGCTCCGACCGATTCCGAGAGCGATGCGATTCACTTGATCTGTCCGCGCATGCGGAAAGGCCGTGCCATGTTCCGTCGCGGTGGAGCTTGCTTCTTCGCGCGCGATGACTTCATCGATGAATTTCTCGGAATCCCCCAGCTCGCCGTTCGCCTGCAACATTCCGATGATCTCGCGAATGGCGCCCGTGGCCGCTCTTGCGCGAAGAGTCAGCGTCATATTTTTTTCATTGATGACGTCAGGCAGGACTATTGCCATAGCGCGAATGCAAGGCAGAGGAATTGTTGGATTATCATCGCAAAGACAGTTATCCAGTTAGCGGATTAGCCGTGGCAACTGAAAACACCGCGAAAGCCGCAAACGAAGAGACAACGATCTCGCTTCAGAAGAGCCTATACGATCCCGGTTACGTCAATGCGATGTCGCATTTCTACCGGGGCGAGCTGGGCCGCATCATGGTCTGGCGCCAGCGACTCGACATCACGACGAACTGGGCGATCACGAGCAGTACCGCAATCATCACGATCGCGTTTTCGAATCGGGAAGTGCCGCACATCATTTTCTTTTTTAACCTCGCGATCGTCTGGGGGATGCTTTGGATCGAGGCGCGTCGCTATCGATTTTACGATGCGTTCAGGGCGCGCGTCCGCATGCTCGAAGCCCATTTTCTCGTCCCCATGGTAATGGAAAATCGCGAGCTCCTTCAGGGCGAATGGAAAAAACTGGTATGCGAGGACCTCATCCTGCCTTCCTTTAAAATCAGCAAACTCGAAGCGATTGGGCGCCGGCTGAAGCGGAATTACGTTTTCATTTTTATCCTCATCATGGTGGCGTGGTTTACGAAAATTTTTCTGCACGCCGCCGCGCCGATTGACGGCTTTCCCGGTTTTTACCGCGCGCTCCGAGTCGGGCATATCCCTTCCTGGCTGGTTGCATTTATTTTCTCCGCGACCCTTGCGGGCGTGATCGGAATAGCGATCTACGTCGGTAGGAAAACAGCCGGTGAAATTTCTGAATTCGGCGCGCACCGATCGCTCTGGCGCATTTGATCACAAGCCGTTGATGGCGACGAGTGGTTTTGACCGACTTTGCGAAATCGTGGCGCAACTGCGCGCACCGGGCGGTTGTCCGTGGGACCGCGAGCAGACAAACGCGTCGCTCGTTCCTCCATTGCTTGAAGAAGCTTACGAGGTCGCCGGCGCGGTCCGTGCGATCGACGACGCAAATCTTCGCGAAGAACTCGGCGATTTACTCCTGCTCGTCGTGATGCATTCGCAGATCGCGTCGGAAGAAAAGCGCTTTGATGTCAACGAAGTCGCGCGCGGGATTGTCGAGAAATTAATCCGTCGGCATCCTCATGTATTTGGCGACGCCGACGCGCGTGATCCTGGTGCGGCATTGAAGCAATGGGAAGCGATCAAACGAGGCGAAAAGGGCGATCAAAACGCTCATTACCTCGACGGTTTGCCTGCTGCCTTGCCCGCCCTGATGCGCGCTCAGAAAGTTCAAAGCAAAGTTGCACGCGTGAATTTCGATTGGCCCGAAATTTCCGACGTGATTGCGAAACTCGAGGAAGAACTCGCGGAGACGAAAGAGGCTATTGCGTCACAGGACCTCGCGCTGATTTCCGAGGAGATTGGCGACTTGCTCTTCGTCGCGGTGAATCTCGCTCGCAAAATCAGACTGGACGCGGAGGCCACGTTACAAACAGCAACCAACAAGTTCGTCGCTCGATTCAATCAACTCGAAGACCGCGTCCGCGGAGAGGGCAAAGCTCTTGGCGACCTTGAGCTCGCCGAACTTGACGAAATCTGGGACGCAATTAAGGCGCGGAAACGCGATCCGTCCTCGTAAGCGAAGTGAAGGCCTCTCGCCCTGGAGCGCTTGTGCGGCCCAGGATGATCGCCCCACCGCCAAGACTCCCGCGCCTCCATTTACAAAGCCGGCTGTTCAGCCATATTGCACGTCCCGATGACCATTTTGATTAACCTTCTCCTCGCGACCTACGTGATTGTCGCGTTGCTCATGATCCTGGTCATCCTGATGCAGCGACCGAAGAGCGAAGGTCTGGGGGCGGCATTCGGCGGCGGTGTTACGGAAAATATCTTTGGCGCGCAGACAACCAATGTGCTGACGAAATTCACCGGCTGGCTCGCGGCATTCTTTTTTATCCTGACGTTTGTTCTTTCGATTCTGTACGCGCACAAAGGCAGCACTCCTAGCAGTCTTCGACAGGAACTGATGAAGGGACAACCGGCCGCGGCCAATTTGCCCGCGGCAGCGCCGGGACCAAGTTCCGCAGTCGGACCTCCAGGCACCGTAACGAACCCTACGCCGGCGACGGTCGGTCCGGCATCTTCGGCGAAGCCCTCTGATCTTGCGGTTGGCGCAGTGCCGCCGGTCAGTGGAAGCCCGGCCACGGCAATTTCGCCGTCACCGAGGCGTTAGCCTCGACCCTGCAGCTACGCGTGCGGAACCACCTCTGGTTTCGGGCCGGCTTTCTCGTCCAGCGCCCTGTAAATCGCCTGCTTCATCTCGCTGAGTTTCTTCCGCGATTCGACGAGTTCTTCCTGAAATAGGGCGTTCCTGCGCACTCATAGTCGGGGGATTTCGCTGGAGAAAACGGGCGCTTATGCTTGACTGACAGGTTCGACATTCGTCGTCCGATGCCTGCGCAAATTATCAAGATCAGCGGTGCGCGTCAGCACAATCTCAAGAATCTCAATGTCGAGATTCCACGCGAGAAGTTGGTCGTGATCACGGGATTGAGCGGCTCGGGCAAGTCGTCGCTCGCGTTCGACACCCTCTATGCGGAAGGGCAGCGCCGATACGTGGAAAGTCTCTCCGCCTACGCTCGGCAATTTCTCGATCAAATGGAAAAACCGGACGTCGATTTTATCGAGGGTCTTTCGCCGGCGATCGCGATTGAGCAGCGGAGCGCCGGCGCCAATCCGCGTTCGACGATCGCGACGACGACCGAGGTTTATGATTATCTTCGCGTCTTGTTTTCCGCGATTGGGCAGCCGCACGATCCGGTCACGGGCCAGCCGATTCACCGCCAGACGCCGCAACAGATCGTCGATCAAATTCTTGCGTATCCGCCAGAGACGAAAATTCTTCTGCTTGCGCCGCTCGTTCAAAATGAAACCGGCGAATTCCGCGACGTGCTTGAGAAAATTAAACGAGAGGGATTCGTCCGCGTTCGAATTAACGACGAGATCATGGAGCTCGCGCGACCGGAGCCAATCCGGCTGAAGAAAAGCGAGCGTCACACGATCGAAGCGGTCGTCGATCGCCTTGTCATTCGGGAAGGAATTCGGTCGCGCCTGGCGGATTCTGTCGAGACGGCGCTGAAGTGGGGGGACAACCGCCTTTTGGTCTTGCGCGCGAACGAAGAAACGCCCAACTCCGAAAGCTTTCGCGAGCGGGACGCGCAACGTCCAGCGTCCAGCGTCCAAAGAGAACAGGTTTGGGAGACGTTCCGATATTCGACGAACTATGGAAACCCGGATACGAACTTTTCGTTGGGCGAGCTCACGCCAAAATCGTTCTCGTTTAACAGCCACTTCGGCGCGTGTCCCGCCTGTCACGGACTCGGGACGCAATTGGTCTGTGACCCGGAGCTGATGATTTCCGATCCGCAAAAATCGATCGAGCAAGGAGCGATCGCGCCGTGGCGTCGCGGCACAAAACCGATGCAGGCGTATTACCGCACTCTCCAAGGCGCGCTCGTGAATCATTTCGGCGTCGACGATTTCGTTCCATTCGCTGACCTGCCGGACACCTTCAAGCAGGCGCTCTACTTCGGAACTGGTAGCGAACCGATCCAGATGAACTTTGCCGCGAATGGCAAGGGCGCGAAAACCGCAAAGCCATTCGAAGGGTTAGTGCCGCAGATGGAGCGCCTCTACGAGCAAACCGAGAGCGAGTTTACTCGCAATCGCATCCGCGCGTTCATGACGCGCGTGCCTTGCCAGGTCTGCCAGGGCGCGCGGTTAAAGCCGGAGATCCTCGCTGTCACAATTGGCGAGACGAGCGACGAGCAGCTGAATATCCACGAATTTTGCGAACTGACGATCGACGCGGCCGCAGAATTTATGAAACGATTGCGCCTGACCGAACAGCAACGAAAAATCGCCGGCGAAGTCATTCACGAGATCGAATCGCGCCTGCAGTTTTTGGTCGAGGTCGGCCTCGATTACCTCACGCTCAATCGCGAGAGTGGCACGCTTTCGGGCGGCGAAGCGCAGCGAATTCGCTTGGCTACGCAGATCGGTTCCGGACTCGCTGGCGTGCTTTATGTGCTTGATGAGCCAAGCATTGGCCTGCATCAACGCGACAACGCGCGCCTCCTCGCCACGCTGCGCCGACTCCGCGATCTCGGCAACTCTGTGATCGTGGTCGAACACGACGAAGAAACGATTCGCGCGGCTGACCACATTCTCGATCTCGGGCCGGGAGCAGGTCCACGCGGCGGCCAATTGGTCGCTCAAGGGACGATCGAAGAAGTTCTGCGCGCGAAAGACTCTCTAACTGCCGACTACCTCTCTGGGCGCGCTCGAATTGCGATCCCTCGCCAACGTGTCGCGCCACGCCGACTGCAGAATTCCGAAGGTTGGATCACGTTAAAAGGTGCGAGCGAAAACAACCTCAAGAATGTTACCGCAGCATTCCCGCTCGGCTGTCTCACCTGTGTGACGGGCGTCTCCGGCAGCGGAAAATCAACGCTCGTGGACGACACCTTGCGGCGCGCGTTGTTCCGGCATTTCCATCGATCGAAGGAAAAGCCAGGCGCCCATCACGCGCTCGAAGGACTCGACCAGATCGATAAGGCAATCGTCATCGATCAAAGCGCCATCGGCCGAACACCGCGCTCGAATCCAATCACCTACACCGGTGCGTTTACGCCGATCCGCGAGCTTTTTAGTCAACTTCCAGCGGCGCGGATCCGCGGTTACGACGCCGGGCGCTTCAGCTTCAACGTCAAAGGTGGTCGCTGCGAGAATTGCGAGGGCGGAGGGGTGATCAAGATTGAGATGCATTTCCTGCCGGACGTCTATGTGGAGTGCGAGGTCTGCCGCGGTCAGCGCTACAATCGCGAGACGCTGGAGATCACGTTTAAAGGCAAGAACATCGCGGATATTTTGAATCTGACCGTCGATGAGGCCGCACGTTTTTTTCGCAACGTGCCGTCGGTTTCCGACAAGTTAACCGCGCTGCTCGATGTCGGTTTGGGTTACCTTCGGCTCGGCCAGGCCGGCACGACCCTGTCCGGTGGTGAAGCGCAGCGCGTTAAACTTGCGACCGAGCTCGCAAAAAAAGCGACGGGGCGCACGATTTACATATTAGATGAACCAACGACGGGCCTGCATTTTGCCGACATCGAAAAGTTGCTTCAGGTGCTCATGAAATTGCGCGACGCGGGCAATACGCTCGTCGTGATCGAGCATAATCTGGAGATGATCAAGTGCGCGGACTGGATCATCGACATGGGTCCGGAGGGAGGCGAACGCGGAGGCGATATCGTAGGCACCGGTGCACCGGAAAAGATCGCTGAACTGACGACGAGCTACACTGGGCAGTACTTACGGCCGCTCCTGACGACGACATGAAATACGCGCGCGCCGTCTTCTTGATTGTGGTCAGCGCCTTTGGGGCAATTGCAAGCGCAGCAGAGGATCCCGCGCTGGCGCAGGCGGTGGGCCCGCTTCGCGATGGCGTCCCCGAGGTAGCTGTGGTTCGTCTTCGGGCGCTCTTGGCAGGCGATCTCACACCCGAACAACGACGCGCGGTTAACGCGAACCTCGCGGAAGCGGAGCTCGACGCCGGGCACGCCGAAGAGGCGCTTCAACTCATGGAGGATCCGTCACTGGCGGCGACACCGCCTATTCCGTTTCATCGTGCTCAAGCGCTCGCACACTTGCGCCGCTGGCCGGAAGCCTTGTCCCTCTATCAAACAGTCGCGCAGGATAACGCTTCGCCGTTTCGCGCGGACGCGATCGCCGGCGCAGGTGAAGCCTTGCGCGCGCTGGGCCGCCGCGATGAGGCGCTGCACACATTTGCGCTTTTGTTCAGAGACGAGCGCTGGAAAACACGTGCGCAGCTTCGCTGCGTCGAATTGTACCTGGAGGGAAAAAATGTCGCCGGCGCCATTCGCATTTTGGGAGAGATCAACGCGAACGCGCTCGCTGAACGGAAAGAGAAGCGATATTTGCGCGGCCGCGTGGAAGCGCAGCAAGGGAATTTCGAAAAAGCGATCGAACTGTTCAGAACTTTGGCTGACAAACCGGCCGGCGTCCCCCACTCGGTGCTGGTCGCGACACTGTGTGCGCTTGCTGACGCGCATCTGCAATTCAAAACCCCTGAGGCCGGCGCCGAGGTATTAGAGACGTATGTCGAACGCCATCCCGCTGATCCGAACCTGCCGTTGATTTTTACAAAACTCGATGAGCTTTATCGCGCTGAACGCAAACGCTCCCGGCACGAGCTTGGTCGCTGGTCCGTGGAGCCCTTGCAACCGCGCCGTGCGCTTTCGCAATGGTATCTTGCGCGGCTGGAGCTGCGCGCCGGGCGTCGCGAAAACGCATTGCAGAAGTTTGACGAGCTCCGACGTAATCACCCGCCGCTTCCCGAACTCGCCGAAGCGCTGGTGGAGTCTGCAGACCTCGCCCTTGAAGACCAACGCTTTGAAGACGCGGTCTCGATCCTGGACGCTGCGCGCGCGTTGCGGCCTGCAGGGGCGTTGCTCGACAGAATCAACTTTCTAACCGGACAGGCGCAATATTCCGGAAAACGTTTCGAGGCCGCAGCGCGCACATTTGAGCAGGCAGCGCGAAGTTCTTCGAGCGCTGCGCCGGTAGCTCTTTTCAACGCCTCGCTTGCCTGGTTGCAACTCGGCGATAAAGAACGTTTCGGGGCCAATTCGCAGGCCTTCAGCTCAGCGGGCGGTGACGAGCAATCGCGCGGCGCTCTCCAGCTTGAGCAAGCTCAGCTGCAAGCCGCGCATGGCGAGAAGAACGCGGTCGAATTGCTGAGGTCTTTTCTGCGTGATTTCCCTGCACACCCACGGCGTTCGGAAGCGTGGGTCGCATTAGCAGAACTGGCGTTTCATTCTGCGCCGACGCGTATCGACGAAGCGCGCCAGGCGCTCGCGCGCGCTGCCGAAAACCAGCCGACCGACGCCGCGAAAGAACGTGCTGATTACCTCATGATCTGGATCGAGGACACGGCTCCGCATGCGGACGAGGCGAAAATTGTTGGTCTCGCGAACAATTTTTTGCAGGTCTACCCGAAGTCGCAGGTTGCGCAAGATGTCCGATTGAAGTTGGCGGAGGCATATTATCGACGTCAGGATTTTCCCAGTGCACAGACTCAGTTTGAACTTCTCGCGCGTGCAAATCCAGACGGGCCGCTCGCGGAAAAAGCGCTTTTTTTCTCAGCCGAAGCAGCAATGCAGAGCATGGGGGAGAAGTCGCTGGATCGCGCGCTGACTATGTTTGACGAGGTGGTAAAACGAAGCGGCGAACTCAAGTGGGCAGCGCGAAACGAGCAGGCGGTTATCGAGCGCAAATTGGGCCGGCCACAGGATGCGCTCGCACTTTACGACGAAGTTTTACGCGGCGACGGAAAACCGGAAGCGAAACGCGAAGCACTTTGCGGAAAAGGCGACATCCTCTATGAGCTTGGCAGCGGCGACCCTGAAAATTACCGCCGCGCAATTGGGATTTATAATCAGGTCGCGCAAGACAGTTCCGCGCCTGCCCATTGGCGCAATCAGGCTCTTTTTAAGCAAGGTATGGCGCTAGAGAAATTGGAGGATCGCGCGAATGCGCTCGCGACCTTCTATAAGATTATCGAAGACGATCGAAGTCCGGATCGGCCCCGGGAATTCTTTTGGTATTACAAAGCCGGGTTCAATGCCGCGCAAATCCTTGAAGATGAAGCGAAGTGGGAGCCGGCTGCGGTCGTTTATCAGAAACTTGCGTCGGCTGGCGGCGCGCGCAGTGAGGAGGCAAAGTCGCGGCTCAGCCGGATACGGCTGGAACATTTTCTCTGGGATCAGTAGCCGCGGCGGACATAGTCATTTCGTGCGGCGCGGATCGACCCGCATGCCGCTAATCCCCGTTCCAAGGGACCGTTTCCGTTAGCGTCCGTTCAGATTCGCGGCGCCTTGCTTTCCGAGAACGACATTTGCCGTCGCGAGCAAATCGCGGTCGTCGTTGTCGTTAAGGTCCGCGAGAAGCCGGCGCATCCGTCGGGACGACTGACGCAGGAACAATTCGCCCGCTTCACGATTACTCGCATCCGCTTCGCCATTGCGCGCGACGCCCTGTATCTCTGCGTCGAGACGGCTGATCACGCAGGCGGACGCGAACATCTCCATCGCCACGCCGGCGATTCGTTCCTGCACCAACTGCATGTCCATGACCGGTTCGCGATATTGAATCAGTGCGCGATTCACACTCAGATTGAATTTCCAGATTAAGCGCGAAAGCTGACCGGCTGCAGCGCGCAACGCATCGCTCCTTACCGGCACGCTCGGCATTTTTACCGCCGCGCCGAGTCGGTTCATTCCCGCCGTCCACGCTTTGCCGAGGCCGCGTGTCGGCTTCAGCATCGTGTCGTAGATTTCCTTGAATTCCATTCCCGGCCCGCGCATCCCGACCAGC
>JBDUAZ010000013.1:0-5734 GCA_040004385.1 Chthoniobacterales bacterium | reverse complement strand
AACAAATCGATGTTCTTCAAAAACTGACTGTTCGTTAGGGCGACGTTCCCTGTCACGGTCGCGGCTTTCAGCGGACCGGTAATGCGGATGTTTGCGTCCGAACGCGCGGTCAGTGAATCGTTTCGCGCGACGAGGACCGCGTCCGCTTTGATCTGAAAATCGAGGTTTGGTTCCGTCAATTTTGGGAAGGTTACGCGACCGGCGACAGTGAAGGGGCCGCCCGCGAGCTGGCCGCCAAACCGTTCAAAGGTCAGGGTATCGCCGCTAAACGTAAGGCGTGATTTGAAACCGCTCAGCGCCGGCAGCGTTGGGTTGTTGAAGCGGCCCGCGTTGATCGTGATGTCGCCATTGCCGGTCAGGACCGGCTTCGCGACCGTGCCGTTTACATTCACGTCCAACGTCATATCGCCGTCGAGCTGGTCGATCATGGGCAGGAATTGCCGAAGAAAATTCACGGAGCTTCGGGGCATCTGCACCCGCGCCCTGAGCGGAGTGTTCTCATCGAAGTTTTTCTCCCGTACAATCTTTCCCACATTAAACGGCAGATTTCCCGTGATCAGCACCGGCTGGATTTTCGCCTGTTGCAGCTTGCCGGTAAGCGAGAGCTGGTTTCGTTCCAGTTGCGCTGTCATATCAAATGTCGCCGGGTCCAGCTTGGCACTGTCGGCAGTGCGAAGATCGCGCATTTGCACGTCGATTCTGCCGGTGATGTCCGCGAGCGTGCCGCGCGCGTCGAGTTTCACGCTTGCCAGGCCCGTCGCTGGCGGTGGTTTGCCGAAATCCTCGAACAGTTTTTTGATGTCTAGATTTTCGGACTGAAAGCTGACGAGCACATTCCCGTTCTGCGGAAACAGAGGCTGATCGGTCCCGAGATTCTTCCAGATGAAAGGCAGCGAAGCATATCCGACGCCGTATTTTGCTTTCCCCTGATCGATTTGAATTTTCGAGACTTCCAGCGTGGAATCTTTCGTCCGCATCACCGCCTGGAAATCCATTCTGTCGCTCGCAAAAAAAATCGTCGGCGCATCCAGTCCTTCTGGCGAATAAGCGGCGTCAATGTTCGCCCTGAGGGACTTCTGGTTCGCGTAACGTCCGTTTTCGAGTGTCACCTTAAGCTTGCCCGAGTTCTTGAAATCGGCCGCGGCGCCGCTTCCCTGCCAATCGATGATCAACGCGCCCCCCAATTCGTTGTGATTGTCTGCCGCGAGGAGGAGCGGTTTTAACGTCGTCATGTCCGCTATGTTGGCGAAAAACTTGCCGCTGTAAGGGTACGGCTTTTCAAGGCTCACCATCCCGCTTCCAGCCGCGTAATCCTTGGCGTTTAGCCTCGCGCTGAAATCATTCACGTAGACGACGTTTTGCGCGATGGACGCTTGTGCGTTGATTTGCGATATCGTGAGATTTCTCGTGCGCAGATTCGACCCGTAAATCTGCAGCTGCCCGTCTGCTTTTGCTTCTTTGAACCCGATTTGGCCAGAAATTTGGAGCGGACCGGCAACCTTGTTCGGCGAATCCGTGGCCCAATAATCGGCGAGCTCCGGAGCCGTTAGTTCAATTACCAGTTTCCCCGCCTGCGTCGGCGCCTTCGTGAAATCTTCAGGCAGGCGATAATCCCCTATGACCGTGAGGATGTTTTGCTTTCGCGTGACGATTGCGCGGTCAAGTCTCGCAAAATCGTCTACGGTCAGCAGATCGGCATGAATCGAATCGATCAGGTAATCGCCGGAGCGAATCGTCGCCAGGTCGACGTGCATCTCCGAGCGCATATCGGCGTAATATGCTTTGCGTTCATTCGTAGCCGGCATCTGCTTCGACGCGCGAAGAGTGCCGTTTACGCTCTGAACGGAGGCATCCCCAACGCCGATGGGGCCGGCCGCGAAATTCAGATCCGCGCTCAAGGTCCCGGATTTTATCTGAGCGAGTCCAGTAACTGTCGCCGCCCCAGTTAACGGGCGCGCGAATCCGGCCGTCAGTGATTGCAGATCGGGCAGTAACCCGCTGACTTCGAAGGACGCCGGACTACGCCCGACGTTCCGAATGTCCTCGGGCAAATCCGACGTGCCCTTCAGGCGTATCTTGTTCAACCCTTTGGTCGCTTCCGCGGATTGTAGCGTCATCACCCCAGCGTGCGTCGTCAGGTTTAGAACACAGTGGTCGAAGAAAAGCTGCTCACGTCGTAGGTTATCAATGGCAGCAGAAACAGTTCCCTCCCACGTCCGTGGGGCGTTCACCGCTCCGCTCCAGTCAACGGCAATGCGCTCCACGTCGCCGGTGAGAAACTCTGGCGGGCGCCCGAGATAGCCGCGGAGCGTGTCGAGCGAAATGCCTTCCGCGATGAAATGCAGCTTGGTGTCCAATGACGTCGCCGTCTCGCGCAGGGCAAGCGATCCCGCCATCGTGCCACCGGCGAGCGAACAATCGAGTGCGACCTCAATGACCTTCGAGCGAATGTGCGACGCGTCGAATGCAATCAAGCGAAACTCATTCTGGGCGTCCAGCACGAGACGCTGCAATATAAGTTTCTTGTTCTCGTAGGACGTCAGCCCGACCAGATTCGTCCACGCGGGCGCGGTGGGGATTTGTAGCTTCGCGATGCGGAGTGCGCCCGGTGCCTTGGGATTCAAATCGACGTAAAAGTGCTCAAGCACGAAATCCTGAGGTTTAGTGCGGATGTAAAGGTTGATGTCCGAGAGGTGGATCTCCTGCGGGAAAATCGTGAACAGTCGTATGCGCTCGTCGGCGCGCGGAACATTCGGTTTCAACGAAGCCTTCGCAGGATTCAAAACGATGTTTGCGTTCCGCACCTCCACCGCTTTCAACACCTCCGTAAGCCCGCCGAACGTCAGATCGATCAGACTGTAATCGGCTCTGATGTAATCGATGTCGATCGATTCGACGATCGTCGGACCGATAGGAACCACGCGGAGGTTTCGCACGACGAGTCCCGTGAAAACGCTGCCTTCCAGGCGGCAGTCGAGCCTCACATTGACCTTGGCCGCGTAGTGGTTTGCGACAGAGCGGCCGATCGCGAGAAGCAGTGGCCGATGAAAGACGATCAGTAGGAGCAGAATGCCGGCGACCACAAGCCACACTCGCCGTGCAAATGAGCTGCGCCTTTCGGCGAGTGCCGTTCCGTCTTCATCCACGAGGGCGCTAATGTATTTCCATGGTGCTAAAGAGCAACTGCGCGCTGCGAGCCGCGTGCAGCCTAACAAACTTGGAGCCAACCACCTGCTGAAGACCGTATTCCCGGTAAATACGCCGTGAAAGGAAAGCCGTCACCCTCCGCAGTGGAGGGCGCTACCAATGACTTACCGGGCTCGTTTTCAGACGCGTCCTCCCACGATTTTTTTTAGATCAGGCACATGGCAATTTAGGAATTGGTTTCAGACGCGGCGGCGTGCGCGTGGTTGCACACCGGCAAGTCACGCGTGACGCTCTCAGCGCAATGAATCCCGATAAACTTTTCGATTACCTTGACGGTAATCTCGATCCCGCTGATCGCGCAGAAGTCGAACGGCGACTCGCGGCGGAGCCTGCCGTCCAACGTGAGCTGGCGATCGCACGCGAAATTCACAAAGGAATGCGTGGTGGCGGATCGCGCGAGATAATCGGCACGAGTGCAGACGCCACCGAACGGGGCGGCAGACTCGGACGACGCGTCGCGATTGCTTTCGCTGCGCTCGTCCTGCTGAATGTCTTCGTCGGCATCGCGTTTATAATAGGAAAGAGCACTAACCGCGGCGAAGACATTGCGGTGAAAGACCGCGCAATCCGTCAGCAGCTCACCTCGTCGCTACAAAACACGGCCGAGACGTTGATTCCGGCGCCCCATTTGGCGAATGAAATCATTCTGCATGCGTCGGCTTCTGAACGCGATGCACTAGCGGACAAAGTGGTCACCGCTGCGACCTCTGCCGGCGGATCCGCGGCAAAGGCGTTGCCGGACGAAAAAACGACCGCCATAATTGCGGATCTACCAACCGCGCGCGAGCAGGATTTCCGTCATGCTCTCGTGGCTCTCGGTGCCGTCGATTCGAGCCCGCGAAAGAGCGAGGCGCGCAGCGGCGCAGAACGCACGCTCATGGAAGTTCGCATCGTCGATACGCCTGGCGATAAGTGAGTAGCGCATGACCGCGGTCACGTTCGCTCTCCAGGCAGAGAGCTCGGATTTTGTCCGGTCACTCGGGAAGAGGGCGGGCGGTGCGCGTCCCGGTGGTCAGGTCATTCACGGTGAAATCAGGAGCCGCCCGATGGCGATTCTTCATACGGGGGTGGGCGCGAAAGTCGCGCGGGAGCGCGTGGAGAGTTTCCTGAAGAACGAACGCATCGATTACCTGATCAGCGCCGGATTCGCCGGCGCACTCGATCCGCAACTCGAGGTCGGCGATCTGGTCATCGCGGAGAATTTCTCGAGCCGCGAACTCCTGCAATCTCCTAACCTTCAGCTCGGTGCACTGCCGGTGTATGCGGGGAAACTTATCACGGCGCAAGTGATGATCGAGAACGCGTCGGAGCGCGCAGCGCTTGCAGCGGAGACAGGCGCAATCGCGGTCGACATGGAAACGGAAACTGTTGCCGCGGTTTGCGCGGCGCGCGGTGTCCCGCTGTTGTCAATCCGTGCAATTAGCGACACTGACGCTGCGACCTTCCCAGTCCCTGCCGCGGTCTTGTTTGATGTGGAAACACAAATGACAAATCTCGCGCGCCTCGCGTTTTATCTCGCGATCCATCCAGCGAGGATTGCGCGACTAATCGCATTCAGTAAGCAAATCGCTATCGCTCGCGAGTCATTGACCGCGGCGCTCGACGCGATCTTGCGCTACGACCTCCGCTGAGTCTTACGGCTTCGCCGCTCTCGTGCCGGCCGGTTCGATGTGCACAAGCACGTCCGCGATTCGCCCGTTTCTTTTCTGAATCGCCTTCTTCACCTCGTGCGCGATCTCATGCCCGTCGCGCACTGAAATGTTGCCCGCCACACCGACGTGCAAGTCGACGTAAAAGGACAAACCCATTTTGCGCACGAGACATTTTTCGGTGTCAACGACTCCCGGAACAGTCGCGGCCGCTTCCGCGATCCCGGCGATAATTTCGCCGCGCGGCGCCGTGTCCATGATTTCGTGCAGCGCAGGAAAAAGCAGCCGGTAGCCATTCGCCGCAATGATCGCGCAGGCGAAAAGCGCCGCCCAATCATCAGCGCTGCGCCAATGCTCCCCCCCAACCAGCGCTATCGAGATTCCGATGAACGCAGCGGTCGACGTGAGCGCGTCGGCGCGATGATGCCATGCATCGGTTTGCACAGCGGTGCTCTCGACGTCCTTACCCAATCGGATTACCGACCGGTAAAGAAACTCCTTCACAAGGATCACTGCGATCAGGACAACGAGCGTGAACGGCGCCGGCGCGTGGTGCGGCATAAAAATTTCGCGCACACTTTGGATTGCGAGCCCAATCGCCGCGATGATTACGCCGATCGCGACAGCGCCAGCAGCGATTGGCTCCGCCTTTCCGTGCCCGTAAGGATGCGTGGCGTCAGGCGGACGTGCCGCAAATTTCAAACCGCCCCAGATGACGGCTGACCCGCCAATGTCGAGCGCTGATTCGATTCCGTCCGCGATTAACACGTAGGAATTTCCGACGACGCCGGCGGTGATTTTCGCTGCCGACACGAGCACGTTCACCACCATTCCGGCAAGAGCGACGCGTGCGCCGGTTTGCATATTGCTGGCCGGAT
>JBDUAZ010000036.1:0-5748 GCA_040004385.1 Chthoniobacterales bacterium | reverse complement strand
TCTGCAGCCTCTGGCCGGTAGCGCCAGTGTTTGTACATCCAAAGCCACGGCGCGGGATTTTGTTTCACGTAGGGCTCAAATTGATCCCAGCAGCTCTGCGTGATTTCCTGGAGCGATGCGCCCGGTTTCAATTCGAGCTTTGGATGGAAGACCATCCGGTAGCGCCCCTCTGGCAGAGGCTCGCAATGCGCCATAACAATCGGCGCCCCGCTCCGTTGATGAAGCCACGCATGTGCGAAGGTCACACTCGTTTTCAACCCGAAACAATCGATCGCAACTGTTGGAGTCTTCGGTGGAATCGTGAGATCGACCAGAATCGCGACGCCTTTTTTGCGGCGCAGCGCCTTGTAGAGCCGAATGATCGCGCCTTCCCGCGAGACCATTTCGTGACCGGATTGTTCGCGCAGATCTTTAAAAAGTGAGTCGAGCAATGGGTTCTTGAATTCCTGCGCAATGATCGCGCTCGGGTAGCCAAGAAACCCGCCCGTCAGGCTGAGCCATTCGAAGTTACTGTAATGATAGCAACCCAGGATGAACGGATCGCCGGGCCGAATTTCCGCAAGCCATGGCTCGAGGTTTTCGAATTCGACGTATTTCGAAAAATTGTCGCGCGTGAGCCGGGGGCTCCAGAACAGGTCGAGCATTGTGCGCGCGAAATGTTGAAAGGACTCCCGCACAATCTTCCGTCGCTCCCCGGCGGAGAGCGTATCGCCGAATACAACGGCAAGATTCGCAAGGGCAACGCGTCTGCCGTGTCGATCAAGCTGTGCCGCAAGCGCGCCAGTAAATTGCGCAAACTGATGGCACGCCTTGCGCGAGAGCAGAGGAATTATCCTCGTCGCTCCGACAAGAGTCAGCCATTCAATGCGGTGTCGGATTTTTTTCCATCGTCGTCGCACGGCGGCAGTTTAAGCATTCTCTGAGGATACCGCGACCCCAGCGTCCTTAACGAAAAGAATTATAGGGCGGGCGCTCCCGTCTGCCGGATTAAATTGCCGGCAAGCGGGAACGCTTGCCCTACAACTTCGGGGCAACGCCCCCTTCATGCTTACGCTGGTTTCTACTGGAAAATATCGCGACATGACGTGATGCAGGAATCGTGACAGCACCAAGCAAACGCGCCGCGGTCGCCGAATTCTTCGGGTTAAAGCGCAATCTCGTCGTGCTCTTGATCGCGACGTTTGTCATCGGCGCAGGCGAGGAACTCTGGCTGCGATTTTTGCCGAAGTATCTACAGACTCTCGGCGCGTCTGTGTTCGTTATCGGAGTATTTGATGCGCTGCGCACGCTTCTCGGCGCACTCTACGCCTATCCCGGCGGCGTGCTCGTAGATCGCTGGGGACATCGTCGCGCGTTTCTCGCCTTTAATATTTTTTCGATTGTTGGTTATGCGCTCGTATTGGCGATTCCGCATTGGAGCGCAGTGCTCGCGGGAATGTTCCTCTTCCTTTCCTGGACCTGTTTTTCGCTGCCAGCCACTTTTTCGCTAATCGGCGCGACCCTCGGTCCGAATCGATACGCGATGGGGATCGGAACGCAGTCGGTCATCAAACGTCTGCCCATCATGATCGCGCCGATCGTGGGCGGTGTGTTAATCGATCGGTTCGGCGTGGTCACCGGCGTTCGCATCGCGCTCGCCGCGTCAATCCTCCTTTCCAGCGCGACGTTGCTTGTTCAGCGGGAATTACGCGAAAACGATACGCCCAGGATGGCTCTCGACGAACGCTGGACGTTATGGCGGAGTCTCCGCGCTTTGAATCGTCCGCTGCGCCGATTGTTGTTGAGCGACATATTGATTCGGTTCTGCGAACGAATTCCGTTCGCCTGGGTCGTGATCTACGCGATGGACTACATCGGGACGTCGGCCAAACAAATCGGCGTGCTTACGACGATTGAAATGGTCGCAGCTACGCTCTGCATCATCCCAGCCTCGCACTATGCGGATAAATATGGGCGCGAGCCGTTTATCATCGTCACGTTCATTATGTTCACGCTTTTTCCGCTGGCGCTCCTCGTCTCGGGCGGTTTCATGATGCTGGTAATCGCATTCATCATCCGCGGTTTTAAGGAATTCGGCGACACCTCGCGCAAGGCATTAATCGTCGCCTATTGCGATCCGAAGCGACGCGGACAGATGGTTGGCGCTTACTACCTCGTGCGCGATCTGATCGTTAGTTTGGCGGCACTATTCGGCGCGTTTCTTTGGAAACAGGGGCCTGCGACCAATTTTATTGGCGCTTCGGTGCTTGGCGTTTGCGGCACAATTTATTATGTCGCAACGCTCTCTCCTCGCCCTGAAAACGCGGCGCCCAAGATGACCGCCTAGTACGGGATACTATCGCCGCGCAGCTCAATGGACATAAATCGAAGCTGTAGTGGCATCTGGGACGCTCGGCACCGGCGGTTTTGACTTGGCCGTGTTTGATTTTACGTTCTTCCGCCGAGCACCGCGCCGGCTTCGATCGTGAAAAGTGTTCTCTTTGTTTGTACCGGCAACATTTGCCGCAGTCCGATGGCCGAAGGTTTTTTTCGCGGGTTGATCGGTAACCGCAAGGACATCGAAGTCGCCTCCGCCGGCGTGCATGCCGCGCGCGGCCAGCCGCCGAGTTTGCACGCCATCCAGGTTTTGCAGCGCGAAGGGATCGACATCACGTCGCAGCGCAGCCAACCGCTGACGGCCGAGGTCCTTGATCGTGCGACGCATATTTTCGCGATGACCGGCGCACATCTCGAGACTATCCAGATGATGTTTCCTTCCGCGGCGGAAAAGTCCTACCTCCTGCGCGAATTCGAAGAGCCCGGCATGACGGTTTGGCGTGACGTGCCGGATCCGATCGGCCTTGGCCGCGACGTTTACCTGCTTTGTGCGGAGACGATTAAAAACGCTTTACCGCCAGTCCTCGCCTTCGTAGAACAAAGCGAAATTGCCGCGCCCGCTCGTGCCCGCGGCGGACTGGCAGCTCATCCCATCGCCGATATGCCACATCATCCTGTAGCGCGAACCGGCGACGTTACTTCTGTGGCAGCACCAGGCGGCGGATTACGAAACGTCGATCCAGAAGTCTTTGCCGCTGTCACGGCGGAGGAAAAACGGCAGTTCGAAAATATCGAACTGATCGCATCAGAAAACTTTACGAGTCGCGCGGTAATGGAAGCGCAAGGCAGCTGCCTCACGAACAAGTACGCGGAAGGCTATCCGGGAAAACGCTGGTACGGCGGTTGCGAAAATGTGGACATCGTGGAGCAACTTGCGATCGATCGCGCAAAGCAGCTCTTTGGGGCCGAGCACGCGAACGTCCAGCCACATAGCGGCGCGCAGGCGAACATGGCGGTCTACTTCGCCGCCATTAAACACGGCGATAAAATTCTGACGATGAACCTCGCCCACGGAGGTCATCTCACACACGGGCATCCGGCGAATTTCTCCGGCAAGTTTTATCAGGTCACTCATTATGGCGTCGACGCGAAGACGGAACAGATCGATTACGACGCGCTCGCCAGACAAGCCGCGGAGGTGAAGCCGGCGATGATTACGGCCGGCGCGTCCGCGTATCCACGAACGCTCGATTACCCGCGCCTCCGGCAAATCGCGGACTCGGTCGGCGCGCTGTTGTTCATCGATATGGCGCACATCGCCGGGCTCGTTGCGGGCGGGCAACATCCGAGTCCGATCCCCCATGCACAGTTTGTCACTACGACGACGCACAAAAGTTTGCGTGGTCCGCGCGGAGGTATTGTTCTGTGCGAGCAACGTTTCGCCAAGGATATCGATTCGATGCTCTTCCCCGGTATCCAGGGTGGCCCGCTCATGCACGTCATCGCGGCGAAAGCCGTCTGCTTCCACGAAGCGTTGCAGCCGCAGTTCCGCGATTATCAACGCCAGGTCGTGCTCAACGCAAAGGCGCTTGCAGCCGGCTTGACCAAATATGGTTATCGTATCGTTTCGGGCGGCACGGACAACCATCTGATGCTCGTCGACATTCGGCCGAAAGACATCAACGGACGGCAGGCGCAGGAAATTCTCGATCGCGCCGGCATCACGGTGAATAAGAATGCGATTCCGTTCGATACGTTTCCAATTTTCAAGCCAGGCGGTATTCGCATAGGGACGCCGGCCGTTACGACACGCGGCATGAAGGAAGAAGAGATGCTCGAAATTGCGGATCTCATCAACCAGGCACTAAACGGCCGCGACGACGAAGCCGTCCTCGAAAAAATCCGCGGGAGCGTGCGCGAACTCACGAAGCGCTTTTCGCTGCCAGCCTAAGGAGTGAGCAAGACGAGCGCCCAAACGCAGGCAAATCCGCTGCGCGAAGGGCTCGCCAATCGCGCGATGCCGCAGTCGTGCACGGTCGTGATTTTCGGCGCCACCGGCGACCTGACCATGCGGAAGCTGATCCCCGCGCTTTACAACATCGCGGCGGATGGCGAACTGCCGGCGGGCCTCGCGGTCGTCGGTTTCGCGCGGCGGGAAAAAACTGACGATCAGTTCCGCGCCGAGCAGGGAGAAACTACTCGAAAGTTTTCGCGGCAAACGGTCCGGGACGAGATTTGGAATGGTTTCGCAGACTCGCTTTCTTATCACCAGAGCGAATTCCATGACGCCGCCGGATACAAATCGCTCGCGCAGCGCCTGGAAAAAATTGACGCGGAACGGGGAACAGCCGGCAACCGCCTGTTCTACCTCGCCGTCGCGCCCGATCAGTTCGAGCCAATCCTGAAAAACCTGAAGGCTGCGGGATTGAACAAAACCCGCGAGGGCAGTTGGGCGCGCGTGATCGTCGAAAAGCCTTTCGGCACGGACCTCGATTCGGCGCGCGAACTAAACCGCATCGTGCGCAATGCATTCTCTGAGGAACAAACCTACCGGATCGATCATTTCCTCGGAAAAGAGACCGCACAAAACATACTCGTGCTGCGGTTTGCTAATGCGATTTTCGAGCCGCTCTGGAATGCGCGCTATGTCGATCACGTGCAGATCACCGCGGCGGAAACACTGGGGGTGGAAGGTCGCGCTGGTTATTACGAAGGCGCAGGCGCGCTGCGCGACATGGTGCAGAATCATCTCCTGCAGCTTCTCTGTCTCGTCGCGATGGAACCACCGACTGATCTCGGCGCAGACAGCATTCGCGACGAAAAAGTGAAAGTGGTCCGTTCCCTGCGTCGGCTCACGGCGGAGGAAGTCGCGGAAAATATTGTGCGCGGCCAATACTCCGCGGGCGCCATCGACGGCAAGGAAGCGATCCCGTACCGGCAGGAGCAGAAGGTGAAACCCGATTCACAGACTGAGACGTTCGCTGCCCTCCGTTTGCACGTAGACAACTGGCGTTGGGCGAATGTGCCGTTTTATGTTCGTGTCGGTAAACGTCTGCCAAAATCGGGCACAGAAATTTCCGTGCATTTCAAAAACGCGCCGCTCGTTCTCTTTAATAAGGAGGCATCGTCGCTCGACCAAAATGTGCTCGTCATCCGTATTCAGCCGGATGAAGGCATCTCACTTCGGATGCAGGCGAAGATGCCAGGAACGAGTTTCCGCATAGAGCCGGTGAAGATGGATTTTCATTATGGGACGTCGTTTGGCAAGGCGAGTCCGGAAGCGTACGAACGGCTGTTGCTAGATGCGATGAGTGGCGATGCAACCCTCTTCGCACGCCGCGATGAAGTGGAGCAAGCGTGGGCATTTATCGACACCATCGAAGACGCCTGGTCGAAGAAGGAGGGCGCACCGCCGCTTGCCAATTACCCCGC
>JBDUAZ010000046.1:0-5791 GCA_040004385.1 Chthoniobacterales bacterium | reverse complement strand
GAGAATCAGAATCCGACTGGCTCAATCAAAGATCGTGTGGCGCTTGCGATGGTCGAGGCAGCGGAACGCGAAGGCAGGCTGCAGCCTGGCGGTACCATTATTGAAGCGACAGCCGGGAACACCGGTCTCGGCCTCGCGCTCATTGCCGGCGCGAAAGGTTACCGCATCATCCTCATCATTCCCGATAAGATGTCGCAGGAAAAAATCGCGCACGTCCGTGCGCTCGGCGCGGAAGTCCGACTGGCTCGGTCCGATGTTACGCGCGGGCATCCCGAATACTATCAGGACGTCGCGGCGCAGCTCGCCCAGGAGATTCCGGGCGCCTTTTACGTGAACCAATTTGGCAATCCAGCGAATCCGCTCGCGCACGAACGGTCCACCGGGCCGGAGATATGGGAGCAGATGCGGCACGATGTCGACGCCGTTGTCGTAGGAGTCGGCTCTGGCGGTACACTCACCGGATTGAGCCGTTTCTTTTCGCGTGTCCGGCCGCGGCGTGGAATCGAGATGATCCTGGCCGACCCGGAAGGCTCTATCCTCGTCGATTACGTGAAGTCCGGAACCCTGGGCGAAGCGGGCAGCTGGGCTGTCGAAGGCATTGGGGAAGATTTTATTCCGGAGGTCGCGGATCTCTCGTACGTGACGCAGGCATATTCAATTCCCGACGCGGAAAGCTTTGCGGTCGCGCGCCAGCTTTTGCGCGAGGAGGGAATTCTCGGTGGATCATCGACCGGCACGCTGCTGGCGGCGGCGCTCCGTTACTGCCGCGAGCAGACGACAAAGAAACGTGTCGTTACCTTCGTTGCGGATAGCGGGAACAAATATCTGTCGAAGATGTATAACGACTTCTGGATGGCCGAGCAGGGTTTTGCGCAGCGCCCATCACAGGGCGACCTGAGCGATCTGGTCAGCCATCGCTACGAAGCAGGTGAAGTGATTTCCGTCGGCCCTGACGATACCTTGCTGACGGCCGTAAAACGCATGCGCGCAGCGGATGTATCGCAGGTTCCCGTGGTGGATCAGAACGGCCGCGCGGTTGGAATTCTGGATGAATCTGACGTCCTCGTGAACGTCCATCGGAATCCCGATCGTTTTCGCGATGCAGTAAAGACTGCAATGACAGACCGGCTCGAAACCCTCGCGCCTTCGGCAAAAATTTCCAATTTGCTCGGCGTATTCGATCGCGGTCGCGTCGCTATCGTGATGGATGGAAACAAGTTTCTCGGTTTGATCACGCGTAGCGACTTGCTCTCTTACCTGCGGCGGCAAATGCCTTAGCTGCGGAGATTGCTGGAAAAATCTATGACCCCTTCCGAGAAGATCCCCAAGAGCAAACAGCACGATTTCGCGACACGCGTGATTCACGCGGGCCAGTCTCCCGATCCATCGACGGGAGCGATTATGACGCCGATTTATCAGACGTCGACCTACGTGCAGCAGAGCCCTGGCCGGCACAAAGGCTACGATTACTCGCGCTCGATTAATCCGACGCGCAGCGCCTACGAACGTTGCATCGCGGATCTCGAAAATGGAACGCGCGCATGGGCATTTGCCTCGGGTCTGGCGGCGATGGCGACCGCACTGGATGCGCTCGATAGCGGTTCCCACATCGTCGTGAGCGACGATCTTTACGGGGGTACGTTTCGTTTGTTCGAACGCGTTCGTCGACGCTCGGCAAATCTCGATTTCACATTTGTTGACCTGACCGACGCGAACAAACTGGAGCAGGAAATCCGTCCCAACACGCGGATGGTTTGGGTCGAAACTCCGAGCAACCCGCTCCTGAAATTAATCGACCTGGAAGCGATCGCGAAGATTGCTCGTGCACACAATCTCATCAGCGTTTCCGACAACACATTTGCCAGCCCCTGGGGTCAACGGCCGATCGAATTTGGATTCGATATGGTGATTCATTCGGCGACGAAGTATCTGAACGGCCATTCAGACATGGTCGGCGGCGTCATCGTCGTCGGAGAGAACAAGGAACTCGCAGATCAAATCGCATTTTTGCAAAACGCCGTCGGCGCCATCGCTGGTCCGTTCGATAGCTTTCTGGCTCTTCGCGGCCTGAAGACGCTCGCGCTGCGGATGGAGCGCCACTGTGCAAACGCCATGGAAATTGCGACGTGGCTCGACTTCGAGGCAAAGGTGGCGTCGGTCAGCTATCCAGGATTGGAGACGCATCCTCAGCATGAGCTCGCAAAACGTCAGATGCGCGGATTTGGTGGCATGATCACGATTGTCTTGCGAACGGATCTTGAGGGGACGCGGCGTTTCATGGAAAAGACGGAGCTGTTCTCGCTCGCCGAAAGTCTGGGCGGCGTGGAAAGCCTGATTAATCATCCCGCGCTCATGACGCACGGCTCGATTCCGCCAGAAATGCGCACTTCCTTAGGCATTACGGATTCCCTCGTCCGGCTTTCTGTCGGCGTGGAAAGCGTGAGCGATTTAATGGAAGACTTACGCGTCGCGCTTGCGACGATTTGACGTTCGGGGCCGGCCGCCCCTGGCGCGCTGTGGTCGCGTCTGCTCCCCTGAGCAAGCGCCCTGCGTTGTGAATTTGCGCCGCGCTGCCTACACTCAACAAATGGGCAGCAGCTTCGGCCAACTCTTCCGAATCACCACGTGGGGGGAATCGCACGGCGGCGGTGTCGGTGTGATTATTGACGGCTGCCCTTCCGCTCTGGCGCTTTCTGAGGCGGATGTTCAGCACGATCTCGACCGTCGCCGGCCCGGCCAAAGCGAGATTGTTACGCAACGTGACGAGGCGGACCGCTGCCAAATCCTCTCGGGCGTATTCGAAGGTCGAACGCTCGGCACGCCCATCTCGATCATGGTGACGAATAAAGACGCGCGCCCCGAAGCCTACGCCGAAATGCAAAATATTTTCCGGCCGTCGCACGCGGATTTCACATACGAAGCAAAATACGGAATTCGAAATTGGCAGGGCGGCGGTCGCGCGTCGGCGCGCGAGACAATTGGTCGCGTCGCTGCCGGGGCGGTCGCGAAAAAAGTGTTGAGCGCTCTGTTTCCGCGTTTCGAGCTTGTCGCTTACGTCACGCAAATCAGAGATGTCGCGGCGGCAGTCGATCGCCAATCAGTGCGCTCCGAAGAGGTCGAGCAAAACGTCGTTCGCTGCCCCGATGAGGCTGCGGCCAAAGAAATGATTTCGTTGATCAAAGCCACCCGGGAAGAAGGAGATTCCGTGGGCGGGATCATCGAATGCGTAATTCGCGGAGCCGCCGCCGGCCTCGGCGAGCCTGTCTTTGACAAACTCGAAGCGGACCTGGCGAAAGCGATGCTCAGTCTTCCCGCAACGAAAGGGTTTGAGATCGGTTCCGGTTTCGCGGCGACGAAGATGAGAGGCTCCGAGCACAACGATCCGTTTGAGATGCGCGCCGAAAATGTCGGCACAGCGACGAACAATTCCGGCGGCGTGCAAGGCGGAATCAGCAACGGCGAGGACATATACTTCCGCGTCGGGTTCAAGCCGACAGCGACGATCGCGCGCGCGCAGAAAACGGTTACGACTTCCGGCGACGAGACAACGCTCGCCGCCCGAGGCCGACACGACCCGTGTGTTCTTCCACGTGCCGTGCCGATCGTTGAAGCGATGGCAGCGCTGGTCTTGTGCGACCACGCTTTGCGCCAGCGGGCGATCGGTGGATTTAACCGTGCCAAATGAACGGCGACACTTCCGCTTCAGCGACATGGCAATTGGTTTTCGTTTCCTTTGCTCTCGTTGTCATTCTCTTTGAAGCGGTGCGCGGCTGGCGCCTCGGTTTGCCGCGGCAGATTGTTCGCCTCCTTGCCATCGTCGCCGCCTATGCGGCTGTTTATTTCGGTGGAAGCATTTTCGTGCCGCTTTTGCGTCCCATCATCCAATTACCGGACTTCGTAATCTCAGCCATATCTGGCGCACTTCTCGCGCTTGTCGTCTACTCAGTGATT
This sequence comes from Chthoniobacterales bacterium, assembly GCA_040004385.1. Classification (GTDB taxonomy): domain Bacteria; phylum Verrucomicrobiota; class Verrucomicrobiia; order Chthoniobacterales; family UBA10450; genus JBDUAZ01. Next base: position 1,840 of record JBDUAZ010000046.1, on the reverse strand, counting down.
ACGAGCATAGGGACGATTTTTTTCAAGCGAACCGCTCAGCAAAACTCGAGCTTGATGCGCGCGATTTACGGATTGAGCGGCGCGCTTCTTGGCATTTTTTTCGGTGCGTTCCTCATCGGACTACTCTTGATCGGTGTGCGCACGATCGGTGGCATCGCCGAAGCGCAACTGCATGCCCAATCGACAGGGGACATTGCGCCCCTCGCGGGGGCGCAAAGCAAGGGTCGTCGCGCGCAGACGACGGATGGTTCCGCATTGCTCGGGATCCTCACGCGCATCAAAAATTCCGTTGAACTTGGAACGGTCGGGAGTGTCGTGAAAGCGACGGATATGTTGCCCACTGGTCCGTATCAAACGATTGCGAAACTCGGCGAATTCCTCGCGACTTCCATAACGGCCGAAGGCTTCTTTTCCTACCCACCGGCGCGGGAGTTGACGCTGCATCCGCGGATTACTGCGCTCCGAAATGATCCGGAGATCGTCGCGATGATTGAAGAAGGCCGATTTCTCGATTTAATGCGTGACGCGCGTGTGCTCGCGGCGGTCAACGATCCGACACTTCTAGAGGCGTTGAAAAGATTCGATGTTAAAGGGGCGTTCGACTATGCGGCGCGACAGAACGCATCACCTCGCCGAAAGTGAATGGAACGCGCGATGCGTATTCTTGTCGCGCCGGATAAATTCAAGGACTCGTTAGACGCGAGCGATGCGGGGAAGGAAATCGCCGCGGGGCTTAGCGATGTTCTCCACGGTGCACAAATCACGGTCATCCCTGTCGCAGACGGCGGTGAAGGAACAGCCGAAGCGATCGCCCTCGCGCGCGGTGGCGAGTGGATCACGGGCGACGCGCAAGATGCTCTCGGACGGAGGATCGCCGCGCGCTATCTCTGGTTGCCGGTTAAAGCGACGGCGGTGATCGAGATGAGCGAGGCCGCAGGCACCCGGCGACTTGCGCCTTACGAGCTTAATCCGCTTCGAGCGCGTACCTGCGGCGTGGGGGAGATGTTGCTCTCGGCTGCGCGTCGGGGTGCGAAAGAGATCGTTGTCGGCCTTGGCGGCAGCGCCACAAATGATGGCGGCTTTGGAATGGCGCGAACGCTCGGTTTTCGTTTTCTCGACGCAAAAGGTCGCGAGCGGAGCGGAGAAGTATCGGAGTTGCGCGCTTTAGCGCGCGTGGTTGCCCCGGCCGGCTTGCAGCTACCGAAAATCATTGCTGCTGCGGACGTGCGCAATCCGCTACTCGGGGAACGTGGTGCCACGCAAACTTTTGCGCGGCAGAAAGGAGCGAGCGCGGAAGATATCGATATTCTAGAGGCCGCGCTGACGAAGCTGGCGGATGTAGTCGAAAAGGAGTTTACGATCAGGCTCCGCGACATTCCGGGCGCCGGCGCGGCAGGCGGCTGCGGCTTTGGATTGATGGCATTTTGCACCGCTGAAATGCGAAGCGGATTCGAGGTTGTAGCGGAGATGACTCATTTAGAAACGGCGATCCGGGACGCGGACGTTATCGTGACTGGCGAGGGAAATCTTGACGCGCAAACGCTCGACGGGAAAGCGCCGGTCGGTGTCGCTCGTCTCGCGCGAAAGTTCGGCAAACGCGTTTTCGCAGTCGTCGGAAACGCATCTCACGAGCCGGAACTACATTCGATCTTCGATGGCGTATTCTCGCTCGTTCAGCCCCCGGTTACGAGGGACGAAGCAATGAAAAATGTACGCGCGTTACTTCGCCTGCGCGCTGCGGAACTCGCTCGAAGGCTCAGCGGTTGATAGAGCGGGAGGTTCTCATCGGAATCTTCACCACGCTGAGGCTTTGTCGCGCATCCGTTTGCGCTTAAAGTGG
>JBDUAZ010000041.1:0-1782 GCA_040004385.1 Chthoniobacterales bacterium | reverse complement strand
AAGGGCACGAGACCTACCAGGAGTTCGCCGATAACACGATCCCGTTCGACGACATCCAGGTGGCGCGACGCGCTTTGGAAGATAACCCGGTCGAATTCCGATGAAGCGAGAAATGATAATCCGGGGAGCGCACGCCTGTGGCGTGCTGGTCGTCGCATTCTGCGACGACGAACTTTTTCTGGCCCGCAAAGTTGAATCTTTAGCGAGCGTCCCGGGAAGTTCGTTTCGGCAGAATGCCGAAACCAGCACGCAGAATGCGTGCGCTCCCCAGAAGCTCTTCGCCACGCTGTAAAGCAAATGGACGCGCTTCCTCTTTCGGTAATCGCAGAATTCGCGACGGGCGTAATCGCCACTGGAGAGCCGAACGCGCTCATCACACGCATCAGCACCGACTCGCGCACCATCCAGCCCGGTGACCTTTTCGTCCCGATCCGGGGCGACAATTTCGATGGTCATCGCTTCGTCGCGCAGGCGGCGGAACGGGGCGCGGCAGGCGCCCTGGTCGAGGAAGACTGGAGCGGAAATATTCCGGACCGTTTTGCCTTGATCCGAATCGCCGACGCGCTCGCTGGCTACCAGCAAATCGCCGCAAGCTATCGCAAATCTTTGCGCTTAAAGGTCATCGCGATCACGGGCAGCAACGGCAAAACGAGCACGAAAGATTTCGTCGCCGCCGCGCTTGCACACCGCTTCCGCGTCACCAAGACCGAAGGCAATTTCAACAATCACGTGGGGCTGCCAAAAACCATTCTCGAGGCCACGTCAGAAGACGAGATTGCTGTCTGGGAGCTGGGAATGAATCACCCCGGCGAGATCGCCTCGCTCGCTAAAATCGCCGCGCCTGAGGTTGCAATCATCACGAACATCGGCATCGCACACATCGAGTTTATGGGTTCGCGCGAAGCGATTGCGCTTGAGAAAGGGGCACTCGCGGAGATCGTTGGCAGCGACGGCACGGTGATCCTGAATGCGGACGATCCGTTTAGCGAAGCGATTTCTCGCCGGACGCGCGCCAAGACGATCTTTGCCGGTATCAAGGCTGGCTCATTGCGCGCGGAGGACATTCGCCAAAGCGCGGAAGGCTCCCAGTTCACCGTGCTCGAAGGCGCACATCGCTGCCGCGCGCAGTTGCCGGTGCCTGGATTGCACATGGTGCAGAATGCGATGCTCGCCATCGCGGCTGGCCGGGTTTTTGGTCTTTCCCTCGAGGATTGCGCGGCCGGCCTCGCCTCGACGCCGCTGACGAAAGCGCGTGTGCAACTGCGCGAGATTCGCGGCGTGCAATTCCTCGACGACAGCTACAACGCCAATCCCGAATCGATGAAAGCTGCCCTTCGCACGCTTGTCGAGCTCGACGCCGAGGGCCAGCGCATCGCTGTTCTTGGCCAAATGAGCGAGCTGGGTGTCGAGTCGCAGCATGGCCACTCCGCAGTCGGCCAATTGGCGGCGGAGTTGCGGATCGACCACCTGATTACGGTTGGCGCTCTAGGCGCGGCGATTTCACGCGCGGCAAGCTCCGCCGGCCTGAAGAAAGCTAGGAATGTCGAAACTCCTTCCGAAGCCGCTGAAATTTTGTCTGACATCGCGGAAGTGGGCGATCTAGTCCTGGTAAAGGGAAGCCGTTCCGCTCGGATGGAACGCGTGCTGGAAGAATTCAGCAACTCCGACCAGAAGTCGCGAGGACGCGAAGGCTTTCGGTCTCAGCAATCAGCAATCAGCACTGCGCCATGATGTATTACCTGCATCTGATGAGCGATCGCTTCGGCGGTCTGAACGTCTTTA
>JBDUAZ010000106.1:0-19977 GCA_040004385.1 Chthoniobacterales bacterium | reverse complement strand
CGTATCGCGCGGCGCGTCTGGACCCGGTAAAAGCGTTGCGTTACGAGTAAGTTTTTGATCCTATGCGCGGCGAGAATGACACCGTCGTCTGCGACTTCACCCTACCCGTCTGTGAGAGCCCCCTCGTCGAACACTGGCCTCGCAAGACGGAATGGGCGGATACGCCGCGGACCATTCGCTCCATTCCGCCGCTACTACATGGAGCATTTTGATTCGGCTGAACAGCGCCTGAGAGATAAAAACCCAACGCGCTTCGCTTTCCCCTGAGAATCGCCGTCGGTGGTTGACGCCGCCGCAAGCACCAGGAAGGACAACCGTTCTCTCCGATCCTGTCGAAATCGCTGGTGCGTGTCGCGTCTACATTTGCGGCAATCCTGCGTTTTACGGCTGGCAATAAGCGAAAGGTACGGCGCCCGCTGAATTCAATTCTCACGCAACGGTGCTACGCTCCCGCATGGACACGCCGCTCCGTTCCGCGCTTGCACTTATCTGCGCCACCTCGTTCGCCAGCAGCTCGTTAGGTCAAATCGACCGCATCACTGGAAAGGCGTTCGCGGCGCGATCGGAAGTGCTGGCGCGACATGGAATGGTTTGCACCAGTGTGCCGGCGGCGACGCAGGTCGGTCTCGATATTTTGAAGCGCGGCGGCAGCGCTGTGGACGCGGCCATCGCCGCGAACGCGACACTCGGGTTGATGGAGCCGGTCTCGAACGGCGTCGGCGGCGATCTCTTCGCAATCGTTTACAACGCGAAAGAAAACAAGCTCTACGGCTTGAACGGAAGCGGACGCTCACCTCTGGGCCTGAGTTACGACGAGATGAAAGCGGAGCTCGTGAAACTGAAACGCGAGACGATTCCGCCGCATGGCATGCTCCCGATCAGCGTGCCGGGAACCGTTGACGCCTGGAGCGAGCTGCACAAAAAGTTCGGGGCGCTTAAACTGAGCGACGATCTTGCGCCCGCGATTCACTACGCGGAGGAAGGCTTTCCCGTCACCGAGGTGATCTCGTATTATTGGGCGCTCGGCCCGCGCTACTACAAAGATCTCCCCGGCGCCTTTTTCGAAACGTACACGCTCGACGGCAAAGGCCGCACGCCTGCGAAAGGCGACATATTTAAAAATCCGAGGCTCGCGCATACCCTGCGTCTGATTGGAGAACGCGGTCGAGATGTTTTCTACAAAGGCGAGATCGCAGAAAAGATTGATGGATTCATGCAGGCCAATGGCGGCTGGTTGCGCAAAGCCGATTTCGAGAAGCACACCAGCACCTGGATCGAGCCCGTCTCGACAAACTACCGCGGCTACGACGTCTTCGAGCTGCCGCCGAACGGTCAGGGCATCGCCACGCTCCAAATTCTCAACATGCTCGAAGGCTTTGATCTCCGCGCGTGGGGCCACAATTCATCCGAGACGTTGCACGCGATGGTCGAAGCGAAGAAACTGGCGTGGGCGGATCGCGCGACGTTTTACGCCGATCCCGATTTCGCGAAGGCGCCGGTAGCGCAGTTAATCTCGAAAGAATATGCCGCCGAGCGGCGCAAGTTGATCGATCCCCAGCACGCCTCCAAAAGCGTTAGCGCCGGAAATCCCGCGCTCGATCACGGTGACACCATCTACCTCTGTACCGCGGATGACAAAGGCAACATGGTCTCGCTCATCCAAAGCAATTATCGCGGCATGGGAAGCGGGATAGTCGTCCCGGAGCTTGGCTTCATGTTTCAGGATCGCGGCGAATTGTTTTCGATGCAGCCCGGTCACGCCAACGTTTACGCGCCCGGCAAACGGCCATTTCACACGATCATTCCCGGCTTCGTCATGAAGGACGGCAAACCATGGGAGGCGTTCGGCGTTATGGGGGGCGGCATGCAACCACAAGGTCATGTCCAGGTGCTGACGAACCAGATCGATTTCGGGATGGGCTTGCAGGAGGCCGGCGACGCCTCACGCTGGCAGCACGAGGGCGACAACGAACCGACCGACGAGACGATGACCACCGGCGGTTACGTGAATCTCGAGAGCGGCGTGCCCTACGAATCTGCTCGCGAACTAATGAAACGCGGCCACAACGTTCGCTACGACGTGGGCGGCTACGGCGGTTACCAGGCGATCAAAGTGGAAATGCACGACGGCCAGCGCGTTTACGTCGGCGCGAGCGAAAGCCGCAAAGATGGCCAGGCGGCGGGATATTAAGGGAAGGCAGCTGAAATCAACGCGCCGTGGTGTCCCGCCGGCCCGGCATTCACGGTCGCTCTAATCGAGGCAAGCGCCATCCCGAGAGCAAGAATCCGAATCAGCTTTGGCGGTTTTTTCATAGGTCATCCAGAAGCCTAACGAGAAGAAGATCAGCTGGCGGAAATATGGCAATGCGAAAGAGAAAGCGCTCGGCTTCGCTTACGGCCGGATACTGAGCCTTCCCAGCGATTAGGGCAAAAACAAGGCGCGGCGCACAGGCACCGTGAGGGTACCGGTCACTCGCATCGAGTATCCCTTTTGCATGCGCGCAATCGCGTCGCTCACCTGAGCCGAAAAAACACCGTCGATCGGCCCACAATAGTAGCCCCAGCGACGGAGCGAGACTTGAACCGAGCCGACATAAGCCGGATCCGCGGCGAGCTCGTTCCGGCTTTGCAGATAATAAAGCGGCCGCCAGTGATAACGCGGAGCAAAATCGGTCGGCTCCAGAATCGGGCTTTGATGGTAGAGCCCCCAGTCGTCGCGCGAAGCCAATGGATCAGTCGAGTGAAAAAGCGGCTGGTCGTCCGCTGCGAACGCATGCGCAGCCATCGATGCAAGCAGGAACATGATAGCGGAGAGGCGCATTCGGTTGCTCAACATACGACAGGTCTTTCTGCCAGAAGAAACGATGGAAGACAAGTCCGCTCCTTCAAAGGTCCCAGGTCTTCGGCAGTTTTTGCTTTAACTCGTTCATCGGTGCGAAGAGATCGCCCAATTTTTCCACGCGCGCGAGGGTCCGGTCCGACGTGAACGTCAGCAGCTTTACGTCTTTTTTCTTCAGCGCGGTTTTCACTTCATCCCACGTCACCGGGGTAGAGACGGTCGGGTGATCTTTCGCACGCAACGAGTAGACGTTCACGGTCGTCTTGTGCTCGTCGTTTTGGCTCCAGTCGACGAGCACTTTGCCCGCGCGCAACGTCTTGAGCATCCTGGAAACGACCAAACGAGGATGTTCCCGCTCGAGGTGCTCCGCGAGCGCGCGCGATAACGCCTTTGTTTGGTCGAACGTAACCGGCGTATTCAATGGCACGTAAACCTGCAAGCCCTTGGAGCCGCTCGTTTTTGCCCAGCTTTCGAGCTTCATTTCCGCGAGCAAATCGCGCAGCCACAAACCGACATGGCAGCATTGCACGATGTTCGCGGGCGGCCCGGGATCGAGATCAAAGACCATCATCGTCGGTCGTGCGACATTTTTTTTTCGCGCGAGCGAGGTGTGCAATTCGATGTCCGCGAGATTCGCCGCCCAGACCAGTGTGGGCAAATCCTGGGCGAGGCAATAATGCATGTCTCGCTGATTCCCGTGGCTCCAGACCTTTGCTGTTTTCACCCACGAAGGCCGGTGTGATGGGCAATTTTTCTCGTAAAAAAACATCCCGTCCACGCCGTTCGGGTAACGCTTCAAGGTCAGCGGCCGATCCTTCACGTGCGGCAAGAGCACGGGCGCGATCCGGATGTAATAATCGATCAACTGCCCCTTCGTAAATCCCGCCTTTGGATACAGGACCTTGTTCAGGTTTGAGACAGGCAATTTCCTGCCTTCGACGATGAGCTCCGCTTTATCCGCCATGCTTTTTATTCTGTATCGTCGCAGAGAAGGCGAATGCGTTTGCTTTTCAACGGCGCGATCGCGTCTTGTCCACTGTAAGCAAATGCACAGTTATGATCGCCGGTGGCGGGCTCAAGAATCGAAGCGTGGACGTGAAAGGACGCTTTAGAGAAGCGAAAATAGAATGAAACCGCCGATTGCAAGACTAAGAATGCCTCCGACCAGGAATTGCCACGTTTTCTCGACCGAAACGAGTGAAAGCATTCTCATTCCCAGCTGAGGAAGCGTAAAATAGATGACGCTTTTTACGACGAGCCCCCAGCCGATGATCGTGACGACGAGCGGAGCACCGTGCCAGACATTGTGAAACGCAACGATAAACGCCCCTAATGGAAAATGGACGAAACCATTAAGCAGACTGCCGGCCTCGCGCTTCTCGCGCACCATGATAAAAAATTGGACCCAGGCGCGTGGCTGAAGAAGGTGCGACAGACCGGTTACGAGAAAGTAGATCGCGACCAGCTTCTCGACTCCGATTTCCATTATCACTTATCCAAGACGGACGGTGTAGCTCCGACAAGGCCTAACCATGAGATAGTTCCAGCATGTCCCTGGTCCGGAATTTTGCGGACACTCACGAGAAGAAACGCTCCGGCGTAAGCATCGGCTGCGGCTGACAGATTCTGGCCACGCAATGGTCCCAGCTCTCGTGGCCACTGAGAATTTCGATTTCAACTCGCAGGAAATAGATCGGCACGGCGGGACCGATTAGTCGCGGAAATCGAACCGCATCCTTCTCTGTCGTCACGATCATCGCGAGGTCGCGTCGGATGCATCGATTGACGAAGCTTTGCAGCTCCGCCTCGGTGTAGCGGTGATGGTCAATGAAGCGTTTCGATACTTCGATGCGCGCGCCCAGTTTACGTAATCCACCCTCGAAACTGTCGGGCGCGGCGATTCCGGAAAGCGAGCCGATATATGTGTCGCGCAGTATCTCGAGCGATCGTTGTTCGCCGGTAAAAACATTCTGGAGATGAAGCGGTTTGTGCGCGCATTCGATGATTTCCGCGGTCCGATTGTACTGGCGGATCCGCTGAATCAATTCGGTGTTCGGATCGCCGGTGCATTTCGTAATAAAAATGTAGCTGGCGCGCCGGAGATTTCGCGGCGGCTCGCGCAGCGTTCCGCGCGGCAAAAGATATTCATTTCCGAACGGCGCCTGTCGATCGATGAGCACGATATCGAGCCGATGCCTGAGATGCAGATACTGCAGCCCGTCGTCGAGGAGGAGCGTGTCGGCCCCAAGATTTTGAATGGCAAACCGACCGCTCTTGACGCGGTCCTTGTCGACCAGAACCATCACGTCGCGGAGGTTGTTCGCGAGCATGTAGGGCTCGTCGCCCGATATGAGCGAATCGAGCAGGAGTGATTTGCCGTCGGAGACGACGCGGGGCGGCACGGGCTCTTTTTTTCTAAAACGCTGCCACCATTTTCGGCGAACGGTTTTTGGCACGCTTTTATATCCGCGACTCAAAATCGCGACGCGACGTCCCCCACTCCGCAGGGCCTGTGCGAATTTCTCAACGATCGGCGTTTTCCCGGTTCCACCGACCGTCAAATTCCCGATGCTGATAACGAGACAACCAAGAGTGCGTTCGCGAAGAATGCGGTGTCGGTAGAGAAATAATCGCAGATGCACGAGCCGCTCGAAAACGAACGAGAGCGCGTAGAGCACCGCGCGCAACACAACCGCGCGAAAGCCGTGGCGACGGCCGAGAATTACGTCGATCGCGAACTGCTCTATTCCTTCTGTGCGCTGACTCATCTCGAACCTTCGGTTGCGACAACTCTCGCCCCGCGATTGTCGGCAGTGGTGATCAAGACACTCGCGTTTGTTGGTCCGGCGGCCTGATGCATGGCAGCCGAGACAGCTTCCGGCGAGCGCAGCGTGATTGCGGCAACCGTCGATCCAGAGCCGCTCAAAAACGCGCCGAGCGCGCCGGCTTCTTCTGCCGCAGCGACGATTCGGTCGAAATGTGGGACGAGCTTCTTGCGGAACGGCTGGTGCAAATGATCGGTGAAACAGCCGCGGAGTTTTTGATACTCACGCGAAGCAAACGCCGCGGTGATGGCCGCGGCATTTCCGCAGTTCTCAACGGCCGCCGCGCGCCCGACACGCGCGGGGAGCAATCGCCGCGCAGCCCCGGTCTTTACTTCAAAATCGGGCACCCACAATACGAAGTTCAACCGCGCAGACATGGAAAACTCGTGCCGTTGATCGGCGCGAACGACATTGAAACCTCCAAAGGAGGCTGGTGCCGCGTTGTCGGGATGCCCCTCCTGCGACGCGCAAAGCCGAAATATTTGTTCACGCCTGAGGGGCCGCTCCGACAGTTCATTCAGGCCGTGCATAACGCCCAGTCGTACTGTCACACTGCTTCCAAGTCCGCGCGCGATCGGCACTTCCCCCCGAATCGAACAAGAAAAGGGAAATGGCTTCATCTTCGCGCCGGCAAAGAACACCGCTGCGGCGGCTGCGATCATGGGATCTGACGGCGAACGCTTGCCGCGCGCGACGGTAACCTCGTTATAAATTTGAAGCGCGATGCCGAGACAATCGAAACCCGGCCCGAGATTCGACGTGCTCGCGGGAATTCGGATGGTTACCTGTTTCATGACGGACATCGCCTGAGAGCGGCCGGACGCCTGACGATGGGCAGCCAAGTGTAATGCGCGACCCGTCGTGGGCAAGAGACGGGCGCGGAATCAGGGCGAGACGCGATTGCAATTGTACGAGTTGCCTCCCGCTTCTCGCTTACGCGCGTGAAAACATCGGAATGGATTGAGCCGGCGCTGCACCGCGATTTTGCCGCCGAACAAACCGACGCGGTCCGGCTCTGCACGTTTGCGGATGGTTGGGTCGAGCGCTTCGGCGCGGACGTTCTTATCTCTCACAAAAGCGACGCCGCGCTCGAGCGGATGTCGACAGAGCTTTATCTCTGGACGCTGAACGTCGGGTATCAGTTCCGCCGCGTTTTCTCGCGATTTCTCCCAAAACAGAATGCCGATCGCGAAGCACCGCGACTCAAGATCGGCGATCCAGCGACCAACTTGGAAACCACTGCCCTGGAACGCATGCTCCGTTACGGGATCGATTTCGGCGCCGGCTATTCTGTCGGGTTGTTTATCGACCAACGCGAAAACCGTCAGTATGTGCGCGACCTTGCGCCGAAAACGCTCCTGAATTGTTTTGCCTACACCTGCTCGTTTTCGGTGGCTGGCGCGAGCGCCGGAGCCGCGAGCGTGAACATTGATCTTTCAAAAAAGTCGCTCGCGCGCGGCCGCGAAAATTTCGGCTTAAACAGTTTACCGACGACCGATCAGCGATTCATCGCGGACGATGTGATGACGGTCCTGCCGCGGATGGCGAGGAAGGGGGGGAAGTTCGACGTGATCATTCTCGACCCACCCACTTTCTCACGGTCGCAACGGGGCAAAGCATTCCATGTCGAACAGGATTTCGAGACGTTGTTGCTCGCCGCGCTGGAGGTTGCCGAACGGAACGCACACATTTTGCTTTCGACAAATTGTTCGACCCTGCACGAGCGCGCGCTTGAGGTGATGGGCCGTTTTTGTTTGAAGGCGACGCGACGGGCGGGAACATTCCATCGACAGCCATCTCTCCCGGATTTTCCGCGCGGTGTCGGAGCGGCGAGCGTCTGGTTGCAACTACGCTAATTTTAGGACACGCAATTGGCGGTCGCGATTCGAAGCTTAGGTAACATGGACGAGCAATTTGCTGGAATTTCGCCGGATATCGCGGAGCGCGGTCTTCGCTATACGAAGGATCAGGTCGAGGAAGTTCTTCAACAGACGGGAGATTACGTGCGGCAAAATCCGACGCAGGCGGTCGGCTTCGCGCTTTTGGCCGGTTTTATTTTAAATCGGCTCCCGTTAGGCCGGATCCTCGGCGGCCTGGTTCGGTTGATCTTCGTTGCTGCCAAGCCGGCGATCATAGCCTACGGCGCTACGAAACTTTATCAGGCGGCGCAGACCGAAGATTTGTAACGCCGCTGCTGCAAACGGATCGATCGCATTGGATCCGCCCCGTGCGGCGCTCTCTACTTGTCGAGGGTGAAGCCTACTTTGAGCGTCACCTGCCAGTGGTCGACCTTCCCGTTTTCGATGTGTCCGCGGGTTTCCGTCACTTCGAACCAGCGCATGTTGCGGACGGTTTTCTCTGCCAACGCGAGTGCGTTCTGGACCGCCTGCTCGATGCCGCGCGGCGAAGAACCAACCAATTCTATTTTCTTATAAACGTGATCGCTCATGCCTGAATGCTCGGCTGCTTGTGACAGGCCGACAAACCGAAACTCGCCGGCCTGGGTCCGCAGGCGGCGTTGGGAGCGTTTGCCCATCAAATCTCCCGGCCATATTAGAACCTGAGCTTCCGCGCATGGAAAAGAACATCGAGTCGCATCTGATCGAGAAGCGTGTTTTCAAACCAGCGGCCGCGTTCGCAAAAAAGATGCGAATCGGCAGCATGGAACAATACCGGCGGATGTATCGCGAATCGATCAGACGGCCGGAGAAATTTTGGGCGCGCGAAGCACGCGATCTGGTCTGGCAGAAGCCGTGGAAAACTGTTCTCGAATGGAAAGCGCCGTTCGCGAGGTGGTTTGTCGGCGGGAAAATCAACGTCTCAGAGAATTGCCTCGATCGTCACTTGCATGGTCCGACGCGCAATAAGGCGGCCATTCTGTGGGAGGGCGAGCCGGGCGAGAAACGCACGCTTACCTATCAACAATTGCATCGCGAGGTCTGCCGGTTCGCGAATGTGTTGAAGCGCAACCAGATCCGCAAAGGCGACCGCGTCATCATCTACATGCCGGCGATCCCCGAAACGGCCATCGCGATGTTGGCCTGCGCGCGAATCGGCGCTGTTCACTCTGTCGTCTTCGGCGGATTTAGCGCGGATAGCATCCGCGATCGTATCGCCGATAGCGGAGCGATTGCAGTGATTACGGCTGATGGCGGTTATCGCCGTGGCGCGATCATTCCCTTGAAGAAAAATGTGGATGACGCGCTGACGGGGAAGACGTCAGTAAAACGCGTAATCGTTTTCCGTCGTGCGGGAAACGATGTGCACATCCAGGAGGGCCGCGATGTCTGGTGGCATCGGGAATTGGAATATGTGGGCGCGCATTGCCCGCCCGCCCCGCTGGATGCCGAGCATCCACTCTACATTCTTTATACAAGCGGTTCGACCGGAAAGCCGAAGGGCATCCTGCACACAACGGGCGGGTATCTCGTCGGTATTTACTCCACGATGAAATACGTCTTCGACCTGCGCGACGAGGATGTCTACTGGTGCACCGCCGATGTCGGGTGGGTGACCGGACACAGCTATGTCGTCTACGCGCCGCTCGCGAATGGCGCCACGACCTTGATGTACGAAGGAGCTCCGAATTGGCCGGAGCCAGATCGCTTTTGGCGCATCATCGAGGATTACGGCGTCAATATTCTCTACACCGCGCCGACGGCGATTCGTGCGTTTATTCGCTGGGGCGACGAGTGGGTGAAAAAGCATGATCTCTCATCGCTCCGCCTTCTCGGCTCCGTCGGCGAGCCGATTAACCCGGAAGCATGGATGTGGTACCACGAGAAAATTGGCGGCGGTCGATGCCCAATCGTCGATACATGGTGGCAGACGGAAACTGGCGCAATCATGATTACGCCGCTGCCGGGCGCAACGCCGACAAAACCTGGAAGCGCAACGCTGCCATTCTTTGGAGTGGACGCGGCAATCGTCGATGAAATGGGGCAGGAAGTGGGACCAAATGTCGGCGGCAAATTGATCGTCCGAAAACCGTGGCCGTCGATGCTCCGGTCAATTTACGGCGACAAGGATCGATACGAAAAACAGTACTGGAGGGAGTTTAAGGGTAATTACCTCACGGGCGACGGAGCACGCCGCGACGAAGATGGATATTTTTGGATTGTCGGACGGATCGACGACGTTCTGAGCGTGGCCGGGCATCGGCTAGGGACGTCGGAAATTGAGAGCGCGCTCGTCAGCCATCCGCAGATCGCCGAAGCGGCCGTCGTCGGCCGTCCCGACGAACTGAAGGGACAGGGCGTGGTTGCTTTCGTCACCGTAAAAACGGGAGTCGCGGCGACGCCGGCTTTGAAAGAAGAACTTCGCAGGCATGTCGCTCTCCACATCGGGGCGATTGCGAAGCCGGATGAAGTGCGTTTTGCCGAAGCGCTCCCTAAAACGCGCAGCGGCAAAATCATGCGCCGGCTGCTGAAAGAAATTGCGAGTGGCAAAACCGTCACCGGTGATACGACGACGCTCGAGGACTTGAACGTGCTCGCGAAATTAAGCGCCAGCGAAGAGTAGTTGTTTTCTTTTTTATTGGTGGAATGCACAAGCCGCGTAGCGTTTCCGCGTGAGTTTCATTCGGACGGGCCTGCGCGAGCTTGGATTAAAGATACGCCGTCAAAAGACGCGCATCGCATTGCGCCATCAGAAGCGCGTGCTGCAAAAGAGCGAGATCAATCTCGGGCGGGAAGGCGTCTCACAAGCCGTTAATTTTCCAGAGGTGCGCGACGAAATAGTAGCCGTCAAAAAACTCGAACAGGAGCAAAAGGAGGTCGCGGGACGGATCGCGCAAATCGAGGAGGGGCTGAAGCAGATCGAAGAGCAGCGGCAGCAAAACGCGAAGGCGCAAGCGGAGGCGCTCGCGAAACTCGAGGAGCAAAGGAAGCCGCTCCTTCAGGCACGCAACCAAGCGAAAGCGGCAGCCGATCTGTGCGATCGCGAGCTCTCGAGCGTGGAAAAACGGCTGCAGGATAACGATGCCGCGGATCGCGAGTTTTTAAAAAAACTGTCGGAGTTACAGGCTCAGGTGCCGCCACCGCCCGATCTCGACAAACAGTCGGCATCGCTAAGTGCCCGACGCAGCCGGTTGCCCGAGGAACGCGCCGAGGTCATGCGCGCGCGTCTTGGCAGCGCCGAAGCTTGCCGGTCCGCGGTGGAAAAGTTAAAGCAACATCAGGCGCCGCTCGATACGTGCGAGAGCGAAATCGCGCGCGTCCGTTCAGAGTTTGAGGGGCATGACCGCGCGCTGAATGAAAACAGTCGCGCGCAGCAGGATGCGCTCAAGGAAGCGCATGGCATGCATCAAACAGTCGAGGAACGCAAGAATCCGGCATACTTGAACATCGGGCGTCACCTCGCCTCCCAAGGAATTGCGCCGCCCAGTGCTCCGCATCTTTTGCAGGAGGTCCACAAGCACCGCACCGGGGTCGACCATCATTCGCAACACGCCGCAGAGCTCGCGGTTTTGTCGAGTCAGATCGACAAGCAGGAACTGAGAAAATTTTATTTCAGTATCGTATCCGTGTTGGTGCTGCTCGCGATTGTTCTGCCGCTCGTTTTCCAAACCCCCGCGAAACGTGAATGGCTTCCGCAGGAGACCGAGGCAATCCTGTCGTTGAACACAGATCAGTTCGAGCGCGATGAATTGCCGAAGCGCTGGCGGAAAGATCAGCCACAGGAATGGCAGAATACCTGGGCGGGCTTGCTCAGCAGCGCACAGCGAACGCCAGTTTTGAATATGCCGCGAGACATCGCCCGGGTGACCCGTGCGATGACGACAGACGACGCCGGTGCGACGCGCGAGTTCGTGCTTGTCGAATCGCGACCAGATCTCTTGCAGGTAATCAAATCTGTGGAAAAAGATCAGTCGTTCGAGCGAAAGCCCATCAGTGGATTGCCGATGTGGGTGCGGCCTGATCTTGCTGTGGCGCGAGTGGGACCGAAAACGCTCGCCATTGGGGCACGCCCCGAGGTCGAGGAATTGGTGCGGGTGCGCCTTGGAATTAAGCTCGATTTGAAAATCAGCGGCACACTCTTCGATCAGTTTCAGGCGCTTGATAATGCCAGCGCGCTTCGTTTGATCTCGCGCGACCCGCCAAAACTCGTGAGGGTGTTTCGGCCGATTTTTACGCGCGAATTACTCGACGCATCGCAACTCCTCGGCCTTTCATTAACGCTGCAGAATCCGGCGAAGGCGCGGCTTCTGGTAAAAGTGAAATCGGCCGAGGCCGCCAATACGCTCGCGCAAAACATTCGGAACGAGCCGCAGCGTTGGTTGCATTTGGAAGACTCGAATTTGCTTTTCTACGCGCAGCCGCCGCAGGTAGATGGGCGCGGAGAGACTGTCCAGATTCGCTTCGACGTACCGGAAAATAGTGCTCGACTGATTCTGGCGCGAATCGGTAAGACTGATCAGGTGCCGGCGGTAGCGGGCAATTGATTCCAAGCCGGGAAATTGCACACTCGTGCGGTCAATTTTCAGTAATTAATGTTTGCCTTCGTAAGAGCGCTTCGCCGCATCGTTACAACTTTCCCAATCTTCGGCAGCGCCGCACTGATATTCGTCATCGGACCAGCGCTTGGCGCAGAGCCGACCGCGGCGCCTCCGTCTATCGAACTTGTCGATCTCAGGTCAATCGATCCAACGATTGTGGTCGATCTGCGCTACGCGTGCACTCGCAACGTGGCTGGAATCGCGCTTTACCCGGTGGACACGCCCGCGCTTGTGCGTCCAGCGGTAGCGCGGCGGCTCGCCCTCGCACAAGCCTTCCTCCGCAGGCAAGGCTGCGGATTGAAAATCTGGGATGCCTATCGTCCAAAAGCGGCGCAGGAGCGGCTCTGGCAACTGACGCGCAAAACGACTTTCGTAGCCGATCCGAACGATGGCATTGGATCGCTCCACACGCGGGGCGTCGCGGTCGATGCGACGCTCGTCGATAGCCACGGTCGCGAACTACAAATGCCGACTGATTTCGATGACTTCTCTGATGCGGCGATGATTTATTATCGTGGTCCAGACCTCATGATTCGCGGTAACCTTCTAATGCTGCAGCGAGCGATGGCGCGCGCGGGCTTCTACGGATTGCGAACGGAATGGTGGCATTTTTGCGCCGAGGATTGGTCGAAATATGAACCCGTTCCGGATCTGAATGTCGCCCTTAAGGCAGCGCCCTATTAATCGCAGTTCTCCGCCGCCCAGCGCAAATATTCCGGGAGTCCGTCGGCGATCTTGACCGCGACAATCTCGGGCACGTCGTATGGATGGCGCGATTTCAGCATTGACTGGAACGCGGCGTAGCGTTCCGCACTGACTTTGAATAGCGCAAGCGCCTCGCTGGCTCGCTCCACATTTCCCTGCCAGCGGTAAACGGATTCGACTGCGGGAAAGATGTTCGCGCAGGCAGCGAACTTTCCTTCGACCATTTCAAGCGCGACTTGACGCGCCGTGTCAGCATCAGGGAAGGTGCTGAACGCGAGAAGAACGTCGGTTGGCATTCCCTACACCGTCGCGAGCGCTGCGGCGCGGCAAATCCAGCCGCCACCGACGACAACGTCCGCATCGTAGAAAACCGCGGCCTGTCCCGGCGTGACGGCCTTCTGTGCTTCGTGCAGTCGAATGCGCGCGCGATCGTTCTCGAGTCGCGTCAACGTCGCTGTCGTTCCTGGATGGCTATAACGAATTTTTACTGTCACCTCTATTTCGCCTGCCGAGGATTCGCGGCGAATCCAGTTCACGCGATCGACTTCAAAATCTTCGCAGGCCAAATCTTCTGCGGTACCGACAATCACACGGTTTGTTTCCGGATCGAGATCTACAACGTAGCGCGGCCCGCTCCCGCCGCCTGGCAAACCTTTGCGTTGCCCGATTGTGAACATTTCGATGCCGTCATGATCGCCCAGAAAATTTCCCTCAACGTCGTAGATAGCGCCGGGATGGAAGTCATCTCCAGAAAGGTGTGAACGCAGAAATGCTTTATAATCGTTCCCTGGAACGAAGCAGATCTCCTGGCTATCGACCTTATCGGCAACTTTGAGCCCTAACGAGCGGGCGATCTCACGAATGGCCGGCTTCGACATTCCGCCGAGTGGCGTGAGTGCGCGCTGCAATTGTTCCTGCCGCAGGCTGAACAAAAAATACGACTGATCTTTTCGGGGATCGACGCCTTTGCGTAGCACGGCGCGGTCGGGTTGGTGCTCGATGATCGCGTAGTGGCCCGTTGCGATAAACTCGCAGCCAAGCGCTTCCGCTTTGTCCCAGAGGCTGCCAAATTTCAGCTTCTCGTTACACATCACACATGGATTCGGTGTGCGTCCCGATCGGTATTCGCTCGAGAAGTAGTCGATCACGACGCGCTCGAACTGATCGGCCTCATCCACGACATAATGCGGAATACCTAACGAGTGGGCCACGCTGCGCGCATCCGCCACAGCCTGCGGTCCGCAACATTTATCCTCGGCGCGGGAGATGCAATCCTGCGGCCAGACCTTCATGGTGACGCCAATAACGTCATAACCCTGCTCGCGCAGGAGGTAGCCGGCGACACTCGAGTCGACACCACCGCTCATCCCGAGGAGAACTCGTTTACGCGGAACCATCGCGAAGCGTAGCGCGATTTCGCGTTTTGTCAGCAGGTGTGGAGGGGCTCATGCCCACCGACGTTATTCAAATCAGGCAGTCCCCACAGCTAGCCCGCCTGCGGTTTGACTGCGCGACTGACGAATCGACTCTCCCGCAACGTGAAACGCCACGGATGTGCGGCCGATTTTGTGATCCCAATCCGCTCGTCTGCGACCACATCGACAACGTTATCGTTCGGCAGCCTGAAACAATGGAGTGGATCCGAGCAGAGGTCCATCTCGTGATGCCGGTCTGTGATCTGGAGTGCCTGGGTCAGCTTACCAGGACCGGAGCAGAGCTGGCGAACGTCATGGATGCCGCGGCGTGCCTGCATTGTTCGGAGGCCGCGAACAGGCTCAAGCGCGCGAATTAAAACGAAGCCGCTCCCCTCGCCTTTCACGAGCACGTTGAGCATCCAGTGCATTCCGTAGTTCAAGTAAATGTAAGCCGCGCCCGGTTTGTTGCGCTCGATGAAAGCGCGCGTGCTCGGTCGCACAAATGTGTGACAAGCTTCGTCGTCGACCGATGAATACGCTTCTGTCTCCACGATCACTCCCGCGCATTTACCCCAGATTAGCTCTGCGCCGACCAGACCACGCGCGCACCGCAACGGGTCTCGTTTGAAGAATGATGCGAGAGCGATTCGCGCGTCCATCGCTACGTGGGGCCGATGCCCGTTGCCTGAGGACTGCTACACGTCCGATTTGTAGAAGACGTGCAGAGTTGTCTTGCTCGCAACAGGTTTACCGTTGCGAAATGCAGGGACAAACTTCGCGAGGTAGAGATCTTTCAACGCCGCCTCGCCGAACCCGATGAGGGGAGGTTCTTCCGTCGTAACCTTGGCGATACTATATTTTCCGGCCGCGGTGATCTCGATTTCGACTTCGACAAATCCCTTCATCACAACCGGGATGTCCTTGGGATAGTGGAAGCCATCGAACGCGGAACTCGCACCGAAAACGGGCTGAGGGCTGACGAAATCGCTTTCTTTCTTCAGCTCGTCCAATTCCTGATTACAAAAGATCCGAAGGCGCGCCTTACCATTAATGTTCGCGAAAACTACCGTGCCATAAAAGATCACCTCGACGGGCTGGTGTTCATAAACCGCCGGAACAAACTTTGCTTTGTCGAGGCGTTTGAGCACCTCCTCCTCGAGGATTCGCGTTTCGACGGTGCCGTGGTAGGTGCCACTCCATATAACTTCGCCGGTTTTCGAGACCGCACATGAGAACATGATATAGCCATCTTTCTGGCCGTTTTTGATCAGCCCGGTAGTGTCGATCCGATTGACGATCGCGTCCGGTCCCGACCCGGGTAGTGCAGGGCGAAACGCCGGCAGCGGTGTGGCTTCGACCTTGACTTGTGCGGCGTGGACGACCGCGCAGGCAAGCAGAATAAAAATCGATATTATGGCGATGCGGCGCATGAGTGCTTACGCAACGCACTGGCTGGCGTTTGGCAACTTCAATCTCGCGGTGAGTTGCGCAGTGACGGGATGTCTCAGAAGGTCACTTTGCTATGTTTCAACTCGACGGACTCGATCACATCGCTCTGGCGGTGACGGATACAGAAAGCACCGCGAAATGGTATATTGATGTCCTTGGCTTCGAGCGACGGCACGAAGGCATGTGGAACGGTGTGCCGGTGTTTATAGGAAAAGGTGCGACGTCGATCGCGCTCTTTCCGAAGGGGTCCGGCGACACGAAAAGGGGCCGATTATTGCATTTTGCGCTGCGCGCTGACCGCCAGAATTTCCAGAAGGCGCAGGCCGAATTCCGTGCGCAAAAAATCGCCTTCGAGTTCCAGGATCACGAGATATCGCACTCGATCTATTTCCAGGATCCAAACGGTTACGAGATCGAGATTACTACCTATGATGTCAGTTAAACGCCGTTTCCTGGCATTCCTTAGGTGAAGGTTGAACGCAAACCGCCAGTTGCTGATTTATTGGTGCAACTGACGAAGCGCGAGGACGGCAGTGTCGTCTTGCGCTGCACTCGCGCGGACGGATCTGCAACGTGGCAACGGCAGGACGGACCGCGGGCGCGTTTCTTCGCTTTGCATGATCTCGCGCACTATGCGGTGGAGACGATTCTGGAGGCGCGCGAAGGCTTCTATGGCTTGATCGCAGCCGGCTGGAAGATTCCCGAGACGGAGGGAAAAAGTGCGCGCGGCCCTCTACCCGCCGAGACGACGGCGATTGAACACCTGGTCGGGATGCTCGATGGCGAGCGCGCGGGAGGTGTCGCGGCGTCCGCATCGGAATTCAACGACCACGCCATCGCCTACGCGACGCGCGCCCGCAGGCCTCCGCCTGTCGCACTAACCGACGAGCAGCTCCCGCAAATTCGAAATGTTATCGAGACACTGCACGCGCGTTGGCGTCAGCTACCGAACGGTGAAACTCTCGAGTTGAGCTTTCCAGTCGCTCCTTCGCAGATGGACATCACGCAACGCGACCACAGCAGTTCTTGAACTTCTTCCCGCTGCCGCACGGGCAGGGCTCATTCCGCCCGACCTTTGGCGTTTCCCGGCGCACCGGCGCGAGATCGAGTTTCACTTCCGAGCCGTTGCCATCGCCGTTCTCCGCGATGGCGGCGTGAGCGGAGACCGGATGCATTTGACGTCCGGGCAACGGACCGCTCGCCGCCGGCGCTGTCGGCAATGTCTCGCGCAATAAAAATTGCGGAAGCGTTGACAGGAAGTTTTCGAAAGCCTGCAGGTTCGACGTGCTGCGGAAAAGATTGTGCAAGACCTCGTTTTTAATATTGGCCATCAGCTCGACGAACATCTCGTACGCTTCCGTCTTGTACTCGATGAGCGGATCCTTCTGCGCATAGCCGCGCAGATAAACGCCTTCGCGCAACGCGTCCATCGCGTAGAGATGCTCCTGCCAAAGCCGGTCGATGGCGTTGAGAATGATGTAACGCTCGAGGCTTTTTACCGCGGTGGGTTCCTCGTGATTCGATTTGCGCTCGTAGGCTTCCTTGATGCGTTCGATAAGAAACTGCGCGTTCTCATCGACGGGGCGGGATTCGAACTGCGCTTTTTCTTTCGTCAAGCCAAGCGGGAACGTGACGTTGACCCAGTTCAAAAGGCCGGAATAGTTCGGCTCATCGCTCGGTGCGCCGCTCCCTAAAAATTCCCTTACCTTGCCGGGGACGGATTCCTCGATCACCTCGTAGACAAGTTTGCGCGGCTCGTCGGAATCGATCGTGTCGTTGCGATATGTGTAAACGACCTCACGTTGATTATTCATCACGTCGTCGAAATCGAGGGTCCGTTTGCGCGCGAGATAGTTACGCTGTTCAACGCGTTTCTGCGCTGTCTCGACAGACTTGTTCAGCCACGGATGCTCCAGCTCCTGACCTTCCTCGAGCCCGAAGCGCTCCATGATTTTCGTCATCCGATCGGCCGCGCCGAAGTTGCGCATGAGGTCGTCTTCAAAACTAACGTAGAACCGCGAGCCGCCCGGATCGCCCTGTCGCGCGCAACGGCCGCGAAGCTGACGATCAATCCGGCGCGATTCGTGGCGTTCGGTTCCAATGACGAACAATCCACCCGCGCCCGCGACCCCCGAGCCGAGCTTAATGTCGGTTCCACGGCCCGCCATGTTCGTCGATATGGTGACCGTTCCCGACTGACCCGCGCGCTGCACTATTTCGGCTTCCTGCGCGTGGAATTTCGCATTCAGAACGTTGTGAGGAATCTTTTCCCGTTTCAGCATTCGACTGAGCAACTCCGAAGCTTCCACGCTCACGGTGCCGACCAGGACCGGTTGCGCCTTGCCATGGCGGTCTTTGATCTCGTTGATGACTGAGTTGTATTTCTCCCGCCGCGTTTTGTAGATGCGATCGTTCTCGTCCCTGCGCGCGACAGGCCGGTTAGTGGGAATCACGTTTACGTCGAGTTTGTAAATGTCGTGGAACTCGGCCGCCTCCGTGTCGGCGGTCCCGGTCATGCCGGCGAGCTTGTGATAAAGCCGGAAATAATTCTGGATCGTAATCGTCGCCAGCGTCTGCGTTTCGCGGTCAATCTGGACGCCTTCTTTCGCCTCGACCGCCTGATGCAGGCCGTCACTCCACCGTCGGCCCGGCATTTTACGACCGGTGTATTCGTCGACGATGACCACCTTGTTCTCTTCGATGACGTAGGCGACATCCTTTTCGAAAAGGCAGTAAGCGCGGAGCAATTGCGAGATATTGTGAATCCGTTCCGCTTGCGCATCGCAATGCTGTTGCCGTTCGACTTTCGCTTTCTCTTTCTCCTCATCGGAAAGCGCTGCATCGAGATCGATCTCGGTAAACTCGCTGATCAAATCCGGAAGCACGAACGAATCCGGTTCATCCGGGTTTAAGAAAGCGCGGCCCTGTTCCGCAAGGTCGGACTCGTTCGATTTCTCGTCGATGCTGAAAAACAATTCCTCCTTGAGCGCGAACAACTCTTCCTTGCGCGTATCCTGGTAAAATTGCAGCTCGGCCTTCTCCATCGCCTTGCGCTTGTCCGGATCTTCCATCATGCGCAGCAACGGTTTGTTGCGCGGCTGACCGATCTTCACTTTGAACATCACAAGACCGGCTTCCTCAGTCTTGCCTTGCTCGAAGAGTTCCTTCGCCTCGCTCGCGAGCCGGTTACAAAGCATCGTCTGTTTGCGGACGAGCTGGTCGACGAGCGGCTTCCACTTGTCGTACTGATGCGTCGAGACAGTCGATGGCCCGCTGATGATGAGAGGCGTGCGCGCCTCATCGATCAGGATGGAGTCAACTTCATCGACGATGGCGTAATTGTAACCGCGCTGGACCTGCTGCTCGCGCGTCGTCGCCATGCCGTTGTCGCGAAGGTAATCGAAGCCGAACTCACTGTTCGTGCCGTACGTAATGTCCATCGCGTACTGCTCGCGCCGAACATCCGGGGACTGATCGTGTTGGATGCAACCGCAGGAAAGGCCGAGAAATCGATACAGCTCACCCATCCACTCGGCGTCGCGCCGAGCGAGATAATCATTCACGGTCACTAAATGGGCGCCGCGACCGGCAAGCGCATTCAGATAGAGTGGCAACGTCGCAACCAGGGTCTTGCCTTCACCGGTCGCCATTTCCGCGATCCGCCCGCGATGCAGAACCACTCCGCCCACGAGCTGGACGTCAAAGTGCACCATGTTCCAGGTCATCGGTTGATCGCATACCGTGAAAGTGTGCTGGCGCTCCGTCAGTCGCCGCGCGGCGTTCTTCACGACGGCGAACGCTTCCGGCAATATCTCATCGAGCTTCGCCCAGCGCTGCTCCGGCTCGTCCTCCGTCGCGACTAGCTCCTCTCTCCACTGCGTCGTTTTTGCTTGCAACTCCTCGTCGGAAAGCGACTTGAATTGTTCGTCGAATTCGTTAATCCGACGAACGAGCGGCGTCATGCGCTTGATCTCGCGCTGATTTTTCGACCCGAGTATTTTCTTTAAAATCCAGCCAACCATTTCGGGCTCAACTATCCGCGAGAATGCCGCGGTCGCAACGCCAGCGGATCGATTCTTGCGTGTTCGGGATCGCTGCGTTCGGCCGAGAACCCAGATTGTGAGGTTCGAAAGCCGAGAGCGCCGTCGAGAGGCCGTTGGCGTCACTCAGGATGACAATTTTTGCAAAACCATGCTGTAATTGTGCGCGCTGCAATTTCCGCTAGCGTCGGGGGCATGAAGAAGATCA
>JBDUAZ010000161.1:0-6057 GCA_040004385.1 Chthoniobacterales bacterium | reverse complement strand
GCCATTCCGAAGGTAAAGACGAAGATCGCACTAGAGACAACGGCGGGACAGGGTTCATGTCTCGGGAACAAATTCGAGCATCTCGCTTACATCATGAGGAAGGTGCGGGAGCCAGCGCGACTTTGCGTGTGTCTGGACACGGCGCACGTTTTCGCGAGTGGCTATGACCTGTCGACCGTCGCCACGACGAAAAAAATGTTCGCCGAGTTCAACCGGACGGTGGGAATCAAATATCTCGCGGCGTTACACCTTAACGACTCGAAGACGGCGCGCGGTTCGCGAGTCGATCGTCACGCGCACATCGGCAAAGGGCAGATTGGCCTGGAGGCGTTTCGTTTCATCATGTGCGACCGGCGGTTCGCGAAAATCCCGAAGGTCCTTGAGACGCCGAAAGGGAAGGACCTCGCCGAGGACGTGGAAAATATGCGTACCCTGCGCAACCTGATCACCGCTACTCGTTAGGCCAAACGGCTCGCGATCAGTTTTGTCATCCTGAGCCGCGTTGTGCCGCTACCGGGCACTGCTATTTAATCAACCGAATCGTGAGCGGATACCGGTACATCTGCCCTTCGCTCGCGCGCACCGAGGCGACGATCACGAACACCACGTTCAGGATGTGCAATACGACGAGCAGAGCGAAACCGATCAGGACCAGACACAACACCGCGGCGACAAAGCTATAGATCAACATCGATATCTGAAAGTTGACCGCCTCTTTCCCGTGCTCGTCGATTTCAACGGAATCACTGCGCTTCGCAAGCCAAACAATCAACGGCCCGAGAATGTGCCCGGCCGCAGGGACAAAAAAACCGATCAGCGCGCTTGCGTGACAGATCACCGTCCATGTTCGGACGTTTTGCGAATTTGAATTAGGCAGCGGTTCCATCCTTTTCTTTCACCCGTTCGATGTGTGCCCCGAGCTCGCTCAGCTTTTCGTCGAGGTTCTCGTAACCGCGATCGATGTGGTAGACGCGGCTGACCTCGGTCGTTCCCTCTGCTTTTAACCCCGCGAGCACGAGCGCGGCGGACGCGCGGAGATCGCTCGCCATCACCTGCGCGCCGTTCAGATGATCGACACCCTGGATGATTGCGGTGGCGCCCTCGATCTGCATCTGCGCGCCCATCCGCTTCAGCTCCGCGACGTGCATGTAACGCTGCGGAAAAACATTCTCGGTAACCACGCTGATCCCTTTGGTCGTCGAAAGCAGCGCGCACATTTGCGCCTGCATGTCTGTGGGAAAACCGGGATAAGGTTCGGTAGCGAACTCCAGGGACTTCGTGTTCCCATTCGATGAGACGGTGATCGAATGGTCGCCGAAGCTGAGTTGGAAACCGCAACTCGTAAGCGCGTCGGTGACGGCTTTGACGTGTTCCGGTTCTACGCGGTTGATCGTCACCCCTTTGCCGGCCATCGCGCCCGCCACCAGGAACGTGCCGGCTTCGATGCGGTCGGGAATAATGTCGTGTTCGGCCCCGTGCAATTCGGAGACGCCTTCGATGATAAGACGGCGTGTGCCGGCGCCTTCAATCTTCGCGCCCATCTTGTTCAGGAAGTTCGCAAGATCGACGACCTCCGGTTCCGCCGCCGCGCCTTCGATCACCGTGGTGCCCTCCGCGAGGACCGCCGCCATCATTACGTTATCGGTTCCAAGGACGGTAGGTCCGAATTTGCCGCGCAGGTTGATCACAGCGCCGGTGAGCTTCGGTGCAAACATCCGGACATTCCCGTTCTCAACGCGAATGGCCGTGCCGAGCGCTTCAAATCCTTTCAGGTGCAAATCAATCGGACGATCGCCAATCACGCAGCCGCCTGGCAACGAAACCGTCGCTTCGCGGCAACGGCCGAGGAGCGGCCCCAGCACGCAAACCGACGCGCGCATCTTCCGCACGACGTCATACGGCGCGACCGACTCCACCTTTTCCGCATGCACCGTGACCGTGCCACTCGCGCGCTCCACCTGCGCGCCGAGGTGCATCAAAATTTGCAGCATGTAATTCGTGTCGCTTAAATCGGGCACGCGATGGAGAACACACTGCTCCTTCGTCAGCAGGGTCGCGGCGATGATCGGCAGCGCCGAGTTCTTCGATCCGCTGATTTTGATCGAGCCGGAAAGCGAATGACCGCCGTGGATGAGGATTTTATCCATAACTGCCGAAGAGGAAGCGTATCACACCGGAAAAATCGCGTCGCGCAGAGATGTCATGAAAGTTTGCGTTTTCGATCAACGCCGTCAGCCCCTCGGCCTGATCGATCCCGATTTCAAGCGCAAGCCTTCCCCCTGGTCGCAGATGCGCCGGCGCCGCCGCAATTAAATCGCGGATCAACTCATCGCCGCGTTCACCTGCAAAGAGTGCCACGGCGGGATCGCGCAAAACTTCGGGTAAAAGCGAATCGCGCTCGGCGATGGCGACGTATGGCAGATTCGCCACGATCAGATCGTATTCGTGACTCACATTTGTCAGCAAATCGCTCCCAAAAAATGTCACGCGACTCGTCAGGCCAAGTCGCTCCGCATTTTCCCGGGCGAGCGCCAGCGCTTCCTCAGAGACATCAATCCCATGCACTTCCGCTTTCGGGAATTTTGCCGCCAAACTTAGGGCGATTACGCCCGATCCAGTTCCTACATCCAACATTTTGGATTTTGCTCCGCCTGAGGCGGCTTGGATTTCAGATTGCACTAATTCGACGAGTTCTTCAGTTTCTGGCCGCGGAATTAGCGCGCGTTTGTCACAAATGAACGTGTGGCCGCAAAACTCCACCGTTCCGAGCAGATGCTGAAGCGGTTCACCTTGTCCGCGCCGCCTGACGAGTTCTCGCAATGGCGCCAGCTCCTCTTCCGTCAAGGTGCGTTCAAATTCGAGATAGAGGTCGATCCTCTCGACCTTCAAGACGTGGGCAAGCAGATACTCGGCGTTCAGTCGAGGGCTTTCGACATTCCGCTGCTTAAAGTAGCCAGTCGTGGATTGCAGCACCCCGAGGAGAGTCATGTTCTCTGCGCATGAGCGGCTTACGCCGTGAGCGCTGATTCTTTCAGGCGCTCCTGTAAGTCAGCCGCCTGCAGCGCCTGGATCATCTCGCTCAGATCGCCTTCCATGAAGCGGTCGAGATTGTAAAGCGTCAGACCGATGCGGTGATCGGTAACGCGATTTTGTGCGTAGTTGTAAGTGCGAATTTTTTCTTCCCGCCCGCCGGAGCCAATCTGGTTTTTGCGATGCGCGGAATACTTCGCCTCTTCTTCGCGCTGCTTCTCCTCGAGGAGCCGCGCGCGCATGATCTTGAGCGCCTTCTCTTTGTTCTTCTGCTGGCTGCGACCATCCTGACAACGCACGATCCGACCCGTCGGAATGTGCATGACCTGAACTGCGGAATCGGTCGTATTAACGCCCTGACCACCGGGTCCGCCGGCGCGACAAACCTCAATCCGCAGGTCTTCCGGTTTTAATTCGAGATCAATTTCCTCCGCCTCGGGCAGGACGGCCACGGTGGCCGTGGATGTATGAATGCGACCCTGCGCTTCCGTCGCCGGAACCCGCTGCACACGATGGACTCCGCTTTCGAATCGCAGCTTCCGGAAAACATTTTCGCCCGAGACTTTAAAGATCGCTTCCTTCAACCCGCCAAGCTCGGACGGGCTCGATTCGAGATCTTCAGTTTTCAATCCCGTCGCTTCGGCATGCCGGTTGTACATCCGGTAAAGGTCCGCGGCGAAAATCGCCGCCTCGCTTCCGCCGGTTCCGGCGCGTATTTCGATGATGGCGTCGCGGTTCTCATTCTCGTCGGGCGGCAATAATGCGATCTGAAAATCGCGCTCGAGATCGGCGAGACGCTTCTCAAGCGCAGGAATTTCCTCCTGCGCCATCTGCGCGAGATCGGCGTCGCCGGCCGTGGCGAGTTCGCGATTGTCCCCGAGCTGCCGCCGAGTGGTCTCGAGCTCATTCCAGCTCGCGAGTAATTGTTTCACGCTCGAATGCTCGCGCATCGTTTCCGTCGCACGCTTTGGATTGTCAAAAAGCGTGGGATCGCCGATTTCGCGTTCCAGTTCCGCGAAACGCGCGCGCTTGCGTTCAATTAACGAATTGAAATCCATGGCTGTAGTCGCGGTCGGTGGCCGCGGGGCTGGCCGGGGTCAACAACCCCCGGGACAGAGCAGATCAGCTAAGCTTTTCTCGCAGCGCCGGCGCGAGTGGCTTTCGTGCTACCGTAGCGCCGTGCGAATTTTTCCACGCGGCCGGCGGTGTCGACGAACTTTTGTTCGCCGGTAAAAAACGGATGGCAAGCCGCACAGATGCCGATTTTAATGTCCGGGCGCGTCGAGCGCGTATGATAAACGGCGCCGCAAGCGCAGACGATGTCGGTCTCGCTATATTCAGGATGAATGTCGGCTTTCATGATCGGAAACGGACGGCGAATTTAGTCACGCTCCCGCGTGTGCGCAAGGGATGAAATCCGGAGAAACTGACAGCTTGCTGGAAGCGTGGCGGAAGACGCTGGAGCGACGAGGCGACGCTCCCGCGATCTTCGATACAAGCGGCCAGGTAACCCGCACGTTCGCTGGAATTGAAGAGGAAGCGGGAGCGCTCGCTCGCAACCTGCTCGGCGAGCTGGTCCCCGGAGAGGTGGTTGCTATTCAGGCGGGCAACCATGTCGGTTGGCCGGCGTTATTGCTCGCCTGCCTGCGTCGCAAGCTGGTGGTGTTGCCCATCGAGCACACGCTCAGCGCAGGCGATCGCGATGCGGCGCTGACTGCGTGTGGCGCCAGGCATGTGGTTGTTGCCACGACCGCTGGGGGCAAATTGGAATTGTCTGCCGTCGAAAACGGGGCGGCTCGATCGGAGGCAGCGACAGCTCATTACTGGGGCGGTGCAGTGCCATCGCTGCTGAAGCTCACTTCCGGCACGACATCCGCTCCGCGCGCGATCAAATTCCGGAGTGATCAGCTCCTCGCGGATTGCGTGCAAATATGCGACACGATGGGAATCGGTAACGCGGACGTGAGCTTCGCGGTCATTTCTGTCTCGCACTCGTACGGGTTCAGCAACCTTATCACTCCGCTGATCGCGCGCGGCGTGCCCATGGTGCTCAGCCGTGACCGCATGCCGCGTGCCGTGTTACATGACCTCGCACGAACGAAAGCGACCGTATTTCCAGGAATGCCGGTGTTCTACCAGGCCTTCTGCGAGATGAGCGACGTGCCGAAGCTGCCGCACTTGCGGCTCTGCATCTCCGCGGGCGCCCCGCTACCACTCGATGTGGCGAGAAAATTTCGAGATAAATTCAAGCGACCGATTCACTCATTTTACGGTTCATCGGAATGCGGCGGGATTTGTTATGATGCGAATGCGGCGCTGCAGGAGGAGGGCTTTGTCGGACGCGCGATGCGGGACCTCGATCTGAAATTGCTCGATCCCGATGCCCCGAACAGCCGCGCGCGGATCGGCAGCGCCGCCGTCGGCGATGGATATTTTCCCGTGCATGATGAAGAGAAACTCGGCCATGGGAATTTTACGCCAGATGATTTGCTCTGCGCCACGCCCGCGGGGTTTCGGATCGTGGGACGCATTTCCGATCTGATTAACGTCGCGGGAAAAAAGGTGAATCCCGCTGAAGTCGAAGCGGAATTGATGCGGCTCGATGGCGTGCGCGCGGCGGTGGTTTTCGGCCGCGATTCGTCGTTGCGAAATCAGGAGGTCGCGGCGTGTGTCGTCGCGGCCGGAAACGTGAGCGAACAAATGCTGCTCGAATCCTGCCGGCGGCGATTGAGCGGGTGGCAGGTGCCGAAACGCATTTTTATTGTGCCGGAAATCCCGGTGAACGAGCGCGGAAAATTGAGCCGCCGCGCTCTCGCGGAAAGGTTTGCCGGCCAATCCTAATCACGTTGTCATCCTGAGCGAAGTGAAGGACGTCTCCGCCACGGCGCGCATCAGAATCCAGGCCTGTTCGCGTTCGAGACGGTCAGTTCGCCTTGCCCTTCCGAATAATAGGCGTAACAGAGGAATCCAAATGAAACACATCCTTCTTTCGACACTCGCCGCCCTTGTTCTTCTCGCAGTATTTGC
>JBDUAZ010000053.1:0-20516 GCA_040004385.1 Chthoniobacterales bacterium | reverse complement strand
TGGTCTCGTGGACGCCGACGATGTCCGCGATTTGCACCATCGTCATCGGCTTCAGGTGCGCAGTGCCGTGATCGAAAAACTCGCGCTGCCTTTTGACTATTTCGTGCGCGATGTTTGATATCGTTTGCTGCCGCTGGTGAATTGATTTGATCAGAAATTTTCCGCTGCGAATTTTGTCGCGGATGTAATCCTTCACGTCGCTGCCATTTCCGTCCTGCGACATGATGTCTTTGTAGGTGTTGCTGATGCGCAGGTGTGGGATTTGTTCGCCGTTAAGAATGACCTGATACTCGCCATCTATCTTTTCCACAGTCACGTCTGGCAGGACGTAATTCTGCGGCGCGGCGGCAAAGATTTGACCCGGACGCGGGTCGAGCTGAGCGATGTTATTAGCGCATTTTTGCACCTGCTCGACGCTGATGCCCATCCGTCGCGCAATCTCTGGAAAGCGGCGCTTGCCGAGATCAGTCATGTGATCCTGAATGATTTTGTACTCCAGACCGGTCTGTTTGCCCGCGCGCCTTAGCTGAATCAGCAGACAATCGCGCAGATCGCGCGCGCCAACGCCGGGGGGATAAAAGCTCTGAACCAGCAGAAGCATCTTCTCAAAATCCTCTTCAGCAATGCCGGTATTGAGCGACATGTCGGCCGGAGTTACCTGCAGGAAACCGTTATCGTCGATGTTGCCGATGATCAGTTCGGCGGTTTTGCGATCATTCGCGGCCAGCGCAGTTTGATTCAGCTGGCCCATCAAGTGTTGCTGCAGTGTTTCCTGCGTCGCGATTGAATCGAAAAAGAACTGGCGCTTTTCCTCTTCGCCCTTGGAACGGGCGCTATAGCTGCCGGATTGCGCCATGTAATCGCGCCACTCGTCATCGAGCTTCGCGAGCTGATCGAATTCCGCTTTGAATTCCTCGTCGGCTGAAGCCGCTGGCGTAGGTTCTTCGGATCCGTCGGCGTTCGGTTCAGTCGCGAGCTCCTCGAGGACTGGATTGGTTTCCATCTCCTGCTGAACGAGGTTTCGCAGCTCAAGCAGCGGCACCTGCAGAATGAGCAAGCTCTGCTGAAGCTGAGGCGCGAGAGTCTGCTGTAGGGAGAGGTTCTGCGATTGATGCATTCCCGGACCAGCCATTTCCGGATGCTACGAGTGAATGGGATCACAAAGAAGCAGTTTTCGCGCCGCACAGCAGCAGTTTTTCTCGGCTGCGAGCCCGCGAATCGCCTTAAATTGTCCGCAGAACGCGTCCGTGAACCATCATCCACGGCACTGCGCCATCGAACGCGACAACGGCTTCCGCCGCTCCTTTAGGCGAACCACGGAACGGAACTGCAATCATGTCCGCATGGAAGCCCGCGCGAAGCCGGCCGAGTTCGCCTTCACGGCGCAATGCCCGAGCGCCATTTACTGTCGTGGCGGCAAGCACCTCGGCCGGTGAAAGGTCGTGAACACTTATCGCCTCGCGCATTTCGGCGAACAGGCTCAGATCAGAGTTGCTCGCGAGGCTGTCGGTTCCCAGACAAATATTAAATCCAAGCGCGCTCAGTCTCTTGAATGCAAACGGAGTATGATTGAAAAATTGATGACTCCGCGGGCAGTGGACGATGTGAAATTTTTTGGCGCGCGCGAGTAATGCAAAATCATCCTCGGACAACTCATTCAAATGCGCGACGAGCCATCGTTCATCAACCGGCTGTCTGGCTAACAGACAAGCGAGCGACGATCGACCGCCGCAATCCTCCATCGGCCGGCCAATTTCTTTCAGTAACTGGAAGAGGGGGCCGGTCGCGTCACGAAACATTTGCAGTTCCCCACGCGACTCCGAGAGGTGCGTCGTAAAGATCAAATCTTCCGATCGCGCGATCGCATCAGCGTCCGCGTATAATTGCGTCGACGCGGTATAGGGCGCATGCGGCGCGAGTCCGATGTGCTCCCAACCGTCGTGGTTCCCCGGCAAGATTCTTTTCAGGCTCTCGTAGACTTCACGCACGCAGACTTTCTCACGCACGTCGATCAGCTCAGCGCACCACCACGTGCGCAGCGCCGGTCTGCGCACACGCGGAATTAGTTCGGGAAACGCCTCCAGATTTACAATTGTCGTCGTCCCGAAGCGTGCCGCCTCGTCGAATCCCTCCTCGATCGACGCAATGAAGTCTTGGGCGGACATGGCAGCCTTGCGCTCGTTGATCGCCCGAATCCAGGCGGTGAACGAATCCTGGATCGGAATGGATCCGCGTAACGCGGTGTAATCGAGATGGCAATGCGCATTGATTAGCCCGGGCAGCAGGATCACGTCACCCAGATCAAGCACATCGCCGGTATTCCGCTTCGCTACTGCGGTGAAGGCACCAACATCCGTAATCCGGTTCCCGACGATCGCGACGGCTCCATCGACGAGCGGCCTGCCGTCCGTCGTCAGAACGACACGGGCGCGGACAATCATAATGACGTTTCGCGCTCGCCTTTAACGACTTCCCGTGCGGCGGCGATCAGCAGGTTGCACGCTTCCTGACAGAGCAGCGGAACTGCGGACGCGTTCTCTCCGACTTGGTCGTGCAACGGGTCGAACTTCTCAAGTGGCAGTGACGATGATGGGTGTGTTCCCGCGGTGTCCCGCTTCCAAAGAATTGTCCTCAGGCAGCCCCTGTCCGATCTGCAGAAATCTCCCACAAGCGCGTCAAGCTCGGGATCGGAAATTTTCGCTGCTGCACGATACATCCCGGTTTGCCGATTGAGGGTTTGCCGCAACGGCGTCGTGGTGAGTTGGTTCGTTTGTTGTGCAAAGAATACCGCCAGTCTCCCCGGATAAAACAAATCGAGGGCCCGGCGAAGCTCGTCCGGGCCGCGCAGGATCAGCTTCCAGCCGCGGCGTAAATTCGGTGCCGTTTTCAGTGGCCGATACGCGCCGCCGTCATCGTATCGAGCGAGGTCGATTGCGGACTCGGCGGTTGAAAAGCATTGAAGATTATCCCTCCCGACGTCGTCGCGATGACACAACACGACGTCCCCATTCTCGATCTCTGACATCGCGATCTGCCCGATGCAGAGAAATGTTCCCGAGGTATTCGATTCGAAACCAAAAAGTGCGGCGAGCGCCGAACCGCTCACTTCAACGTTCGCGGCATGAGCGACGCGACGCATTCCAGGAATTTGCGATCGTCTTTTGAAAACGCGTTCAGCTTTTCGCTCTCAACAGCAATCACCCCGGCCACTCGGTCACGCCCCGTAATGATCGGCACGAGAATCTCTGATCGCGTGCTCCCGAAAGTGGGGAGATACCGGCAATCCTTTGTCACGTCCGGCACGGTGATCGTCTCACGCGCTTCCGCCGCCGCGCCACATAAACCCTGCGTTATCGGAAATCGCGGATAAGCCGGTGGATCGTCGCCTGTCCCGGCCGCGATGATCAATTCGCCGCGCGCGATCTTGTAAATGCCGACCCAGCGGTAGTCACGCTCAGCACGAATCATTTCCGCGATTTGCTTCAGTTGATCGCGCCCATGCGCGCCGGCAAGAATAAATGCCCCGAGGTCCTGGAGCATTTTCGTGTGGGCATCCATTTGGAAAACTTAACCGTAGCGAAGTTATTACGACTTTGGCTGGGGCGACTGGTGTGCGGAAGAAAATGCCGCGGCTTGCTCAACAATCAAATTAGCAAATCGCGCGTCGGTGCCAAGCGACCGCGCGTAGTGAAGCGCGCGCCCGCCGATCTTGTGCGGATTGGCGCTGAAAAGTTCGTCGTTTTCGCGCCGTTGACTAGCGGCTGGAGCCCTTTCTTTTTCGATACCGAGGAGCACGGGAATGTCCTGATAGCTGTGCAGGCCGTCCGCGATAAAAAACGGAACTACGACGACGTTTGGCGTGTTTGTGAGTTTTGCCCAATCCGAAACGAAGGGCGGTTCCTCCATGTAGACATTCAGGACCGTCGCATAGCGGTGAAGGGCGCGGATTTTCTCGGCCTCGCGTTTTGCAGCAATCGCGCTGTTGTCGTTCAGACTCGTCCCGTGGCCGACAATTAGGAGGGTTGTCTCGCGGGGCGGAGCCTTCGGCGCAATTTCTCGTGCGCGGTCGAGCAGCATCTCGGTAACGGAAGCGTTGTTGCCAACCGGTTCGCAGTAATTCCAGCGTTGCCCATCCGCCCGGTCCGTAACTCGGCCCTGCAACTCCAATTCGCGCGGGATGACAGTCTGCGTGAAGTAGCCCTCGCTGATGAAGTTCGGCACGACGAAGACCTCTCGGATCGTCGCGTCGCGAAAGAAAAACAACGCATCGCGCAGGCTCGGTTCTTCTTTCCAGAAGGCGCACTGCACTTCTGCGAAAATGTCGCGCTGCCGGATCATGGTCGCGTGCGTGAGCGTTGGAGCGCTGGAATCGGCATTCACAGTCGAGCCGTGGCCGACAATCAACAGTCCGCTGCTTTCCCGTAAGCGCTCCATACGTTGTAAATAAATCCGAGAGCGCGTGCTTGTCATCCTGAGTCGCAGAGACGGCGAAGGACCTCGCAAAAGTGCGACGAACTTTCGCGAGTTGCGCGACAGCAACGTAGCCCGCGCGATGTCGTTCGATCAGTGGAACGCGGCAGCCTCTCCTGAATTGGTGAGGTCCTTCGCCGTCTGCGCGGCTCAGGATAACAATGCACGGTTGCGCCCGCCTTGCACCCGACCAGAACGCGCTGTTACCTTATTGGATGCGCTTTCGCACCTATAAGAGCACCGACTTGCGCGTGAGCGAAGTCGGTTTCGGCTTGTGGACGATCTCGACGGGATGGTGGGGAAAGTTTACGGAAGGAGAAGCGATCGCGCTGATGCACAAGGCGTTCGATCTCGGAGTAACACTTTTTGACGCAGCTGATACCTACGGCAACGGCTTGAGCGAAGAACTGATCGCGAAAGCGTTCCCAAAAAATCGCGATGAGATCGTGATCGCGACGAAGGTTGGCTACGACTTCGTGACCCATGGCGAAACGCGCGGCCGTGGTCAGCGTGAAATTCCGCAGGATTTCTCGCCGGATGCCATTACACGCGCGACCGATTCCGCGCTGAAACGTCTCAAAACCGATCGGATTGATCTCCTGCAGCTGCACAACATCCGGATGGAACAGGTCTACGACGACGCCGTCTGGAACACGCTCGAGAAGTTAAAGAGCAGCGGCAAAATCCGGTATTACGGGATTGCGCTCGGACCCGCGATCGGCTGGCTCTACGAGGGGGTGAATTGTATTCGCGAACGGAACATCACCAGCCTTCAGCACATTTACAACGTGCTGGAACAACATCCTGGGCGTGCGATGCACAACTCTGCCACCGAAGCGGCCAGGGATACCATGTTCCTTATCCGCGTGACGCATTCATCCGGCATGCTCGAAGGCAAATACACCGCTGAAACCGTGTTCCCGCCTAACGATCATCGGAACCACCGTCCGCGCAGTTGGCTGTTGAATGGCGTGAAGAAAATCGACCGTCTCAGATTCCTCGAAAACTCAGAGCGATCGCTCGGCCAGGCGGCGCTCCAGTGGCTGCTTTCCGACGATCGCGTGGCATCGACGCTTCCGAACATCTACGAGGAAGCGCAGCTTATCGAGTTTGCGAAAGCGCCCGACTGTCCGGCTCTCACGGGCGACGAGATGACGAAAATTGACGAACTCTATGACGACAACTTTGGCGTCGAGCGGGAAGAGCCGAAGTTCAAAGGGACAATGGAACTGGCGGAAGCTGGCGCAGCTTAAAGCCGAAGCTCAATCGGAATCGTCTTCATCTCGTTCGCCTTCCGGCGTTTCCTCCGGCGCCGCGCGAGTACGTGTCCGGCCGTTTCCGTTCGGCGCGGTCTTGTAAACTTCTTTCAGGATTTTCCCGATCATCGGCGCCGCCGCGGAGCCGCCGTGGACTTTGCTGCCGACATCTCCCTCGTAAAGCGCCGCGAACGCGAACTGCGCGTGGTCCGCCGGTGCGAACCCGGCAAACCACGCTGCCGTCCGTTCCTTGCTCTTCGGCCCCCATTGCGCGGTCCCGGTTTTGCCCGCGACCTCCACGTTATCGAGACGCGCTTGATGTGCTGTTCCCGCGGAACCGTTTACGACGTCGATCATTCCCGTTCGTAACTGTTCCATCGTGGTGGGCGAAGCATCGAGCGTCCGTTTCGCGCGCACTTGGAACGCGGTCACGATTTCGTTTTCGACGCTCTGCACCTGCTGCACGAGCCGCGTTTGATAAAACGTCCCGCCGTTCGCGATGATCGCCATCGCCTGTGCCATCTGCAGCGGCGTCACCTGCGTATCGCCCTGGCCGATCGAGAGGTTGGCGATGTCGCCATTCAATAATTTTCGGCCGTGCGTCGCCTTCATGTACTGGTCGTTAGGCAATCGCCCTTCGACTTCCCCATGCAGCGGAATGCCGCACTTCGCGCCAAAGCCGAGTTTCTGCGCCCATTCCAAAATCGGTTCTGCACCCGTCTTGATGCCGACCTGATAAAACCAGGTGTCGCACGATTCCGTCAGCGCCTGCACGAAATTCAACTCGCCGCGCCCCGTTTTCTTCCAGTTGTGAAATGTCAGGTTGCCGATCTGTATCGCCGGCACGCAGTCGAATCGATCGTCCGCCTGGACCGCGCCGCTCTCCAACGCCGCAATCCCGACCGCAACTTTAAATGTCGAACCAGGCGGATAGGAAGATCGAAATGCGCGCGGTAATAGCGGAATATCGGGATCGTCCTGGAGCGCTTTGAATCGCTCCGTTGAGATCGTCGGCGTGAAGACGTTCGGATTGTAGGTTGGCCAGGAGGCCATCGCGAGAATGTCCCCGTTATTTGGATCGACGATGACGATCGCGCCCTTTTTTGCTTTCGCCTCGAGCGCTTTCTCCGCGAGTTCCTGCAAGTGCAGATCGATTGTCGTAACGACGGTGTGTCCCGGAACCGGCGGCGTCGTGATTTTCTCCGACGTCTTATGTCCGTCCTTATCGAAGGTGATTTTGTATTGTCCGCGCTGGCCGGTGAGCACCTGATTAAACGTTTGTTCAAGGCCTTCGCGCCCTTCCGTTTCCGGCCAGAGCACCTCATGATTGTCGATGATTCCGTCGGGATTCCGACCGGTTTTGCCGGCGTAACCGACAATCTGCCCCGCGGTTTTGCCGTTCGGATAGGTGCGGACATAAATCGGCCGCACCGTCATGCCGGACGGCAAACGGCCTTTGATGTCGTCGTACTCTTTCGCACTAAGATTTTGCGCGATCTCGAACGGCAGAATCCCGCGATTGCGGTAATGACGCTTGATCAGGTCGTCGGAGATCCGGAGCGGATTGCCGAGAATTCTCTCGGCTAGTTGGATCTTCTCTCGCGCGAAACTCAGTATCTGCTCGTCTGAAAAATCGAGCGGAGCAGGAAAAGAAATCGCGAGATTGTAGCTGAGTCGGTTTTGCGCGAGTGGCGCGCCGGTGCGGTCAACGATCTGGCCGCGCGGCGCAGGAATATCGAGAACGTAAGCGCGCGCCAGCTTTTGTGTTTCAAACGTTGGCACGATGTTCTCGTCGAACGTCGATTCTGCGGGAACGGGCGTGGAATCCTGCGACTGCTGCGCAAGGCTTCGTAGCGCAAATGTGCAGAGCAGTGGCACGCAGCAAAGCAGGAAGGATCCACGGAAAATCACCGGCGCAATTTCGTGACGCTTGATGCCTCCACAAGCGGAAATCCGCCCGGCGCGCGAATCAGTCTGGCAATGGGCTCCTCCGCACCACAACACGTCGACCTCGCTGGGATCGCACGCCGCGCAATGCTCGAAGCCGGATTCGACCCGGACTTCGCGCCCGATGTGCTCGCGCAGGCAGCCGCGCCGGTTGCTCCTAGCCCGCCGGAACAGCGCGATCTGCGTGACCTCCTTTGGTCGTCGATCGATAATCCGACATCGCGCGACCTCGACCAGATTGAGTTCGTCAAGCGAGAGGGCAACGACGAAATGCGGATCTCGATCGGCATTGCGGACGTCGACGCGTTTGTGCCGAAGGGATCGCCGGCCGATCAGCGCGCAGCGCAGAACGGATTTTCGATTTACCTCGGGGTCGCGACGTTCCCCATGCTCCCGCCTCAGCTCTCGAACGATCGCAGTTCGCTCGTCCCGGATCAGGACAGGCCGGCAGTAGTTTTCGAGATCGTGTTGCACGCTGACGACACGATTGACGCTGCGTTAATCAGCAGCGCTGACGTGCGTAACCACGCAAAGCTCGACTATGAATCGGTCGGCGCGTGGATGGAACAAACCGGAAACGCGCCACCAAGAGTGATTGCTACCGCCGGCCTCGCCGAACAGCTGCAACTGCAACGGGAAGCTACGGAACGTCTCCACACCGAGCGCCTTCGGGCCGGCGCGCTGGAGTTTGAATCAATAGAACCGCATCCGGTGATGACCGGCCAGAACATCGCGACGCTCGAACTGCAGCGGAAAAATCGTGCGCGTGATTTGATTGAAGATCTGATGATCGCAGCGAACCGCTCGATCGCAAAATTCCTCGAAGAAAAAGGCTGGTCGTCGCTTCAGCGGATCGTCCGCACACCTGAGCGCTGGCCTCGCATCGTTGAGCTGGCAGCACTGCATGGCGGTCGACTTCCTGACACTGCCGACGCCGTCGAGCTCGCCAAGTTCCTCAAGTCGCAGAGGCAAAAAGATCCGGCGCGATTTCCTGATCTGTCGCTGGCGATTATCAAACTGATCGGGCCGGCCGAATATGTGGTCGTCCGCGACGCGAATGACAACGAAGGACATTTCGGACTGGCTGTCCACGACTACACGCACTCGACGGCCCCGAACCGCCGTTACCCGGATCTCGTCGTGCAGCGACTGCTCAAAGCGGCCGTAGGCAACCAGCCGTCGCCGTATTCGGTCGAGGATCTCGAGCAGATCGCGGCCCGCTCCAATGAACGCGCAGCCGCCGCGCGTAAAATCGAGCGTCTCATGCGTAAAGTCGCCGCTGCGACGTTTCTTGGCAATCGAGTAGGCCAGACCTTCGAAGGCATCGTGACCGGCGCGTCTATTAAAGGGACTTACGTTCGAATTTCGAAACCGCCCGCCGAAGGACGAGTCGTGCGCGGCGAGGCGGGTCTCGACGTTGGTGACAAAGTGCGTGTGAAATTGATCGGCACTGTGCCGGAGAAAGGGTTTATCGATTTCGCGCGTAACGGCTGATCCTGTGGCGGCAGTCACAGTTAATGCCGCTCAAGAAAACGATGCACATCCTCCGCGAGTTTCACACCGATTCCTTCGGTCGAGGCGATCTCATGCACGGTCGCTTTTCGCAGGCGGCTGACCGATCCGAATTTGCGCAGCAATAGATTCTTGCGGTTCTGGCTCACGCCCGGGCAATCGTCGAGAATGCTTTCGCCGATGCGCTTTTTCATGAGCAGTTGGTGATAGGTGTTTGCGAACCGATGAGCCTCGTCGCGGATTCGTTGCAATAAGCGCAACGCCCCCGAATCGGGTGGAAGCTGAAGCGGCAACGCGCGGCCGGGCCGGTAAATCTCCTCGAACTCCTTGGCCAATCCGATGATCGGCAGCTCGTGTAACCCCAGCCGTTGCAATTCCCGACACGCAGAGGAGAGCTGGCCTTTTCCGCCATCGACGATGATCAAATCCGGCAAACGAACCGGTGCAAACCTAACTGCCGCCGGCTCGGCAGCAGCGACTACACGCGCCAGGGTTTCCGCAGGATTTTCCTGTGAAAACTCAGCAGCATCGCCGTGCGTCTCGCGCGCTTCCAGCAGCACTCGCGAATACCTGCGGCGAACCACTTCGGCCATGCTCGCAAAATCATCCTGCCCCGCCACCGTCCGAATGCGATAACGCCGGTAATTGTCTTTATCCGGCACGCCGTTGCGGAAGCAAACCATCGACGCCACCACGTGCGTCGTAGAGATGTTTGAGATGTCGAAACACTCCATTACTGTCGGGACGCTTGGGAGTTGAAGCGCATCGGCCAGAGCCTGCACGTCGCTGACCGGGTCGATCGCGCTAGGCAAGCTGTGCCGCGTGAAACGCCGCATGGGCTTGGTCGTGCGGCGCAGATCCTCGAGCATGTTTCGCAGTTCCGCCGCTTTTTCGAAATCGAGCTTTTCGGCGGCTTTTTGCATCTCTTCTTCGACTGCATTGATCATTTCTCGGGAATGGCCCTCCAGGAAATCACATGCCTGGGCGACGCGGTCACGATATTGCTCCGCGTTGATTTCACTCAATCGCATCGGCACCTGATACGTCGCCGATTTCAATTCGCGCTCCGTCGGCGAGCCGCGGCCAAACGTCAGCACGCCAAATTTTTTGCGCATGAAATTAAGCGTCTGACGCAACGCGCCCGCGTGCGCATAGGGCCCGAAATAACGCGCACCATCGTCCTTTTTAAAACGCGCGAGCCGAAACCGCGGCCAGTCTTCCGTCGGATCAACTTTTACCACGAGGAAACGCTTGTCGTCGCGGAACGAAATATTGTAACGCGGACGATACTCCTTGATCAGCTTGCCTTCGAGCAGGAGCGATTCGGGTTCGCTCTGGACGGTATGTGTTTCAAAATCCCAGACCGCGTCGAGCATCGCGCGCGTTTTCAGGTCCGCCTGTGTGATTTTTGACGGCATGAAATATGAGCCCACGCGTTTCCGCAAATCGCGCGCCTTGCCGACGTAGATCACGCGATTGAAACGATCGCGCATCAGGTAAACCCCCGGCTTGTGCGGCACCTCGTGCACCTTCTTCGTCAAATCCGGTTTTTCTTTTGCAGCGGGGGCCATGGCGTCCGTCTAAATTTACGATGGAACGCGCGAGTGAGAAGTGCGTTCTACGGGAGCAATGCTACAAGGATAAGCAACGATGTTCGATGTGGCGATCGTGGGAGGCGGCCCGGCCGGCGCGACGTGCGCGGCGTTCTGCGCAGCAGCGGATCTACGAACGCTGGTGCTCGAACGCGAAATTTTTCCGCGCGAAAAGGTCTGCGGCGATTGTTTGAATCCTGCCTCTTGGCCGGTGCTGCGCCGGCTGCGTGTCGCGGATCATGTCCGGGCTCTGCCGCACGGCAAACTCGCCACGGTCGAGTTTATCGGAATCGACGGCCGATCTGTCAGAGCCGCCCTTCCATCCGGCGCCGACGCCGAGATCGCGGTCAAACGCAGCCTGTTTGACCAAATGCTTATTCAACGCGCGCGTGCACTCGGCGCCGATGTTCGCGAAAGCGTGACGCTCACTGCATTGACGGAGCCAAAGAATAGCGAGAGAGCGTGGCACCTCACTGCCGGCGAAGATAAATTTCAAGCGCGTATCCTCGTCGCAGCGGACGGTCGGAATTCTACGGTTGCGCGCTTATGCAATTTGCTCCCACGCATCGCAAAGGAGCGCGTTGCGCTGCAAACGCATATTCCGCTGCCGCCACATTTTGGCGATCGCATCGTTCTGCAGTTCTTGCGTGAAGGTTATTCCGGTCAGGCGCCAGTTGATGAGAATGCATTGAATCTTTGCCTCGTCAGCACCGCACGTGGCATTCCTGGTGTTCGACGCTGGGCCGAAGAGCGATTCCAAATTGCGCCCGACCATGCATGGCGAACGATCACGCCACTGACGCGCGCGCCGATTCATCCGGCGCATCGTGCGCTCTTTCTCGTGGGCGACGCAGCACGCGTCGTGGAGCCATTTACAGGCGAGGGAATTTCCTACGCGCTCCAGTCGGCGGAACTCGCGGCACACGCGATTTCGCAGATCATTCGCGGCGCGAATGCGGAGCAAATCGCCCAATCGTATGCGCGCGCGCATGCAGAGCTTTATCGCGGCCGCCTGTGGGTGAACCGGCTTGCGCGGCTCGCCGTACTCCATCCAAGGTTCGGGTCAGCAATTATAACGATCGCAAAACTGCAACCAGCGATTCTGCGCGCGCTCACGCGGAAAATTGTCTGCTAGCTCGGCGCGATCGTTTGCAGCCGGCACGCTTTCACTGTGTTTGACATCAACATCGCGATTGTCATCGGGCCGACGCCGCCAGGAACCGGCGTGATCAGTGAGGCTTTCGGCGCGACTTCTTCAAAAGCGACATCGCC
The DNA here is from genome assembly GCA_040004385.1 of Chthoniobacterales bacterium. Taxonomy (GTDB): domain Bacteria; phylum Verrucomicrobiota; class Verrucomicrobiia; order Chthoniobacterales; family UBA10450; genus JBDUAZ01. The sequence continues at coordinate 8,467 of JBDUAZ010000053.1, read as the reverse complement.
CGCGAGCTTATAGCCGCGCTCGCTCGTCGAGTCGTCGATGCGATTGATGCCGACATCAATCACGACCACGCCTTCGCGAACATGTTGTGCTTTCACGAAATTCGGCTGTCCGATTGCCGCGATCAAAATGTCCGCTGAGCGCGTGATCTCCGCGAGGTTTCGCGATCGTGAATGGACGACGGTTACGGTCGCATTCGCGCCGTTCCCTTTTTGCATCAAGAGGAGCGCAACAGGTTTACCGACGATCATGCTGCGGCCGAGCACGACGACGTGCGCGCCGGAAATTTCAACGCCGCTTTCGATGAGGAGTCGCTGACAACCGAGCGGTGTGCATGGCACAAATCCCGTCCCGTCGCCAAAGGCAAGCTTCGCGACGTTTGCAGGATGAAATCCATCGACATCTTTTTCGGGCGAGAGCGCGCGCACGATCGCCATCTCATCAATGTGTTTCGGGAGCGGCGATTGTATCAGGACTCCGTGGATCGTGGGGTCCTCATTTAATTCGCGCACGCGCGAAAGTAATTCGTGTTCGGTGATGCTCGCAGGCAGCTCCAGTTTTACCGAATGCAAACTGAGTTCGCGGCACATTCTGTCCTTCGACCGCACGTAGGCACGCGAGGGCGGATCGTCCCCTACAAGAATGACCGCGAGGCCGGGCACGACGCCCTTTGTTTTGAGTGCCGCTATCTCAGTCCGCAACCCCGCGTAGACTTTATCGGCGGTCGCGCGGCCATCGATTATTTTCGGCATAATGAAGGACGCGGATCAGTCGGTCTACTTTTCCTCTACGATACTCAACATCGCGTTCTGTAAACGCAACCGCTCCGCTTCGAATTCCGCGACGTCTTTTGTTGGCTGGACGTGATGCAGCCCGCCGAAAATCACGCGGACGGACGAGAACGGACACGGTATCATAAATCGATCCCAGCTTTTCAATCGCCAGGCGCGCGAGAATTCCATGTTCATCGGAACGACAGCGGCGCCGGATTTTTGCGCGACAAAGATGATGCCTTGATTCGCCTCATAGACGGGACCGCGCGGACCGTCTGGTGTGATCAGAACGTTCATGCCGGCAGCGAGCGCGTCGGCCAGTTGACGCAAAGCAATCACGGATTTGCGCGAGGTCGAGCCGCGGATGGTGCCGTAACCGGAGCGTTCGATGAGAATGGAGACCAAGTCGCCATCGCGGCTCGCGCTGATCAAGCCGACACTGCGCCGGCCTGGGAAACATCGATCAAAAACAGGCGGCAGCATCAAAAGGCGGTTGTGCCAAATGGCGAAGATAAATGGCTGGTCTCGCGCCGCAGCGACGACGCTCCCGGGGTCTTCTACCTTGAATCGCAACGTGCGCGCCCAGATTCGAAATATTCCGAGACCAATCTCGATCAGGACGCGCCCGGACCAGCCTTCGATTTTCAATGGATGATCAATTATTTCGAACTGTCATCCTTCCAGCGATAGGCACGCGAATTCGGCAGGCCGATTTGATCGAGAATGCGCCAGACCACCGTATCTGCGACGTCGTTGACGGATTTCGGGCGACTGTAGTACGACGGAATCGCGGGCAGCACAATCGCGCCCGCTTCCAGGAGTGTGACGGTATTTCGCGCGTGAATCAGGCTCCATGGTGTTTCCCGCGGGACCAGGATGAGCTTTCGCCGTTCCTTCAAAAACACATCGGCCGCACGAAGTAGCGCCGAATCGCTGCAGCCAGACGCGATGCGACCGAGTGTCGCCATCGAACATGGAACGATAACCATCGCGTCAAAGCGCGCCGAGCCGCTGACGAACGGGACGTTGAGATCGTTTTCGCCATGCTGAGAAATACCAGGTGGGATTCGCAATTCTTCCACTTCCTGCGCCGCTACCTGCCGGGCGTGTCCACTTATCACGAGGTGAACTTCATGTGCGGCGCAATCGATCTGCTCGAGTAATCGCTGCAGATAGATTGTACCGCTCGCCCCTGTCGCAGCGATGACCAGCTTCATTCCGCCTAACCAATCACAGTTACGCGCCGAAAACTAGCCTCCACCTGATGAGTTCCGGTTTGAATTCCAGGGGGAACCGACGCAAGTAAGGAATTCATGGTTACAAAGCTTTTGCACACGCGCTATCGCGTCTCGGATTTGGAAAAGACTGTCGCATTCTACAGAGACGTCCTCGGTTTGCAGGAAATTCGGCGCCATACTTCCGGCCGGGGTTCGCAGCTCGTTTTTTTGAAAGCGCCCAAGAGCGAGGAAGAGATCGAGATATGCAAGTTTGACGAAAGCGGTCCGATCGTTGTCGGCCCCGACCTGACGCACCTCGCTTTCGAAGTCGATGATATGGACAAATTCGCCGCCCGCGCGGCCGCGAAAGGCTATCCATTATCGGATGGTCCGCATCCGCATGGGGACGGCGGCGCGATCGCATTCATCGATGCGCCGGAAGGCTACGAGATCGAACTGATTCAACGAGGGAAACAGGTCTAGTATTCGCGGGGGGCGCTCCTGCTTGCGCCGCTCGAAGATTTATCGCTAATTGCGCCCGATGAGAATTTCGCGCTGGCTCCTTATTACGTTTTGCGCGGCGGTTTTGGCAATTCCGTGCCACCTCGGTGCGGAGCCGGAAGTCCGTAAAGCCAGACCTGTAAAAGAAACTGCGGCATCGGAAGAGGCGGACTCTGAGGCGTCTCAAGCGCCGAAAAAAGCAAAAAAGCAAAAGCACGCTTCAAAACCAAAACGGGCGCCAAAGCCGGATGAGGATTCTGACGACGCCACCGAACCGCCACCGCCGCAAACACCGTTACCAGTCGCGGGCACCGGCTCGCGTATTCCGCCGTCCACGCGCGCTTTGGCCGTGATGGTGGTCGACGCCCGGACGGGTGAGATTTTATATGAGAAAAATGCGGACGCGACACGTCCCGCGGCGAGCACGCAGAAACTGCTGACAGCCCTCGTTGTTGCCGAAGAGGGCTATCTCGATCAAGCGGTAACGGTCCAACCTGTCGATACATTCGCCGAGCCGGTAAAGCTCAATATCAAAGCGGGTGAAACGTATCGACGCCTCGATCTGCTTCGCGCCCTCCTTGTCAAAAGTCCTAACGATGTCGCGCGCTGCCTTGCCCGCGACAATGCCGGCAGCATAGAGAACTTTGCCGAGAAAATGAATGCAAAGGCGCAGCAGCTCGGAGCGAGTCACTCGTTTTTCCTGAACCCGAACGGTCTCCCCCTTCCCGGACAATATTCGACCGCACGCGACCTCGCGGTCATCGCACGCGCCGCCTATGCGAATCCCACTATCCGCTCGATCGTGTGTTTGCCGCGCCTTGTTTTCCGTTACGCCAACGGACGCACGCGCGAGCTTGAAAACACGAACAAAGTCCTCCGTCGTCTCTCATTTTGTAACGGAATGAAAACAGGCTACACGGAAGCCGCGGGCCATTGTTTGATCGCGAGTGGCACGCGTCCCGGGCGCGACGTGATCGCAGTCGTGCTCGGCGACAGCAAGGCGGGCGTGTGGCAGGACGCTTCGGCGCTTCTTACCTGGGGTCTCGCGATGTAGTGGTTTAGCGGGCGCGGATGAGCGATTTGTTTCACGAGCAACTCACGGCGCTTCGCGCGCGCTCGTTATACCGGACGCTTCGCGAGATCGGTACCGCACAAGGCCCTCAAGTTCGCATTGCCGGATGCGAGCTCGTTAACTTCTCCTCAAACGATTACCTTGGCCTCGCAAATGACGAGCGTCTTCGAGCGGCGGCGACGGCGGCGATCGCGGAGTTTGGCGTCGGCGCTGGCGCCTCACGACTAATTAGCGGGACGCAATCGCCGCACGTGCGGCTCGAGAACGCGCTGGCGCAATGGAAGGGCACGCCAGCCGCGATTTGTTTCAGCAGCGGATATGCGACTGCGATCGGCACAATTCCCGCCCTGGCGCGAAAACAGGACGTTGTCGTGCTGGACAAGTTATGTCACGCGTCGCTCATCGACGGCGCGAAGTTAAGCGGCGCAACGCTGCGCGTGTTCCCGCACAATCACCTCGGCAAGCTCGAAAGCCATCTGGAATGGGCACGCCGTGAACGGCCCGATGGTCGCGTCGTAATCGTGACGGAGTCGGTCTTCTCGATGGACGGCGATCGTGCGCCATTGCGCGAACTGATCGATTTAAAGAAGCGCTTCGGCGCACTCCTCCTCCTCGATGAAGCGCACGCGATCGGCGTGATCGGCGCTCATGGCCGCGGTCTGGCCGCAGACCTCGGTGTCGAAGCGGAGGTCGATGCGCAGATGGGAACGTTGAGCAAGGCGCTTGGCGTGAGCGGCGGATACGTTTGCGGCTCCGCCAGCCTGATCGAATGGCTCGTGAATCGCGCGCGACCCTTTATTTTCTCTACGGCTCCGCCCGCGGCCCTTGCGGCCGCAGCGCTTGCGGCTGTCGAATTCGTCGCATCAGCGGAAGGCGAGGCGCGACGTCGGTCGCTGTGGGAACGAATTCAGTTTTTGCGCGCGAATTTGCCACGTTCGGTTGCAATCGATCCCGATCCATCGCACCCAACTTCCAGCAGCAATGGCAGCGCTATCCACCCGTGGCTGATCGGCGACGAACAGGCCACTCTTGATGTCTCGCGCGCGTTGCAGAAAAAGGGCTTTCTCGTGCCGGCGATCCGCTACCCGACAGTCGCAAAAGGCTCCGCGCGGCTCCGGATTACCGTGACCGCAACGCATCACGACGCGCAAATACTCGATCTGTGTGAGGCTATCTCGCGCCAGGCCGATCGAACGCAACCCTAGCACTCGCGCCGCGTTTCGCGGTGGTCCTCACTACACCCCAAATCGACTCAGGATCGCTCCCAACTTCTTCACCGTCGCCGCCGGCCATAGCTTTCTGTCGGTGACCAACGCAGTATCAAGCGCCGAGTGCTCCGGCCAATCCGGAATTTTTGGAATCAACGGAATCGCGTGCGTGAGGACCTTTTTCGCCATCTCAGCGTTGGCGAGTAAATGATCGAAAACCGTCTGCGCCGAGACGGGTTCCTCTTCCACTTTCCAGCAATCGTAATCCGTAATCATCGCCATCGTGGCGAGTGCGATCTCGGCTTCGCGCGCAAGTTTCGCCTCGGGCAGGTTCGTCATGCCGATCACGTCAAATCCGTGCCGTCGGTTTAATTCGGATTCCGCTCGGGTCGAAAACGCAGGCCCGTCCATGTTCACGTAAGTGCCGCCGTTATGGACCTTCACGCCGGCGGCAAGAGCGGCTTTCGCGAGGACTTCGCGTAGCTTTGCGCTGATCGGTTCCGCAAATGTGACGTGTGCCGCGATGCCGCCGCCGAAGAAGGTGTGATCTGGTCCGCGACTGGTTCGGTCGTAAAACTGCGATGGCAACAGCACGTCGCGCGGCGCGTATCTCTCCTGCAGGCTGCCGACGGCCGTAACGCAAATGATCCATCGCACGTTGAGCGAACGCAGTGCGTAAATGTTCGCCCGATGGTTTAGTTCATGCGGCAGCAAACGATGGCCGCGGCCATGGCGAGGGAGGAAATAAACCTGACGACCGTTGATTTGCCCACCGATCAACGCATCTGAGGGCGCTCCAAACGGTGTGTCGATCTGATGTTCCGTCGCGTCGGCAACGCCCTCCATTTGATACAATCCACTTCCGCCGATAATTCCGATTGCTGCCGCCCCTTTATCCATGTCGACAACGATTAAAACCGAAGAGGGAACGATGGAAAGTGGATAATCGACAGCGGCATGGCGCGATCGATAACCCTGTGCAACACTTTCGCTCCGCGATGCCGAAGTTTTTCATCAAGACCTACGGCTGCCAGATGAACGAACGGGACTCGCAACAGGTCGCGCACTCGTTGATCGCGCGGGGCTACGAGCCGGTCGCACACGAAGCTGAGGCCGATGTCGTGCTGCTCAACACCTGCAGCGTGCGCGATATGGCGGACCAGAAAGCGCTCGGTAAAATGGGAATGCTCGGCCAGCTCGCGAAGCGCCGGCCCGAAGTAGTCTTCGGATTTCTTGGCTGCATGGCGCAGGCGCGCGGTTCGGCGCTATTAAACGGTTTGCCGCACCTCGATCTTGTCGTCGGAACGCAGAAGTTTCATCGCGTGGCGGACTACGTGGACGATTTGGTTGAGCGTAAACGGGCGCGACGAATGGACGATCTCCGCTTCTCGATCACCGACACTGAAGAAGAAGCGAACTCGCAGGAAACCATTCGAAATCAACACGTGACTCCGCGCCAGGCGACGGCGTTTGTTTCGATCATGCAGGGCTGTAATATGCACTGCACCTTTTGCATCGTGCCACGGACGCGCGGCGCTGAGCGCAGCCGAGCGATCGACGAAATCGTCAGCGAGGTGCGCGGCCTCGTCTCGCAAGGCGTGAAAGAGGTAACGCTGCTCGGCCAGATCGTAAATCTATACGGACGGCATGAGTTCCCGAAAGTCGCTGGCAAAAGTCCGTTTGTGCAATTGCTTACCGCGGTGCATGCGATCGACGGTCTCGAACGCCTGCGTTTCACGTCTCCCCACCCCATCGGTTTTCGTGACGATTTGCTGCAGGCGTTTGTCGATTTGCCGAAGCTCGCGGAACACATCCATCTCCCGCTCCAATCTGGTTCAAACCGAATTCTCAAGGCGATGCATCGGACGTACACGGCGGAGAAATATCTCGCGCTGGTCGAACGGATCCGGAGCATTCGCTCGGGAATCGCGCTGACCACGGATATCATCGTCGGTTTTCCGGGCGAGGAGATATCGGATTACGAGCAGACCCGCGCCCTCGCGCAGCATATCCAGTTCGATAACGCGTTTATCTTCCGCTATTCCACGCGCGCCGAAACGCCCGCAGCGAAAATGACGCCGCAGGTTTCCGAGCAACTGAAGGAAGAGCGAAATCACGATCTCCTGCGCGTTGTCGATCAATCAGCGCATCGCGCAAACGAACGCCTCGTTGGCCGGGACGTGGAAATTTTGTGCGAAGGACCGAGCCGTACGAATGCAAGGCGATTAATGGGCCGCACGCGCACGAACAAGATTGTGGTTTTCGAAGGCGACGGGAGTCTGGCCAGCAAGCTCGTCAACATCCGCGTTACGCAGGCGAACGGATTCAGCTTGTATGGCACGCCGCTCGTGCAAATCTGACGCTCGATTTTCGCGATGATTTATCACCTTCCGTTGCAAACCGCCGGTATCATTTCAGGAGCGCTTCTTCTGCTTTTCGGTTTCGCCGGTCTGATCAAGCCCGAACCGCTGCGCCGTTTCGCCTCAAGCCTGCCGCGTTCAAAAGTTGCCGGCGTCGTCATCTTGACGGTCGATTTGCTTTGGAGCTTTTGGATGCTCGCTACCATGGAAATGGGCGAATTCTCGAGCTTCCGGCGCCCGCTCCTCGTCGCATTGCCGATCGGCTTTTTTCTTGTCCTGCGATTCGTCGATGAGTTCCTCGCCGTCCGCGCGCTCGGTATCTTGTTTTTGTTTGCGGCCGAACCGCTCCTCGAAGCCGCGTTCTTTCGTTACGAGACAAGTCGGCTTCTCGTCACTGTGCTCGCTTATATTCTGATCGTTGCTGGCCTTTTCTGGGTGACGATGCCATACCTTTTACGCGACCAGATCGGCTGGAGCACGCGTGCCCCTGCGCGGTGGCGAATGGTGCACGCGATCGCAGTTATTTACGGCGCGTCGATTCTCGGCTTCGCCTTGACGCGTTATTAATTTCACCCGCATGCAGCGGATTCTCGTGATCCGCGGCGGCGCGATTGGCGATTTCGTCCTGACCCTGCCGGCGATACGCGCGCTGCGCGAACGGTTTCCCATCGCGCACGTCGAGATTCTCGGCCACAAACAGATCATCGCGCTCGCGGACCATCGCTTTTACGCCGATGTCACTCGCTCAATCGACGACGCATCTCTGGCGCGGCTTTTCACACCAGAAAGCGAGCTACCGAAAACCGTCGTCGACTATTTTGAGGGTTTCGATCTCGTTCTCAGTTTTCTATCGGATCTAGACAAAACTTTCGAGCAAAACATCAAGCGATGTGGCGTCCGGAACTACATCGCTGCCGTGCCGCGTGCACTGGACTCGGACAAAAGACACGCAGCCGCGCAGCTCGCCCGTGCGCTCCGCGTGATCGGGGTGACAGTCACCGATTTCTCGGCACAGCTATATCCTTCGGAAGAGGACCGCGTCGTAGCTCAAAGCTACGTTGCAGAGCTGCCCGGCCCGATCGCGGCGATTCACCCCGGAAGCGGCAGCCCGACGAAGAATTGGCCAGTCGCAAAGTGGTCCACTCTCGGGTCGGCATTGCTCGATTCGCGATGTATCTCATCCATTATTACCGTAACCGGCGAGGCCGACCGCGATCAGCTCGCGTATCTGCAAGATTGCTGGTGTGGCAAATCGGTGCGTTACGCGACGCATTTGCCATTGCCGCACCTCGCAGCAATCATCGAACGTTGTTCCCTATTTCTCGGACACGACAGCGG
>JBDUAZ010000118.1:0-6129 GCA_040004385.1 Chthoniobacterales bacterium | reverse complement strand
CCGTGGCCGTCGTTGCGTTCGCGAGCCATTGCCGGCTCCGCAAAGTCCGGTTTCAGCTCAGGCACTTCCTCATCGGAGGGCTCAGGCGCGGCGTCAGGTTCTTCGCGACCTTCGTGATGCGTTTTCGCGATGAGGACATATAGCGACGGCACGATGAAGAGAGTAAAGATGGTCCCGATAGTCATCCCGCCGACGAGCACGAGCCCGATTGAGTTTCGCGCCTTTGCGCCCGCGCCAGTGACGAAGACAAGGGGCATGTGGCCAGCGACCGTTGCGATCGTTGTCATGAGAATCGGCCGGAGACGCACGCGCGCGGCCTCTGCGACCGCCGCGATCTTACTAAGGCCGCTTTGCTGCATCTTGTTCGCGAACTCGACAATGAGAATGCCGTTCTTTGAAATCAGTCCGACGAGCGTGACCAGCCCCACCTGCGAGTAGATGTTCATCGTGGTTGTCCATCCATTGGTGAAGAATGGGATGTTTGGGTTCGGCATTTTCAGGAACGTAAAGATGAGCGCGCCGAACATCGCGAGCGGCACGGACCCCAAGAGGATGATGAGCGGGTCGCGGAAGCTGTTAAACTGCGCCGCGAGCACGAGAAAAATCATAACCACGGCGAGGCCGAATGCCGGCAGGAACTTGTCGCCTTCCACGCGTAGCTGGCGCGATTCGCCGGTATAATCAATAGAGTAACCTTTCGGCAAAATCTTCGCCGCTTCGTCTTCGAGAAGCTTGAGCGCCTGGTCTGTCGGCAAGCCTGACAAACCGCTGATCGTAACGGCGTTCAGTTGTTGCATGCGATTCAACGAACGCGGTACGGTCTTTTGTTGGATTGTCGCAACTGTGCTGAGCGGGATGAGCTTATTGTCGGGTCCGGTAACGTAAATATCCTTCAACTGATCGGGATTGAGTCGATCGACGCGTTTGAGCTGGGGGATCACTTTGTATGCACGCCCGGCGATGTTGAAGCGGTTGACAAAATTGCCTCCGACCGCTGCCGAAACGTCCGCGCCAATGCCCTGCAAATTAAGCCCAAGCGCGGCGACTTTGTCGTGATCGATGACAATCTCGGCTTGGGGTTGGTCGATTTTCGTGTCGATGATCGGCGGAAAATAAAAGCTGCCGCTTTTCATTGCGGTCATCTGTAGTTGCTTCGCGAACTCAATCATTCGCTCGGGCTCTTCCGTAGAAAGGAGAACGAATTCGACTGGAAATTGGCCGCCACCAGGAAGCGCCGGCGGCATCACGGGGAACATCTGAATACCGGGAACCGTGCCGAGTTTTGCCTGCACCTGCGGCAGGAGTTGGAACGCAGTTTCTTTGCGTTCGTCCCACGGCTTCAGCACCATGCCGCCGAAACCGTTGCTCGGGAACGTGATCTGAAAAACGAAGTTCGTCTGCGGGAAACCCATGAAGATTTTACCCGCGGCGTCGGCATAACTCGAGGTCTGCTCGATCGTGGCGTTCGCCGGCGCGTCGACGATGCCAAAGATGACGCCCTGGTCCTCCGTCGGCGCGAGTTCCTTTGCCGACATCGACATTTTCAAGAAAATGACCGCGAAAATCGTAAGACCGATCCATGCGGTGTAGACTGCCGGTCGCACCTGCAACGTCGCATCGAGCGTGCGGCCGTACCAGTCGCGGAGTCGGTCAAACGTGTGATTGACCTTGCCTGTGAAACCGCGCTCCTCGTCGCCGGCCCGAAGCAGCTTCGCCGTCATGACCGGCGAGAGCGTGAGCGCCACGACCCCGGAGATCGTGACCGCCCCGGCTAGCGTGAAAGCGAATTCGCGAAACAATGTTCCCGTGAGCCCACCCTGAATTCCAACCGGAATGTAAACGGCGGCGAGCGTAATAGTCATTGCGATAATCGGGCCCACGAGCTCGCGTGCGCCGACCAGCGCCGCATTCACCGGAGTCAATCCCTCGCGGAGATGCCGTTCGACGTTCTCGACCACGACGATCGCATCATCGACGACGAGACCGACGGAAAGCACGACGGCGAGGAGCGTGAGCAAATTCACTGTGAAACCGAAGACCTGCATGAGGAAGACGGCACCGATGAGCGAAATCGGAATCGCAATAATCGGAATCAGCGTGGAACGCCACGAGCCGAGGAAAAGGAAGATGACGACACAAACGATGAAAAGCGTCTCGGCGAGGGTCTTGAAGACGTCGTGGATCGCGGTGTTGATATAAGCGGTACCGTCGTAGGCGATGCCACCCTGCATGCCGGTCGGGAGCTCGCGCTGGATTTGTGCCATCTCTGTGCGCACGCGTTTTACGACATCGATCGAGTTCGCGTTCGGCAAAACGAAGATGCCCATGAAGACGGCGCGCTGTCCGGAGAAACGAACCTCGGTGTTATAATCTTCCGCGCCAAGCACGACGTCCGCGAGGTCCCCCAGCCTAACGAGTGCCCCTTTTTCCTCACGCACGACGAGGTTCTTGAAATCATCGACCGTATGTAAGTCGGTGTTCGCGGTCAGATCGACCTGAACGAGCGAGCCTTTCGTGCTGCCGACGGCGGACAAATAGTTGTTCGCTGCGAGCGCCTTTCGCACCTGCGCCGGGCTGACATTCAACGCGGCCATCTGCTCCGGCTTTAGCCAGATGCGCATCGCGAATGTGCGGCCGCCGAGAATTTCCGCACGCTGCACACCGCCGAGCGCGGTCAGCCGCGGCTGGACCACGCGATTCAGGTAATCGGTGATCTCGTTTGCCTGCAGAATGTCCGACCTGAAGCTGAGATAACACGACGCAAAGCGCGAATCGGCGGACTCAATATTAATCACCGGAATCTCGGCTTCGGGCGGCAAGTCGCCGCGCACCTGATTGACCTTTGAGCTGATCTCCGAGAGCGCTTTGTTCGAATCGTAATTCAGCTTGAGCCGCGCCGTGATCGTGGAGCGGCTCTGCGAGCTTTGCGATTGGATGTAATCGATGCCATCGGCGGCGGCGATCGCGCGCTCCAGCGGCGTCGTGATGAATCCGCGGACCAGCTCAGCACTCGCGCCGACGTAAACGGTCGAGACGGTGACCGTCGCGATATCGCTCTTCGGGTATTGGCGAACATTGAGCGACGAAATCGCCTGCGCGCCCGCGATCACGATGACGAGGCTGACGACAAGTGCGAGCACCGGTCGCCGGATGAAAAGATCGGTAAACGTTTTCATTTAGCCATGCGGGGGACGCGCTCCGTCGCGTCCGCCAGTTGGGACGACACAGAGGTCGCCCCTCCAAACTGGTAATTGCGGCTCATGTGTCGTTAGGCTTGGGTGCGATCTCCGGCTTGGGAGCGAGTTTGTTGTCGACCACGATGTCCATCCCGTTGCGCAGCTTGAACACGCCGGTGCTCACTATCTCGTCCCCAACTTTCAAGCCATCGGTGACAGCGACGAAATCGCCGCGGGTCTCGCCGGTGCGAATGAATTGCTGACGTAGCACGAGCGAGTCTTTGCCCGTTTTGTCGTCATGCTTCTTCTCGATGATGTAAACTGAGTTGCCGTAGGGCGCGTAGGAAACCGCAGTTGCGGGGATGTAAAGCGTCGCCTTCTTTTGCGGCAGCAAGACCTGCACGCGAGCGAACATTCCAGCGCGGAGTGCGTGGTCAGCATTATCAAGCGTCGCTTGCAGGGAAACACTCCGGGTTGACGAGTCGATCGCGGAGTTCACAGCGGTGAGCTTGCCGTCGAACTCGCGCCCCGCGATGGCATCCGTGGTTACCTTCACCGGCAGATCGGCCTGAACGTCCGCAAGTTGTTGCTGTGGCAGAGAGAAATCGACGAAAACGCGGTCGAGCGCCTGGAGCGAAACGAGCGGGTCGCCCACCTTTACCATCTGACCAGGGTTGACGGCGCGAATGCCGGCCGCGCCATCGAAGGGCGCGCGGATTTGTTTTTTGTCGATGACAGACTGCACGTTATCGACCGCCGCCTTCTTTTGATCGAATTTTGCCTGCGCGCCATCGAGTTCAGCTTTGGAAATCACTTTGCGCCCCGCGAGGTCACGCGCGCGATCGAGGTCGTTCTTTGCCAATTGGGCATCAGCCTGGGCGGCCCGGAGTTGAGCCTCTTCGGCCGACGCGTCCAGTTTCAAGAGGACATCACCTTTTTTCACTTGCGTGCCGGATTGAAATCCAATGTTGGCCACGGTGCCTGCGAGTTCCGCGCTGATCGTCGCGCCCTGAACAGGTGTGATCGATCCGACTGCGGTCAGGATTGGCTGCCAATCCGCCTGCTTCACGGCCGCGCTCGTCACTGTCGTCGGTGGCGGCACCATTTTCTTGCTCGTCGAGATCAGTGTCATGATCTGCGAAACCTTGATCCCACCGACGACGAGAAAGACGGCGAGCAAGCCGAGGATCACTTTGAACACGGCGCCGCGAACGCGTTTTCGCGGCGGCGGTGCTGCGGGTGCAGAGCTGGGAGATTTACGAGAGAGCAGGTTCGTTTGCATGTTCGAAAAGCAGTCGCCACAAGTTGCGGACGACTTTCAACTGTCGCTCGCGGCGCTCGGCAGGCGCGATATCGGTCGGTTCGAGAAGATCCCGCATCAGAGTGCCGCGTGCGGTGGCGAAAATCAGCTCGGTCATCTCGTGTGGCTTCAGGCCGTGTGGCAAATCGCGCATCTCCGGCGAACGAGCTATCACCTCGGTGACGCCAGCCATTCCAGTTGCCAGCACATCCTGAATTAAATTCGCGATGCGCGGATTGCGGCCAGCTTCGGCATATAAATCGACTACGAACGCGGAGTGGATCTGAGGTGCATTCTCGCAGCAGTGCGCCGTGAACAAAATCTCGAGCGAGTCGAGCAACGTGGGCGCCTGACGGGCGCGCTCGAGCAAATTGCCAAGGTCCCGTTTATGCTCCTCAGCGATCGCGGCGATTACCGCGTCTTTGCTTTCAAAATAGCGATAAATCAGGCCGACGCTGATCCCAGCCTCTTCGCTAATGTCCTGCATGCTGGTCTGGTGAAAGCCGGATTTTGCAAAGGAAACCATCGCCGCGGTGAGGATCTGGCTGCGGCGATCGGCTGGAGGCGGAGTTTCTGTCTTCACGGTAGGCGTTTAACGGGGCGTAACAATGAATGAACGTTCATTCATTGTCAAACGCCTCCTACGACGGAGCTGTTGGCGGTGGGAAACAGCCGATTGTTCTCTGGGCGGTTGACACCAGCGCCTCTACCCTTAGGGAGGAAAGAATGTGGCGACCCACACAAGCCGGCTCTGACTGGAACTCCGACGTTCTCGATCGGCTCCCGATCAGCGGCCGCTATCTCATTGGCGTCTCCGGGGGCCGCGATTCGGTCGCGCTGCTGCATTGGCTTCTCACGCGCGGCTATCGGAAGCTCGTGGTCTGCCACCTCGATCATCGTCTGCGCAGTGCCAGTCCTCAGGACGCGAATTTTGTGGTTCGACTCGCTCGTAAATACGAGCTCGTCACCGAGATGGGATCGGTCGATGTGCAGAAACTTGCTCGCCGTGAAAAAATCTCGACGGAAACTGCCGCTCGATCCGCGCGCTACGAGTTTTTTGCGAAGGTGGCCCGCCGTCGTCGTTGCCGCACAATATTTCTCGCCCACCACGCCGACGATCTCGTCGAAACCTTCCTTTTCAATCTACTCCGCGGTGCCGGCCCCGCTGGGTTTGCCGGGATTCGCGAATTAGCGATGCATCGTATCGGTCGCCTCGAGCTGACAGTCGCCCGGCCGCTACTTGGAATTTGGCGCGATGATATCGATCGCTATGTCCGCGCGCATGCGCTTCGATTTCGCGAAGATAAAACGAACGCCAGTCTCGGGCCGATGCGGAATCGATTGCGTCACCGCATTCTGCCCTACATCGAAAGACAGCTCGGTCGAAATGTGCGGATGAGTCTCTGGCGTGCGGCGGCAATTGCGGCCGAAGAGGAGGCATGGCTGGCGGACGCGGTCGACGAGGAGATGTGCGAAGCGGCGGAGTTACCGGTCGCGACGTTGCGCGTGCAACCGATCGCGTTGCAGCGGCGCACGATCCGCGCGTGGCTTCATGCGCAGCAGATCGCTGACATCGATTTTGCAACGATCGAGCGCATCAGGGCTTTGATCGTTGAAGATGAGATCGTCGCGAAAACAAACCTCGCCGGTGGC
>JBDUAZ010000040.1:0-20856 GCA_040004385.1 Chthoniobacterales bacterium | reverse complement strand
GGCAGGAGACGTTTACGGCCCCGCTGGCGGCGGCGTGCAAGGGTGGCGCGCCCGCCTTTCGTGCTCATCCGCGCGCGAAAACCGTGCTGATTTTTGCGCGTGCGTTTCGAGCGTTGTAAGGTCCGTTTCATGAGTTAGCCACTTTTGGGTCGGATGAAGGCGGCTACTCTATGAGCGCGACTCAGTTTGTCAACGGAACGCCATGCGTCGCTCGTCGACGCGGAATCGACATGCGGATTGCCAGCGGCGGCGCTTTGTGAAATAACAGCTCTTCCATGAGCGACGTCGTAATCGAGCCCGCAACCTTCGAAGATCTCGACGAGCTTTCCGGCCTCCTCGGCGAACTCTTTACTCAGGAAAGTGATTTCCGTCCGGACAAAAAAAAGCAGCTGCACGGTCTGCGATTGATATTTGAGGAGCCGAACCGCGGCCGCGTTTTTGTCTTGCGCCGCGACCGGACAATTGTCGGTATGATTAATCTGCTTTTCACGATCAGCACCGCGGAAGGCGGTTTCGTAGTCGTGTTGGAAGACTTGGTCGTTCATGACACTTATCAGGGCAAAGGATACGGATCGATGCTGCTGGAATACGCGATCAACTTCGCGAAGCAGAAAAACTTCCTTCGCATCACGCTCCTGACGGATCGCCCGGAGCTGCGTTCGCAAAGTCTGTTTAAGCGATATGGATTCTACGAATCATCGATGATGCCGATGCGGCTGCTCCTGCAACCCGACCGGCCGAGCGAAGAGAAACTTTGATCGTCTAGGGCGGCAAAGCGCGGCTGTAGCTTCGCCGCTCATTTCCGCTTCGCGTCTTTTCGGAGTAGAATGACTCCAGCACCGCGAACGACGGCAAAACTGTTTCCGATTTCTCGATCTCCTATCATGCAAAGCGGCGCCATCCGTCTCTTCCGATTCGCCGGTATCCAGGTTTACCTGCATTTCTCCTGGTTCCTCGTCGCCGCATATCAACTCACGGCGCGCTCGCACGATTATCGCTCGCCGATTTTTGCACTTTATGAATACATCGCGCTGTTTGCGATGGTGCTGATGCATGAATTCGGACACGCGCTCGCCTGCAGGCAAACCGGCGGGTACGCGGATCACATTGTCTTGTGGCCGCTGGGCGGCATCGCTTTCGTGAATCCGCCGCGGCGCCCCGGCGCGATGCTCTGGAGCCTTGCCGCGGGACCTCTCGTCAATCTCGCGCTCGTTCCAGTGTTCGAGCTCGCGATGCTCTTCGCTCGTAACGCAGGGTGGATCTACTCCTCGCCTGATGTCTTCCGCTTGATTGCGATCATTCGCATTATCAACTACGGGCTCTTAATCTTTAACATGCTGCCCATTTATCCACTTGATGGCGGCCAGATCCTACGAGCGCTTCTCTGGTACCCACTGGGCGAAATACGCAGCCTCCAGATCGCATGCGTCGTCGGATTAATTGGCGGCGCGGCGCTTGCCGCGCTTGCGCTATTTTGGCAATCGATCTGGACCGGCGTGATCGCGTTCTTCCTCCTCAGTCGCGCTCTCGCTGGCTGGCAGTACGCTAAAACGCTTATTCGTGAACGGGACGCCGCCGCGGTCGCCCCCTCGATTCCGTCCGAGCCCTGAGCTAATGAGGCTTTAGCGCCTCGCTCATTTGCTCGAGGAGGCGGGACTTGAACTCGGCCCGGAACGTCAGCTCGTCGACCGCCTTCGCTACTTCTTTCGCAGCTGCGGGTGGAAGATCAGATTTCGCGTAGTTTTGTAACTCGGCGACACGGGCGACGTCCGAGAAGAAGGTAAACAGACTAGGTGCAAAACTATTCGCACCGAGCGCATCCGATTTCGCGAGTAACGGCTTCATGTGCGATTTCGCGAAATCCCAAACGACCTCTGGATGCTCGCTCTGCCGCGCAATTTTCGAAACGAGGAACAACGCGCGGCTTGTCGGCAACTCGGAGCCAAGTGAAATCTCGAGCGTGCGTGCTGCGATCTTTGGATCTAGCGCGCTCGCGAGCGCGTCATAGTAATTTTGCTTCTCTTCAGTGCTGGTCGTTTTCCTTCCGAGCTCGTGCAAAATGTTTGCGGTCGAGTCATCAGCGTATCGGCCGACCACCGCCAGCACCGAAGGACGCAGGTCAGGGGCGAGGGATGAGGGATTCGAGACGAATTTTTGGAACCGCTCGCGGCAACCGTCCACGATCTCCTGATCGTTCAAATCACCGAGCGCGTTGATGAGACTCGTGCGCAACGCCGCTGCACGCGGCGCCTCGGCACTTTTCGCTTCCCAACCAAGCTGATCAAATGTCGGACGCAACACCGATCGCGCATACTTCTGAAACTCCTCGCGTCGCGGCTCTCCGGCGAGCAGGCGATTAACGAAGTCGAACACGTTGATAATCTGCTCGCGCTCCGCGAGATCGTCGGACGGAGGAAGCTTTGCGATGAGCTCGGCGTAATGTGAAAACGGCGCGCGTCTTGCCTGAACGAGCGCCCAGGCATCGGAAAGCAAGTTCACGCGATCCGGCGCGCTCAACTTCGCGAGGTCAGCCAGAAGCGATTTCCAGCAGCCTTCGTCGTACTGCACCCGATAGTTTCCCGCGCCTTCCACATTGAGTTTGACGATGGAATTCGGTGGCGTGCCCGGAAGCGCCGCTTTTTCCGTCGTCATCAAAAAGCTCTCGACCTTGGGCGAGCCGACCACTTCGTAGGTGACCGGAATTTTCCACTGCAAGGCCGGGGCGTCAGGGAAATTCACCGTAAACCGCTCCTGCGTCAGCGTCGCTTTTCCACCGGCTTCCCGCTGCACTTTCACGATTGGAAATCCCGGCTGCTGCGTCCATGGGGCAGCGATCTCACCGACCGGTTTCCCCGAGGAATCGGCTAGAGCCGACCAGAGATCTTCTGTCGTTGAATTTGAAAATTTGTGAGCTGCAACATATTTCCGAATTCCATCACGAAAAACATTTTCGCCGAGAAAGCTCTCCAGCATTCGGATGAGCGACATTCCCTTCCGATAAGTAATGTCATCGAAAGCGCTGTTTGCCTCGGCTTCAGTGTTGATTGTTTGCTGAATCGGGTGCGTGGTCGATCGCGCGTCTCCTTCCATCGCCACCTCCTTCGCAATGCCCTGGCGCCGTGACGGATCGCGAGGAACCGTTCTGCGTTGCCAGACTTCCCATTCGGGATTGAAGTGCGCGGTGCACTTGCTGCCCATCCACGAAGCGAAACCTTCATTCAACCAAAGGTTGTCCCACCACGCCATCGTGACCAGATCGCCAAACCACTGGTGCGCGGTTTCGTGCGCGATCACTTCGAAAATATTTTGCTTCGTCTTTTGCGAGGATCGTTCCGGATCGAACAAGAGCGCCGACTCGTAATAGGTAATGCCGCCCCAGTTTTCCATCGCGCCCCCAAAGCCGCCGGGGACTGCGATTTGATCAACTTTGGGCAACGGATAGGCGACCCCGAAGTAGTCGTTGTAATACCGAAGAATCTGCGCCGAACTGGCGAGAGCATATTGGCCCATCGGCGCTTTTCCTTTCGTCGCAATGACACGGTGCTGAACGCCGTCGCTCCTCATCTCGATCGCATCGAGTTCCCCGGCCACGAACACATTCAAGTAGCTCGCCATGGATGGCGTCATCGCGAACGTAACCGCTTTCGCCCCATCCTTTTTCGTCTCGCTCTGGACTGGCATATTTGAGACAGCCGTAAAATTCTCGGGTACGATTACTGTCAGTTGGAACCGCGCGCGAAAACTTGGCTCGTCCCAACAGGGGAAAAAACGCCGCGCGTCGCTAGGCTCGAACTGGGTGCCGAGCATTATCTTCTTCTGGCCGGAACCCTGCTCCTGATAAGGCGCGGCATAAAGGCCCTGACCTCCCTCGTTGATCTTGCCGGTAAATTCGAGTGCGAGGACGTGTGGACCCGCCGCTAGCCCGGATGGGGTCGCAATCGTCAATGTCTGGAGATCGGTGTCGAGTTTGAGCGCGGACTGTTCGAGCGGCTTGCCATCGAGAGAGGCGCGCTTGATTTGAAGCTCATTGGCATTGAGGACGAGCTCGCGCACCGGTTCGCGAACATTGAGTTTTACCGTTTCTGAGCCCGTGAATGTAAGCTTCGCAAGATTGGGCGCGATCTTAACCGCATATTCTTCCGGCACGACTTGCTTCGGCAGTTTTCCCGGCGTGATGGCGAAATCGAACGGTTTCTCGCCGTTGACGTGCATTACCAAACCAACCGACACAACCGCGGAGAACACAAACCAAAGGCAGCGCATGAGCTGCACTAAACTACGTGCGCGGAGCTTTGCATCCCGATTCAGCAACGCGTCGAAACGCGCTCGCAGCTGTCCGCTTACTGCAAGACGAGCAGCAGAAGCAGCTGACCGTTACCGACCTGCGGCCCCTTGATCACGAGCGGGCTGCTCTGGCTCAATTTCGCTTCCGTTTCGAGGAGTAACTTATTCTCCTGGAACAATTGCAGATTGAGGAGATAGGAAGCGTCGGTCTTATTTTCCGCATGCACGTGCAATGAGAAGAACTTGCTCGAGGCCAGCCAGTCTTCGTCACCCGTCTGAAGCGCTTTTCGCGATTGGCCGATCACGGTGAATTGATTGTATCCGAACAACTGTTTGAGCGTTCCTTCGAGACGGCTGATCTCCGCCGGGATGGCATCGGGTTTGTCCACGTTGTTCGCGACGACGAGCCCGCTCCAGACACTTTGCGACGATGAGCGCGCGGTCGCGGTTTCTCCGCACAGCAGCGTAAGCGCCATGCTGAGGAGAAGTGTCAGCCGGAGCGCCATCGGATTACTTTGTGGCGTACTCCGAGGGAAGTGATTGCAAGCCTTCGACCCAAAGGACGGTCACTTTGTCTTCCTTCGATTCGAACATCGAGACTGTGGCATTGGGGCTCACGACTGGATCAACGCGGTAGTTCAGGATCTGCGTGAGGTAGTGCGATTGATCGACTGGTTGACTCTGCCGCAGAACGAAAAACGTGCAGACAGCGAAGATCGCCAGCGACGTCGCACCCGCCCAGAATAACCGGCCGATCGACCACCATGGCGCCGCCGAGGTCTCTTCACGACGCGTTGGAACCGCTGCTTCCCGCTCAATCCGCTCGCGGAGTTGATTCTGGAAAAACTCGCCGTTCGCCATCGGCTGTGCGCCCAGCTGCACTTTCAAAAAGGAACCGAGTTTGTGCGCGTCCTGCTTTTCCGCTTCCGCCGCAGCCTTATCGGGCAGCGAAGTTTCGAACTCCAGGAGCTCCTTGCCTTCGAGCTCGCCATCGAGCCAGGCGGTCCATTTTTCTTCAAACGTTTTCATAAAGGTCCCTCAACAAATTCTGTAACTTTTTCCGAGCGTAAAACAGGCGGGACATCACTGTGCCGATCGAGCAGCCGAGCGTCTCAGCGATCTCGTGGTATTGCATGTCCTCGGTTTCTTTCATCAAAATGACGGCGCGATGCTCCGGCGAAAGCTGCGCGATCGCCGCATCGATGCGCGCGCGGATCTCGCGTTGTTCCATTCGCTGATGCGGCAGCGCGTCTGCTTTCGGCACCGTCCGCGATGCAGGATCGATTTCGCGCAGCTGCACCTCATCGTTGAACTCCGCGCCGCTGCCTTTGACCTGTTTTTTACGCAGCCAGTCGATCGTTACGTTGGTCACGATCCGGTAAATCCAGGTGTAAAAGGACGATTGGCCACGGAAACGCCCGATCGATTTCCACGCCTTCAGGAAACTGTCCTGAGCAAGATCCCAGGCATCCTGCTCGTTATGTACCATGTTGTAAATCATACCAAAAACTCGCGTTCGGTAGCGGCCAACCAGCACGTCAAATGCGCCGGTGTCGCCGGCCTGGCATCGCTTCACCAGGTCCAGCTCCGACACATCGGCCTCTGCTGGAGACGCTTCCGAGTGCATAAGTTTGGACGGGGGAGCGGCTAATTCATTCAACCCGGTGCTCACAAGCTGCCGAAGCGGCGAAGCCACTCGCCGCGATACTCGCCCATGAGGCTAATCACGCCATCGCGCACTTCGAACAGGCGTTGCTTCAAAATGGCGTGTTGCCGGGGCAAAATCAGGCGTTCGGATACAAGCTGTGCGGCCGCTTCCATCGAGACAGTGATGGCTTTCAACGCGCGCTTGAGATACGCAATCGTCATCCCGATTTCCTCGACGTCGTCGTCGCTCAGCGCAGCCGCAAGTTTGGCGCTCGCTAGCGCCGAATGCGTCGCAAGTTTTACCGCGGCCGGTTCGTTTTGCATCGACGGATATTCGTCGAAAAGCTGATCAATCCAGACCGTTAAAGCGAAGGCGGCGCGGTAGAGGCTATGATCCTCGAAGCTTTCGTCCGCAGAAATTGTCTCATTGTCCGGAACGGGGTCCGCGTGATCGGACGAGATCGATTCCTCCGCGAGCAACGCGTCGACTTCGTCGCTCCAATCGTCGTTATTGAGCAGTTGTGTCCAGCCCATTTCGCGCGCGATAATTTGATCGCGCTGCGGATGGTCGAGATACTTTTCGAGCAGATCCATATACTTTTCAGTTTTATGGTCTTGTTGCTGCAGGAAACGCTCCCACTCGTACTCGTCCCATACGCGATCGGGCTCAGGATCGTAGCCGGGCATAATGTGATCTAGGCTAGCTTCTCGGGGTGCGCAAAAGGAAGTTCGTCAGCGGGCCAAAGGGTTACCGAGGGTCCCACAGCGCGGTCGCCGGGCTGTTCGCCGACTGCGCCTCACGTTTCGTCTGCAATCGTAATTGTCCACACGCGGCCGCGATGTCGTGACCTTTCTCTAAGCGTAAAGTCGCAGTGATGCCGTGCTCGCGTACGATCGCATGGAAACGCTCCTGACGCGCGCGAGATGGACGCGACCATGCCAGCCCCTCGACGGTATTATACGGTATAAGGTTCACTTTCGCCGATAGCCGCGCGGCATGCTTCGCGAGCTGGTGCGCCTGATCGTCGGTGTCGTTCACACCCGCGATCAAGATGTATTCAAACATTAAGCGCCGTTTCCTGGCGACGTAGTGATCACAAGCTTCGAGGAGCGTCGCGAGATTATATTTGCGGTTAATCGGCATGATTTTGTCGCGCACCTCGTCTGTCGCGCCGTGCAGCGAGATCGCGAGACGGAATTGCGTGGGCTCCTCCGCCAGTTTGCGAATCTGCGGCGCGAGCCCGCTGGTGGAAATCGTGATGTGTCGCGCGCCAATCTCGAGGCCCCAAGGCGCGTTAATGATCTGAACCGCGCGCAAAAGATTCGGCAGGTTCGCGAGCGGCTCGCCCATCCCCATAAAGACGACATTATCGATGCGTTCCGCGCTCGTAGCTTCTGCTGCGAGGAGCTGTTGGACTATTTCTCCCGCGTCGAGATTGCGCGTCCAACCGTCGAGTCCGCTCGCGCAAAACTTACAGCCGTAGGCGCAGCCGACCTGACTGGAAACGCAAATCGTCCGTCGATCTGACGGTTGGCCATAAAGAGCCGGTGAAGCGGGAATGAGGACCGACTCGATCAGATTGCCGTCGCGCAATCGGAACAAGAACTTTTGTGTCGTGTCTTTCGATCCGAGCACGCGCACAGTTTCGAGAGGACGCAGCTCGAACCGCTCGGCGAGTTTATCTCGCAGCGGCTGCGGAAGGTTGGTCATCGCACTAAACGCGCTCGCTCGTTTTTCGTAGAGCCAGTCCGTTATCTGTTTCGCGCGGTAGGCGGGCGCTTGTTCGTCGCGTACAAATTGCGCGATTTCCTCAAATGACGCGCCGTTGATCGAAGATTTCAAAGCGCAAGAGCTTACCACTTTGTCCTTGCTCGCGCAGCCTGCCGCGCAATTCTCAGACGCAATGATCGCACCAGCGCAATCAAGCCGGCGTTCGCCGCTCGCACTCGGTTGGGAAGCCGCGCGCGCGAACGCGATCCCGGCGTTCATCCTCCAAGGGTTGATGCTGCTTGTTTTGCTCGCGTACTATTGGAGCTCGCACGCTGCGGCCGCGCTCAACGCACTCGCGGGTTATAAAGAGCGCAATGGCGTTGGATTCGTTATTGCGGCGGCGATCACTGCCGGCGCCCTCGTCCCGGAGTTGTTCGTTATTTTCTTTTTCCAACGCGGAAAGTTTCGGAAACAAAACCTGCGGAATCTGCTCTTTACGATTCCGATCTGGGGGCTCGACGGGGTGCTCGTCGATCTCATGTACCGGTGCGAAGCGCGCTGGTTCGGAAACGTCGCGACCTTCGCGGCCGTTTTCGCGAAAATCTGCGTCGATCAACTCGGATACAATCCGTTCTTTGCCGCGCCATTCGAGGTGATGACGTACGAATGGAAAAACTCCGGCTTTTCCCTCTCGCCACTCCGCGCCGTGCTAAGATGGGACCATTATCGCGATAAAATCATCCCGACGCTTCTCGCAACGTGGGCGGTTTGGATCCCGCTCATGGCAATCATTTACTCGCTGCCTCTTGCGCTGCAGTTCCCGCTTTTTAGCATCGCGCTCACCTTTTGGGTTTTGCTCCTTACCTACATGACGAACCGGTTTGCAGGAAGAATTGAGGCGGACGCGCCTCCGGCGTTGGCCGTTGCGGCGCCAGTATCCCGATGAGGTCGCACGAGATTTTCCAGCGGATGTCGGCGCCGTTGGCTGCGCAGATTTTTACTTTCCTGCAGACGGAACAAAAACCGATTTACAAAGCGACGATCCAGGGGCTGGCAAATCAACGAAAACTTCGGCCGGTGTTTGTGGAACGAAAGCCGCCGCTCGAACGGCACGCCTGGATGCATTCCGCCCTCAGTCGCAGCATCAGCGATACGTTCGCGAGCCATGTTTTGCAGACGTGGCTGCTCGGCGCAAACAAAGCCATGCTCTGCGAGTTTCTGACCGCGCTCGATGTTAAGCACGACGACGATGGCACCGTGGAAGAGCTTCCAGCCTCGCCGCCAAAAGAGAAGATTTCCGCGGCAGTTACGAAGCTTTTGGAAAAATATCCTGCGGAAATCGTCGCCGTTTACCTGCACGCATTTCGCAATACGGACAGCACTGTGCAATGGCCGCCGCTCGATGAAATTCTTGCGGAGGACTCGCGCTTGAAATTTGGCTAAACGGAAGGCGCCTTGCGTGGCCTACCAACTTCAGGGACGGGACGGAGTCCGTCCCTCTGTGAAATGCAAAAGCGCTTCGTGAATTCCGGCGCCACACTCCCTTTGCGCGACATATCCGCCAGCTGTGGTCACGACGTCTTTCACCTCGTCGATCGCGTTCGACGGGCAGGCCGGCATCGCCGCAAATCGGCCATCGAGCATTGAAACGTCATTGTGTTGATCGCCGGCCGCGAAAACGTCTTCGCGCGGGATTACCAGAAGCCGCGATAATTCCGCGAGTGCCGCGCCCTTGTGATAATCTTCGTGGCAAAAACGCAGGTAGACGGTGTTCCGTTGATAATGGAAACCCGGTTGTTTCGCCCGCAATTCATCGATGAAACTCGTGATCCGCGACATCTCTTCTTCGTTCTCGGCAATCAAACCGGTGGGTTCCGCGCTCTCTTCATAGAGCATGCGTGCCTTTGTGTGCCGATTCACGAACTCGGCGACGTCGCGCAGGAGAGAGGAAGCGGCATTGAACAGCTCGGTGTGTGTGCGGGAGCTCCGCTCATTCCAATCGCCGAACGGCTCCCATTTCCCGCCGTTGGTCCCGGGACGAAATACATCGCGCTCGCTCGTCAAAATGTAGTCGGGCCGGACCGGAAAGGCGAAATCGGCGAGACCAGATTCGAGCAAATCGACGGATCGGCCGGTGTTGATCGCCCAGAGGCTGCCGGACTTCTGCAATTCTCGAATTAGCTCCATGCAATCGCGATCGAACACGGGATCATTCGCGTGCGCCACGAGTGTCCCATCGAAATCGGTGCTCAAGAGGCGAATCTCGCGAGGCATGGGACGGTAACTTTAGGGATTGATTTCCTAACCGCAACGCGCAACGATTTTCGCGATATTAACACGAAGGCACAATGAAATCAGCTTACGAACTTGCGATGGAACGGCTGGAGAAAAAGGCGCCGAGCGTCGCGCTCACCGACGAGCAAAAACACGAAATCGCGGAAATTGAGTCTAGCTTTAAAGCGCGAACCGCCGAGAAGGAGCTTTTTCTAAATGGAGAGATCCGAAAGGCGCAGACAGCTGGAAAGTTCGACGAAGTGGAGGCGCTGCAAAAGCAGTTGGCCATCGAGATGCGTCGGCTGCAGGAAGATTGCGAAGCGAAAAAGGAGAAGCTTCGCGCGTCGTTTAGCGCATAGCGCTTTACAACGGCATCTCTGCCGGAGCTTCGATCGCCCGGTCTCCGCGCCGCGGGAGGTTTGGGTCGAGGAAACCGAGCATGTGCGCGTGATTAATGACACGCACGCCTTCGGTCCTTTGCTGCTCGGCGATCTGCTGGTGGAAGGCTTCCATCCTGGTCCAGTGGACTTTCGGCCGAAAATGATGCTCGGCGTGGTAGCCGTTATAGAAGAACAGCCAGTTGTATATTTTGCCGTAACTGCTTACCCCCCATGCAATTGGCTTGTCGGGGTCGGCGCCGTAATGCCGGAAATAGCCGTTCAAATAACTGAAGCAATGCCCGAGATAGAAAAAAGGCAGGAAGAAAAATAGTACGTAACGCCAGTCGAGCAGGAACATGGCGAAGAGCACACCCGCAAAAGCCGCGAGTTCGACGTTGCCCCAGATCAGTTCCACTCCGCCGCGTTTTCTTAGTTCACGACTGATCGCAGCTGGATTATCGCGAAAAAAGCTGAGAAAGACATAGCTCCAGGGGTTTTCCGCTTCGCCTTCGTGCCCATGTCGGTAGATGGAGAGCCAGTCGATGGTTTCTCCGGTGTCATCCGGCCGGTCTGAGTTGCCCTTGTGATGCTGCATGTGAACGACGTCGTAGTAGGTCTGCGAAAAGCAGCAGGCGATGGATTGAGTTACGCCAAAGAGACGGTTCAAAAGGGGGGAGCGAAAGAACGGATTGTGAATGAAATTGTGGCCCACGCCGTTGATGTTCGCGTTGATCATCAGCGAGTAGACGAATCCGAGCATCAGCATCACCCACAACGGCGTATGCGGGTAAAGGAAGAAAAGGGCGAAAAAATAGGAGAGATGGAAGAGGCCCGCCAGCATAGGCAGGACATCCCAGCGGGTGTGTGCAAAAATCTTCGAACTTGTCGTAGGCCTGTCGATTCGAATCGGGTCAGGGTTCATGGTGGCAATGTTGCGGGAGGTACCGGAGGTCTAATTCGCATCGAAAACGGGGAACTAATAAATCGCGGAAAACGAACTTTTATCAAGTCGCGATGCCAGGCTTCACCCTGCGATGGTGTGCAACACAACGCCGATTCCCGCGGTCGGTTCGACTCACCTCCCTCCGCCACCGTTTTTTGTAGTGAGATTCTCCGGGTGATGGGAACGCTCGACGCGTAATGGCGTTTGCCAATCCATCTGTCGCGCGCCTAAGGTAGCGGCCCGATTCTTATGTTCGCACTCCAACCGGAATTGAAAATTTTTAGCGGCTCAGCGAACCGCGAATTGGCGCAACGGATCTGCGACTTCGTCGGCGCACCCCTCGGCCAGGCGACTATCAGCTCGTTTCCCGATGGCGAGACCTACGTAAAAATCGAGGAGAACATTCGTGGGCGCGACGTCTTCATTATTCAGCCGACATGCCCGCCCACTAATGAACACCTGATGGAATTGCTCATCATGGTGGATGCTGCGCGACGCGCGAGCGCGGATCGTATCACAGCGGTGATCCCGTTTTTTGGCTACGCGCGTCAGGATAGGAAAGATCAGCCGCGTGTGCCGATCACGGCCAAGCTCGTAGCGAATCTGCTGGACGCCGCTGGTGTTAGCCGGGTCTTGACGATGGATTTACACGCGCAGCAGGTGCAGGGTTTTTTCGATATTCCTGTCGATCATCTTTATTCGATGCCGGTCTTGATCAAATATCTGCGCACGAAGTTAAAGCGAAAGACGGTCATCGTTTCGCCCGACGTGGGCGGATTGAAAATGGCCTCGGCGT
This sequence comes from Chthoniobacterales bacterium, assembly GCA_040004385.1. Lineage (GTDB taxonomy): Bacteria > Verrucomicrobiota > Verrucomicrobiia > Chthoniobacterales > UBA10450 > JBDUAZ01. The sequence goes on along the minus strand of JBDUAZ010000040.1, from coordinate 8,821 downwards.
ATTCGCAAGCGCTCAGTGCGAACCTCGCGATCGTCGCGAAGCAACGCAAAAGCGCGACCGAGACGAAGGCGCTTTACGTCATAGGCGACGTCGAAGGTTGTGACGTCCTGTTGGTTGATGACATCACCGAAACGGCAGGGACGCTAACATCCGCGGCGACGATCCTGAAAGAGCACGGCGCGCTGGATATTTATGCGGGGGTGGCGCACGCCGTCCTCGTCGATGTCGCGATTCCGAGGTTGCAAAGCTCCCAAATCAAGGAATTAATAACGACCAACAGCACGCCGGTGCGAACGGTGGAAGGATTTAACACCACGGTGCTCTGCGTTTCCGAGCTTCTCGGAGAAGGCATAAAGCGGATCCACAATGACGAATCCGTTTCATCGTTGTTCAAAATTGACGACGGCGCGAAGTAGAAACTGACCATGGCAAAACAAGTCAAACTCACGGCAGAACGGCGGACCGCCCTCGGGCGTTCGGCCGTCCGGAAATTAAAAGCGCAAGGCCGCGTCCCGGCGATTATTTACGGCGCGAAGGAGAAACCGGAAGCGCTCCAGGTTTCTCGCCGCGATATCAACGCGATGCTGAGTCACGCGGCAGGCGAGAACATTCTGGTCGAGCTCGAAATCGCGGGGACGAACCGGCTCGCGCTCGTTCAGGAAGTGCAGCATTCGCCGGTCGGCGGCGATGTTTTGCATATCGATTTCCACGCAGTCTCGATGGATGAAATGATTGAAGCGGACGTCCCGTTGGAACCAATCGGAACGCCGAATGGGGTGAAGAATTTTGGCGGGTTGCTCGAGCAAAGTCTGCGCTCGCTCGCGATCGAATGTCTGCCGCGCGACCTGCCCGACGTCATTACCGTCGATGTGTCCGCACTCAATATTGGAGATGGCATTCATGTCCGTGAAATCACGCTGCCCTCCGGCGTTACCACCAGGGTGCAACCGGATCTCACGGCATTCTCAGTTCTTGCCCCGACGGTCGAAGAAGAGCCTGTCGTGGCAGCTGCGGAGCCCGCTGCTGGCCCCGAGGTAATCCGCGAGAAGAAGGAAGAACCGGAAGCGGCTCCAGGATCGGGAGCGAAGGACAAAGAGCAGAAGAAATAGCCGGATTTTGGAAATTGGATTTCCGACTTTCGAGTGAGCGATGTGGAAGAGAAAATTCCACGTATTCGCCTGATCGCTGGTCTTGGTAACCCGGGCGCCCAGTACGCCGGAACAAGACACAATGTCGGCTTCGCAGCGGTCGACCTCTTGGTCGCGGAACAGCGGATCCAATGGGAGCACGCCTCGAAATGGGGCGCAGTCTGGGCAAAGGCCGGTGAGACTTTTTTTGTAAAGCCCTGGACTTATATGAACCGCAGCGGCGAAGCGCTCGCGGCGATTGCAAACTTTTACAAGATTCTTCCCGAAGAAATTCTCATCGTGCTGGACGATCTCGCTCTCCCCCTGGGTCGCCTCCGAATTCGTCCCGACGGCAGTTCAGGAGGACACAACGGCCTCGAATCGATTTTCATGCATATGGCGACCGACAATATTCCGCGCCTGCGTATTGGCATCGGTTCGGCGCCCGGTGAGGGCGCGGTCGATTATGTGCTCGGCAGGTTTTTCGAAGAAGAAAGACCAGTCGTCGAAAAAGCGCTCGTTCGCGCGGGGGAAGCAGTCCAATGCGCGATTGACAAAGGCGTGCTTTCCGCGATGAACACTTTCAACCAAGCAGAATAATGAAAAACCGTTACGAAGCGCTGCTAGTGCTAAACACGCAGGGCAGTGAAGATACCGTGAAAGACGTGGTGGATCGTCTGGAATCAGAATTTCAAAAGGAAGGCGCCGAGATTGAGCAGGTCCAGAAGATGGACAAGCGCCAGTTCTCCTACGTCGCCGGCGAGCTCGATTCCGGCCATTACGTCAACTTTGTCTTCCATGCGGATCCGCAGCTGATCTCGAAGTTGCGTTCGAAGTTCAAGCTCGACCCGGAAGTCTACCGGCAGCATTACCAGCGTTTGCGTCCGAAAACCGAGCCCTCGGCGAAAAAGGTCGCGGCGGAAAAGTAATTCCGCTACAACGAGCGCATGGCCAGCTTTAACAAAGTCATTCTGCTCGGAAACCTCACTCGCGATCCCGAAGTCCGTTACACTCCCAAGGGCAGCGCGGTATGCGATCTGGGGCTGGCCGTGAACCGGCAGTACAGCCTCGATAACGGTGAGAAACGCGAAGAAGTCACGTTTGTAGATGTCGTTCTCTGGGCGCGACTGGCAGAGATCGCTGGTGAATATCTAAAGAAAGGCCGGCCGGTTTTCATTGAAGGCCGGCTCCAGCTCGATAGCTGGGACGATAAGCAGAGCGGCCAGAAGCGGACGAAATTGCGCGTCGTCGGCGAAACGATGCAGTTGTTAGGCAGCCGCCCATCCGCGGCTGAAGGCGAGGAAGGATCTTCTGGAGCGAAGCAACCCAGCAGCCGATCAAGTGCACCGCCTCCGAAAGCCGCGGCGTCGCAGCCGGACGACGACGATATACCGTTTTAGCGCAGTCCTTCACTTTCAGCCTTGTCATCCTTCGCCCGCGCGCAGGATGACGGTGCGGGCGAATCTTCTCTACCGCGCAGCCTCCTTATTCGTTGCCAATGACATCCGCCGAAGCGTGCATCGCGCTCAACATGTTGCCGACGATGGGACCGGTGCGCTTGCGGAAGTTGCTCGAAGTCTTCGAAACGCCGGAGCGAATCCTTGCGGCGCGGACCCCGGCGCTGCGCGCGGTCGAGGGAGTCGGAGCGGAAGTAACGGAGCAAATCGTCAACTGGCAAAATACTGTCGATCTTCAGGGTGAACTCCAGCGCATCAGGGACTTCGGCGCTGAAGTCATCACTGCGGCATCGCCGTTTTACCCACGCCAGCTTCGTGAGATTCATTCGCCACCAATCGTCCTTTACGTATGGGGCGAATTGATGGAACGCGACCAGCACGCGCTCGGCGTTATCGGATCGCGGCGCACAACACACTACGGCACCGAGTCGGCGAAGAAGCTTGCGTATCAACTTGCCTACGCCGGACTGACTGTGATCAGTGGCCTCGCCCGCGGCATCGACACCGCCGCGCATCAGGGCGCGCTTGCGGCGAAAGGGCGCACGATTGCTGTTATCGGCTCAGGTTTACGAAAACTTTATCCGCCCGAGAACGCCGCGCTTGCCGAAAAAATTCGCAGCGGAAACGGCGCGGTTGTCTCGGAGTTCTCGATGGACGTTGAACCCGATCGGCAAACGTTTCCGATGCGTAATCGGATTATCAGTGGGTGGAGTCACGGGATTCTCGTGGTGGAAGCAGGCTTGAATAGTGGCGCGTTGATCACGGCTTCGCAGGCCTTGGAGCAGGGGAGATCGGTCTATGCCGTGCCGGGCCACATCAACGCGCCGAGTGCACAAGGTTCGAATCGCCTGATCCAGCAGGGCGCGAAGCTAGTGATGGAGGCAAGCGACATTCTCGACGATCTGGAAATTCTTCTGCCAGAATCGAAACCTTCTCCAGAAGCCGCATTACGCCCCCTGCCGACACTCACGCCAGACGAGCGGAGTGTCTACGATTCCATCGAGGCAAGCGAAACGTCGATCGACGACATCGCAACGAAGTGCCAGTTGCCAAGCGCAACGGTCTCTTCTAGTCTCCTCCGCCTTGAGCTAAAACGGCTCGTGAAGCAACTGCCCGGCAAGTACTTCGTAAAACTTGCGTAAGCTCGTAGACCACGGGCGGGGTTTTCCGTCGTGCGCAGCCGTCCGCTTCAAGTAAAGATGTCTAAATCACTTATCATCGCCGAAAAGCCGAGCGTCGCGCAGGACCTTGCCCGCGCACTCGGCAAAGTTCCCAAGAAAGGGGACCATTTCGAGAACGACGAATATGTCATTTCCTCGGCAGTCGGCCATGTCGTGGAACTCGAGATGCCGGAAGATATCGACAAGAAGAAGTACGGTTTCTGGCGCCTTGAGACGCTGCCGATTATCCCGGAAAAGTTTGGCCTCAAACCGATTGCCGATTCGAGGGACCGCTTTAATTATCTAAAAAAGCTTCTCGCTCGGAAAGACGTCGACACCGTTATCAATGCCTGCGACGCGGGGCGCGAGGGTGAGCTGATTTTTTCCAACCTCTACCAGCTCGCGAAGTCCAGGCTGCCCGTGAAGCGCGCGTGGATGCAAACGATGACGGTCGAAGGCATCGGAGAAGCTTTCAGAAAACTGCGTGACGGCGCGGAGATGGCCGGCCTCGCCGATGCTGCTCGTTCACGCAGCGAAAGCGATTGGCTGATTGGCATCAACGGTACGCGCGCGATCACCAAAAGAATGTTCGGTTCGCGGGGCCGCAACGTCGCGACAGTCGGCCGGGTGCAAACGCCGACGCTCGCGATCGTCTTCGGCCGTGAGCTGGAGATCCGTAATTTCAAACCGCGATCGTACTGGCGCGTAATTGCCAAGTTTGAAATCGCGAATGGCGTTTACGACGGGGTTTACCAACGGGCCAACTTCAAGAAAGCCCCGAGCGATGAGCACGATCGGATCGATCGCATTTGGGATCGTGCGATAGCGGAGGCTGCCCTCAAAGCGTGCGAAGGCAAACCACTGGCAAAAGTTGCTGAGCAGAAAAAATCGTCGAGCCAGGCATCTCCGCGTTTGTACGATCTGACGACCTTGCAGCGCGAAGCGAACAACCGCTTCGGCCTTTCTGCCCGTCGCACGCTTCAGATCGCGCAAGCGCTTTACGAACGCCACAAGGTCATCACCTATCCGCGGACCGATTCCCGCGCGTTGCCGGAAGATTACATCCCGACTTGCCGTGAAACACTGGCCAGTCTTTCAGGCGATCTCGGCAAGCACGGCAGATTCGCGCTCGAGCAGGGCTGGGTTCGGCCTAACAAGCGCATATTCAACAACGCCCAAATTTCGGATCACTTCGCGATCATCCCGACGACGACCGAACCGAAGAATCTCGATGAGATGGAGAGCAGAGTTTACGACATGATCGCGCGTCGTTTCGTCGCGGCATTTTTTCCCGCGGCGGAATTCGATATCACGACGCGTATTAGCACCGTGCCAGCGGGGCACGAATTCAAAACCGAGGGCAAAGTCCTTACCTCGCCGGGCTGGCTGGCGGTCTACGGCAAAAGCACGGCGGACGATTCCACTGATTCGAAAGCTCTGCCCGGGTTGACCCCTGCAGATAATGCTCAGGCAAAAACAATTTCTGCGGAGCTCCAGAGCGAGGCGACCAAACCGCCGCCGCGCTACACCGAGGCGACCCTTCTTTCCGCGATGGAAGGCGCCGGCAAACTTGTGGACGACGAAAGCATGGCGGAGGCAATGAAGGAACGCGGCCTTGGCACGCCCGCCACTCGAGCCGACACGATTGATGGTCTGATCAATCAGAAGTACATCGAGCGGAACCAGCGTGAATTAATTCCCACGACTAAAGCGGAATCGCTCCTCCAGTTTCTCGCCGCGGTCCGGGCCGACGCGCTGACGAAGCCCGATATGACGGGCGAGTGGGAATACAAACTGCGACAGATGGAGCACGGCAAGTTTCCGCGTCGCGCCTTCATGGCGGAGATCGTCGAGGTCACTAAAGGAATCGTAGAGCGCACGAAGAACTTTGAGGAAGATGATTCGAATTCACGGGTCACCGACATCATTTCCCCGAGCGACGGCAAGCCCATGGTCGAGACACTCCGTGGTTACAAATCGCAGGACGGCGCGCTCATGATTTACAAGGTAATGAGTGGACGAAAGATCGAAGAAGATGAGGCCCGGCAACTTGTCGCTGCAGGTGAAATCGGTCCGCTCGATGGCTTCGTCTCCGCAAAGACCGGCAATCGCTTTCCATCCAAGATCAAAATCGTCGATGATGAGAAGAATCCCGGTCGCAAGAAAGCGGAGCTCGATTTCGGTAACAAGGTTGACGTTAACGGACTGGTGCCGTTCTGGACCCATCCGAAAACCGGCGCGGAACTTTGCGAAGCGCCCACAAGTTACGTTTTGCGTGAACGCGAGGGCGACGGCTGGAAAGAGATTTTCAAAGTCGGCCGCATCATGTGCCAGAAGGAAGTGACCCGAGAGCAGGCGGTTCAACTTGTCGAACGCGGCAAGACCGACCTGATCGAAAAATTCATTTCAAAGAAAGGCCGGCCGTTTGACGCGTTCCTGCTTCGCCAGGGAGCGAAGATCACTTGGGAGTTTCCACCCCGGAAACCGCGCGAGGGGGCGAGTAAGAATGGAAAAGGCACTCCGCGCAAAGCAAAGCCTCCGCTCGATCTGGCGAAGGCCGTTAAATTGAGCGAAAGCAAGGTCCACAATGGCGAACTTTATCAGACCGAGGACGCCTTCGTTGTGGCAAAAGCGCAAGCCGGCGGCTCGCCCCGTGTTGTCTTCGAATTGAAGCGAAATCTTTGCGGAAAGGAAATCACGGCTGAAGAAGTGGAACGTCTCGTCGAAATGGGCAAGACCGGGCTCATCGAAGGATTCGTATCGAAACGCGGATCGAACTTCAGCGCGTACCTCACGCTTTCGAAGGACAAAAAGAAGGCGCAGTTCGAATTTCCGCCAAGGTAATTTCCTCCCGGCACGCGCGTCGTTTCAATTGATGGACGGCGCGGAGATGTTGGAACAGCGCCGCCTTGAGACGAGAAATTTCGCACCCACGATATTTTTCACGGGAAACATTGACGCCACAACAGAGAGTATGTTACTTACGATGCCGACACTATGCGTTGTCCCAAGTGCGGATTTCGTGACGATAAAGTCATCGATTCGCGCCAGTCTCGCGACAGTTCGAGCATCCGCCGTCGCCGCGTTTGTTTACAGTGCGCGTACCGTTTCACGACTTACGAGCAGATCGAGCGCTCTGATTTGCGCGTGATTAAACGCGATCGTACCCATGAACCGTTCGACCGGCGCAAGCTCGTAAATAGCCTGGCGAAAGCTTGCGAGAAACGCTCGATCAGTCTTGTGACGCTTGAGCAGGCGGTGGACGAAATTGTTCATGAGCTGGAGACAAGCGGACGAGAGGTTTCCTCGACTATGATCGGATCGAAGGTGCTCGAGAAACTGCGCAACATCGACGAGGTGGCGTATCTCCGTTATGCCTCCGTGCATCGGCGATTCGAGCAGGTCGATGAATTCGTCGATGCGATTCACGCGCTCGGGCGTCGCGTGAAAACCAACACATTACAGCGCGAGCTGTTTCCGCCGGAGCCGGCACCTAATGGTCGCGTTTAAAGAGGAATTTCCATACCTGCGCTGCGAATCTGGGCAGCTCTTCGAGTTCGACCGGGCATGGCTGCGGGCGGAAATCACACGCGCGGCGGATCGCGCCGGTTATCCGAGCTGGTGGCTAACGGACCATGTCACGGAAAGCATCGCGTTCTATTTGCGGCTGCGGAACGACGAGCCGGTCGTGCCATTTAGCCAGCTCTCGCAGACCGTCCGCTACGTTTTGAATGTGATCGGCTACAAAGAGATCGTGCCGTTTTTCGCTCCGGCGCCGCCGCCAATCTCGTTCTCGCTGCTCGAGATTGCGTTGGAAGCCGGCGCCGGTTATGAGCTCGCGTTCTTTGACGGGCTCGAGAAGCGAATCGCGGCGCTTCTCGGCGCGGGCGCGGATACCCTCCATCTTTATGGACTGCAAAGTTGCGTAAAGCATCTCCGCGGAACAAAAACGTGGTCGCGGCCATGCGATGCGTTGCGCGAGGAAGTCGTCTGTTTCGTGCGTGAGCGGCTTACGGCAGCGAGCGGCGAAACGCAGTTGCGCTGTTTCGTCAGGTGAAGCGTTCGGAACGCACGCCGCGGCCAATGACGATTTTCGAGAAGATCGCATGTCGCGAAATCCCGGCGGAAATCGTTTGGGAGGACGACGAGGCGATTGCATTCAAGGACGTCAATCCGCAGGCGCCGGTTCATGTCCTGATTGTTCCCAAGCGCGTCATTCCGCGGCTCGCGGAAACGACCGAAGCGGATCAAGCGTTGCTTGGAAAGCTCGTCTTCGCCTCACGCGCGGTCGCGGAAAAGCTGGGAATACTCGAATCCGGCTACCGCCTCGTGATCAACAGCGGCCCGGACGCTGGCGAAAGCGTGCCGCATCTGCATGTCCACCTGCTTGGAAAACGGGCGCTCGCCTGGCCCCCCGGATAACTACTCTTTGACGATGACCGGCGTATCAGCCTCGGCCGCGTCAAAAAAATGCTTCGCCATCTCCTGCGGCATGCGGATGCAACCGTGTGAGGCGCGATAGCGCGGTACAAAACCGGCGTGCATCCCGTAGCCGCGAGTAAACCGGAGAAAAAACGGCATCTTCGCGCCAACGAATTCTGTGCCCCTTGGGCGAGGGTTCTTGCTGGTATCGACATTTGATTTCACGATCTCTCCATCCTCGCTCACGTAGTCGCCATACAAGTTTGAAACATGATGCTCGTCTTTTTGGATGACCCGATATTTTCCCGGCGGAGTTTCAAACCCTTTGCGCCCGGTCGAGATATTTGATTCGCCGACAAGTTTCTTCCCTTTATAGAAATAGGCTCGCTGTTTCTGCAAGTTGACTACGATCTTCGGCGAACCGGAAACAATGTCTCCATTCCAGTAGGCGGGCTCAGGATGAGGGGCTGCCGCAGCGGTTCTTAATGCGTCCGCTCTGGCTTTTGACTGCGCGTTCGTGGCGGTATCCAACTCAGCGCAACTCGCGAGAAACAAAACAATGGAGAGCGCGAGCGCAATTCGTGAGAGGAGAATGGGGGGAGTCATAAAGGTGCGCATACTAGGGGGATCCGCGGAACGATCAATCCGAAAGATT
>JBDUAZ010000077.1:0-6215 GCA_040004385.1 Chthoniobacterales bacterium | reverse complement strand
GCGCCCGAATCCTCGCCGCCATGCCCGGCATCGATCACAACGACACCGAAAGCATTCTCTTTTGGGGGCACCTTGACGGAGATGCGCGGCTCCGCTGGAGGCAGAAGCTCGAACCACACGAGCGATGCGAGCATCAGGAGCAGCCCGAACCAGGCGAGGAGTTCCCGTGCGTGATCCCGGTGCGCTTTTCGCCGCCAAAACATTCTGTGAGAGGTCAGCCGATTATTCGTCCAGCGCCGCTTCAATTTCGGCATCCGAGAGCGAACGGTAACGAATTGCGGTTTTGATGTCGCGCTCGAGCACGGCAGCTTCGACCCCCCGGGCACCCATTTTTGATTTCCGCGCGTCTATTAGTTTATCGCGCGCCGGAAGTTCCTTGATGCCGGATTCACCGAGCGCCAGATCGCCAATCGTCCATGCATTGAGGGCAAGCTTAAAGGCTCGATCAAAGGTTGCGCCGGCCGTAGATTCACGATCCAAATATGTACCCATTATTTCAGTCGACTCGCGCGTCCCGCTCAATGTCCCGAAATGGTGCGGTTTTTTCGTAGCCGCGCCGTCATAAAGCGCAATACCACCGTCATATTCGACACGGAGAAAAAGATCCATGTCCTGTGTTTCACCGATTTCAGCGAAGAGCATTCGGGCGAGATACGGTGGTCCATATATTTGCTCAAACGCGGTCTTCAGAAGAGGACTTAACGAGTAATGCGCGAGACGGCGCAACGACACATCGGCAGCTGAGCGCGTGAAACCCTCGGCGCTCGCGAGTTCGATCGCTGCCATTCGCAAACGCTCAATGTCCCCAGGGTGGCCAATCGCGCCCATCGCAATTCGATCGTAAATCTCGAAAACTTTCTGCTTTGTCCGCCCTCCCGTGACAAACACGATGCCGTCCCGATAACCAACAGCTGCGATGGGGCTCCCAGCAGAGAGCTGCGTCTCTATATATTCACGGCGGTTCGCAATCGCCTCAACCCAGCGGTAAGGCTCTTCGATCATGCGACGCTCCGCTTGAAGAGCGCCGCGATCCGGCGATCAGGCAGTGTCGCAATCCCGTCGCGCGAGACGATTTTGATCACCGGAAAGATCTTGCCGTCGCGATCGACACCGCCGGTTGCGGTGTCCGATTCAGCGGCGGTATCAAGCGCACGGAGCGCGACCGTGACCGCTTCGTTTTCGTTCATCTTCGATAACGGTTTGCGGCCCCACTGATTTTCGTAATACAAAATGCCGCGCACCGCTGGAGAACCGGACCCAGTCGCGGCGTAGTCCGTCACCTCAAATTGCGCGCCCATCGGGTCGTAGAAATAAAGACGCGCCGCGGGATCCGAGCCGGAGTCATAAGTCGCGAAAATCGGGACGACTACGCCAACGCCCTGCAGGACAAAGCCGAAGTTGTCTCGCAGTAATTTCGAGAGCGCGCGCACTTTCCCATCGACGCTCATTTCCTGCAATTGCGTGCGGCGAAAGAACTGAAATGAGTGTTCAAGAACGCGCGCCATTTCCCAGGCCGTCGCCGGGACGCCGGCAATCGCCATGATCGAATGCCGATCGATTTCGAGGACCTTGTCGGCGCGATCAAATACAACAGTATTGCCCGCGGTCGCACGCCGATCGCCCGCGACTAACACTCCAGCAGCGAACTTAAAGGCCAGAATCGTTGTCGCCTGGGTTTGCGAGAATGAGACCTGCGGCGCCGGACCAGGAGCAATAGCCTGGGGCGCGGCCGGCGCGAGGCCACTACGACGAAGCAACGCCGGAAAATCATCGCTCGTGCCGAGCGTGTTCACGAGGGGCGGCCAGGCCGTCGGTTCCATCACTGACCCGTGCGCTGCCGATAGCGCTTCGACTGGTTCGGGTCGACTTTGCGCATTTTCTTCAAGAGATCGTTCGTGTCCGGTCTCGAAATATCCGGAGCTCTTGGTCCATCGCCGTCGCCTTGTTTCGGACCCCATGGAGCTAGAGGCGGTTTTTGGATGCGCTCGGGCATGGAAAAACTTAGAAACGGAATTACGAAAACGCAAGCTGCCGTGCCGCTTCTCGGGAGCGCTTGCTACTGCGAGGTTGAGATGGCAACATTCGCCCAATGAAGCTGATCGCGATTTGCCCGATTTTCGTTCTTGTCTCAACGCTCAGCGTCACCGCGCAAAGTCCTGGCGCCTCTCCCGGCGACCAATCCGACACGGCTCAACTGGAGACGATCACGAAGAAACTCGACGAACAGACGGCGAAGATCGACGCGCTCTCGCAGCAGATTTTGAAACTCGAACAGGAAGTCGGCGCGATCCGTCCCGGTGTCATGATCGGAGAACCGACGCCACCGCTTTCCCCCGCTGCTCCCGCTGCGAGCGCTGCTCCCGGTGCTTCGGATGCCGCGAATCGCGCCAGTGCGAACGGCGGGCATGTTGTCGCAAAAGGAGAAACGCTCACGTCCATCGCGAAGGCGCACAAAGTGAGCGTGGAAGAATTGCAGAAATTTAATCATATCGAAAACGATCGGAAACTGCAGATTGGCCAGATGATCATGCTTCCGGTGTCAGCGAGCGCCGCGAGCCCGTCACCTTCCGCTACGGCCTCTCCGTCACCTAACGAGTGATGTTGCGAAGAGCTAGCGCTGGTCGTCCAGCGCGGGGACCGGGATCAGATCGTCGTCGGCCGGTTTCTCGAGAAAACTTTGTTCGCATAAACGCGCGTACTTGCCGCCTTTCTCGAGCAACTCAGCATGTGTGCCGCGCTCGATAATCCGACCGCGTTCGAGCACGAGGATTTGGTCAGCGCGCAGAATCGTCGAGAGCCGGTGCGCGATGACGAAGCACGTCCGGTGAAACATCAGATGCTCCAGCGCCTCCTGGATGAGTCGCTCCGTTGCGGTATCCACACTTGCGGTCGCTTCGTCCAGAATCAGAATCGGAGGATCCTTCAGTAGTGCGCGGGCGATCGAGAGCCGCTGCTTCTCCCCAACGCTCAACTTTACTCCGCGTTCCCCGACAACACTGCCTAAACCGTCAGGCAGTCGGTCGATGAACGGGCGCGCGTTTGCGGCCGCGGCCGCCGCGAATAATTCTGCATCGGTGGCGGATGATTTTCCCATCAGAAGGTTTTCGCGGATCGTTCCGTTAAAGAGAAAACTTTCCTGCGTGACCAGACCCACCATTTCGCGCAGCGCGCGCACGCCGTAAGACCGCAGCGGTTTTCCATCGAGCAAAATCTCGCCGGAAGTGAATTCGTAGAAGCGCGTCAACAAATTGACGAGGGTCGACTTGCCCGCGCCGGTCGTGCCCACGAGCGCCACGGTCTCGCCGGGCTGCGCGTGAAAACTAATGTGGCGCAGGGCCGGTAAACCTTCGGTCGCGTAACTGAAGCTCACATCCTGATAGCGAACATCACCACTGATTTTTCGGCTGGTTGTGTGCACATCCCAGCCCGGCTCAATCGGTTCATCCATAATCTCAAAAACGCGCTCGCCTGCTGCGCGACCCGCTTGCACGAGCTGGTTGAGTTGATGCAATTTGTTGATCGGCTCGTAAAGAAATCCCGTCAGCATGAGAAAGGCGATTAAGTCGCCTACTTGCATCGCACCACTCAAGACCTGGCGCGCGCCGAACCAGACCGTAAGCACAATCCCAAGTGATCCGATCAAGACCATCGAGGGGTGATGGACTGCCCAGATCTTCATCACGATGAGCGTCGCGCGGCGCAGTTGGTAACTCACTTTGTTGAAGCGCGAATGCTCCTCGCGCTCGCGCACAAAGCTCTTGATCTGCCGAATCCCGGCCAGGTTATCGTGCAGGAGCGAGTTCATGGCAGAGGAAGCGACGCGTTGCAGGCGATAGCGCCGATGCGCGGTCAACGTGTACCAAAGCGCGCCTCCAGCTAGAAACGGCAGAGGCGCCAGTCCGACCAGCGACAGTGACGTGCTCACGTAAAACATCATGCCGAGCACGATCAGCACCTGAAGCACCGCGACCAGCCCCTGCTCCACGCCATCAATCAGCATCCGCTCGACCGAACTCACATCTTCCAGGATGCGCGTCATCAAATCGCCGGTGGCGCGATTATCAAACCAGCGCAGCGGCAGCAATTGGATGTGTGAGTAGAGATCGCTCCGCAAATCGAAGATGACTTTTTGCTCGAAGGTATTGTTCAGGATAATGCGAATCGCATCCAGCCCCTGCTGCAAAACGAGAGCGAGCGCCGCGATTAGAATCAGCGGCGTGAGCCGTTCCGGCCGATGTTGATTTAATACCTCATCGATGACCAGCTTCGTCACCACGGGAAAAACGATCACCATCAAAGTCCCGATGAGGGCGCAACTCAGCGTACCTGCGGCCATCCACGGGTAACGCTTTAGATACGCAAAGACGCGCCAGACTGTTCTCATTTTCCGCATGCAACGTCAGCGTGACGCGCCGGGAGTTCAAGGCGTCGAACTCCATGCGTGGCGGCGGACGCCACCTAAACGCGATCGCCGGAATGCTTATGCCGATTCTTGAACGTAAGCTCGGCAACGCCTGATTTATCGAGTTCGCCCAGTCCTTCGCTGATCATTGCGTCGTATTGATTTTTTGTCGCGAGCGCAAGTGGCAGATCGAGATCCATCGCGCGCGCAAGTTCAACCGCAATGCCGCTGTCCTTGGACGCGTGCGCGGCAGAAAAGAAACAATCATGGGCCCGCTTCTGCATATCTTCGCCATCGGTCTCGAGGACGCGCGAAGCGGCGCCCGTTTGCGCGAAAACTTCGCGCAGCATCGTGAGGTCCAAACCGAGCGCGTTTCCCAGTCCGAGACCTTCGGCGAGTCCGGCGGTGTTGATGTTCATCACCATGTTGACGAGCGCTTTCACTTTCGCCGCTTCGCCACTCTTTCCGACGTAGCGCAGCGATGCGCTTATATCTTTTAATAAGGGCTCGGCGCGCCGGAATACTTCTTCGCGGCCGCCGCACATCAAATAAAGCGAACCGTCGCGTGCTTGAGTAATGCTGGAAGCCATGCACGCCTCGAGCGTTTGTGCGCCATGGCTCTCCGCGAGCTGCTCGATATCGACATGGACTTGAGGCGACACGGTCGCGCAGTTCACAAATAATTTTCCCTCAGCTCCGATTAGTAAATGATCGTCTGCGGTGAAGACTTCCCGCATCGCAGCATCATCGGTAACGACGGTGAAAATAACGTCCGCTCCAGCAGTCACATCGCTGAGCGTTTGACTTGCCGCCGATGAAATCTCTTGTGCCAGACCTGTCGCGACGGCGCGGTTTTTGTCGTAAACGAGAGTCACGTTTCGGCCGCGATCTTTCAGGCGCCGCGCCATGTTCGCGCCCATTCGTCCAACACCGACGAATCCGATGTTCATTTAAACTTGGCCGCAAAAAAAGGGTTGTGCCGTTTCTCTTCGCCGACAGTGGTAAGCGGCCCGTGGCCCGGGCAAAGAACTGTGTCGTCCGGGAGCGTCAGGATTTTTTCGAGATTATTGCGAAAAGCATCCTCATACGAAATCATTCCGCCTCCCATCGAACCGGCGAAGAGTGAATCACCCACGATCGCGACCGGACGCGCCAGGCCGTCGACCACGTAGGTCATGCCGCCGACGGAGTGACCCGAGGTCAGGCGCGCTTCAATCTGCAATTTGCCGACAACGAATTTCTTCCCCTCCGCGATCGGTTGCGCACCTTCAGCGGTTTCGCGCTCTGAGATAAAAACGGGGGCTCGCGTTCTTTCGCGCAAACGCCGCAGGTCCGCGATATGATCCGTGTGCTCGTGGGTGAGCAGGATTAATTTCACCGTGAGTTGCTCGCTCTCGAGGCAAGCAAGCATCTCCACGCAATCGGCGCCGGTATCAAACGCGACCGCCTCGCGGCTTGCACGATCCCAGACGAGATAGGCGTTCACCGTGATATCCTCGTACGGAGTGACGAACTGGGAGAGACCATCCAGCCCTTGCAGGTCGACCGGCTTCCATTCCTGCCGGGCGGAAGCGAGTAAGGCTCTTGCATCGAGAGAGAGCGCCGGCGCAATGCGAAGGATCGCCTCTTCGTCGATTTCGCCCTCGCGCAGCATGCGAATCTGCCCGGCTGTCAGCCCTGACATTTCGGCAAGCTGACTATCGGAGATGCGCAACCCGCGCTGCGCTTTGCCGATGATGTCGTCATAATTGTCTTCAAGCGGTATCGCCATTCGCTAATGAAGATGATCTGCGCGCGGCGTCCAGTGTAGACG
>JBDUAZ010000079.1:0-6217 GCA_040004385.1 Chthoniobacterales bacterium | reverse complement strand
TCCGCGGCACCGCCACGCCGATCTTGGTCGCGAGCGCGTTATTGAAAAACTTCTCGTCGGCGCTCCACCAGAATGGGTTGTTCACCACCGCGGTGCCGGTGAGTGCGGCGTTCTTTAGAAAGCCGCGATAGAACGGCACATCCTGGGAAATGCGATCGATAATGACGTCGTAACCGCACGGTTCGCCTTGCACCACTTTATCGATGCGGACGAATTCCGCGTGGATCTCCTGTCCGCCCGTCTTTGCGTTGACGCGATCAATGAATGCCGGGGGAAACGTGTTTTCCTGTCCGAAGAGAATGCCGATTTTTTTCATGCAGATGTAGAGCGATTTAGATTTTCGATAAATAATAGGGCAGCATTTCGCGCCAGTAATTCCAATCGTGCCCGCACCATCTGCGGTCGTCGAGCCAATGCGGGATGCCTTTTGAGCTCAGGATCGCGGAGAGCCGTAATGATTCGTGCCGCGTGTTATCCCACTCGCCGGTCCCGAGAATGATACTCATGTGGTTGAATTTCCACGGATCGGAAATGTGCGGCAGATATTCGTTGGGGCTGTTGAAGTAGACATTATCGTCGTGGTAGCCGTCAAAAAAATCGCCGATTTCGAACGCGCCGCTCATGCTGATCAGATGGCTGACGGTATCTGGATGTTTGAACGCGATGTTCGCCGCGTGATACGCGCCGAGACTCGCGCCGCACATCGCGACACGCTGCGCTGAACATTCACGCCGCGCGAAATCGAAAACATCGCCGATGATCACATTTTCATACGCAAGGTGGGTCCGGATGCGATCCGCCGGATGGATCGCTTTGTTATAAAAACTGTCGAGATCAATCGCGTCCGGGCAATAGAGCGTGATCTTGCCGGAGTCGACAAATTCACTGACCGCGTCGGTCACATGGAAATCCTTGTTTTGATGGTAGCGGCCGAACGAAGTCGGGAACAAAACCAGCGGCAACCCGCCGCCATTGCCGAAGACGAGCATGTCGAAGTCGCGGCTTAAATGCGGGCTCCACCAGCGGATATGGCGTTCGTTCATCGGAAGAAATCGCGTGCCTCGGGATGATGAATAAAACGTCGACGCTGCCAAGTCCGAAACATCCGCTCCGGTTCGACAGCGCGTATTTCTTCGACCATACATTCGGCCAGGAATGAGCGAGCACACATTAACGGGAAATATTCAGAGCCATGAGCGATTTGCCTCCCACATTCTCGGCAATCGCCGCGATGTGCTCGTCTACCTGCCGCCGGGTTATCGAGGCTCCGAGACGCGGCGCTACCCGGTTCTTTATCTACACGACGGTCAGAATGTTTTCGATGCCGCAACCGCATTCGCTGGCATCGAGTGGGGGGCCGACGAAACGGCACAGCGCCTCATCGCCGCGAAGCTGATCGAGCCGGTGATCATCGTTGCCGTCGCCAATACGGGCGAAGATCGGGTTCATGAGTACGCCCCGACCCGCGGCCGCATTGAGCCGGCGAAGCGAAAACGGAGCAAGGGATTGCTGCGGAATTACGGACAGTTTCTGGTGGAGGAGCTGAAGCCGTTTATCGATGATACCTATCGCACGCGACCCGATGCGGAATCGACGGGTCTCGGCGGTTCTTCGCTTGGCGGTTTGGCTACACTCGTCCTCGGACTCTGGTTTCCAAACGTGTTCACGCGTCTCGCGATCATGTCGCCATCAGTCTGGTGGAATGATTGCGAAATCTACGAAATGGTCGAAGCGCTCGATGAAACGGCAAAACTACCGCTAAAGATCTGGCTCGATACCGGCACGCATGAGGAAGGCTGGGAGCGCGCGAGCGGATTGCGTGACCGCTTAATTCAGAAAGGCTGGCGGCTGCACGATGATCTTCATTACTTCGAAGCGGAGGGCGGCGATCACAGCGAAGGTGCATGGGGGGTGCGGATGGACGCCGTCTTGCGGTTTTTGTTTCCGCCGCCACGATTAGATACCGAATTGGCCACTGCGAAACCAGCGCAGAGTGCGGTAAGACGTTTCCTCGCGAAGGTCGGAGCGATGTCGCAATAAGCGACCTTCAGGAAGCAGCGCCTTCGGTGAACTTCCCGAGTTTCCTGAATTTCGCGTAACGTTTCTGCAGCGTTTCTTCGATCGGCTGCGCGAGGAGTATTTCGAGATTCTGCCGAAGCGCCGTTCCGAGGTTTGCCGCCGCGAGATCGTGATCGCGGTGCGCTCCGCCTTCGGGTTCTGGGACAATTTCATCCACGACGCCAAGCCCGATGAGGTCCTGCGCGGTCAACTTCAGCGCTTCCGCCGCCTGTGGCGCGTGGCGCCGATCCTTCCAAAGGATCGCTGAGCACGCTTCTGGACTGATGACGGAATAATATGCGTTCTCCAGGATCAGCACGCGATCCGCGACTCCAATACCAAGGGCGCCACCCGAGCCGCCCTCGCCGATGACCGCCGCAATGATAGGCACGCGCAGATTCATCATCTCGCGCAAATTGACGGCGATCGCCTCGGCAATATGGCGTTCTTCCGAACCAATTCCTGGAAACGCCCCGGGCGTGTCAATCAACGAGATGACCGGCAACCCGAACTTCTCCGCCAGGCGCATCAGTCGCAGCGCCTTCCGGTAGCCCTCGGGATGGGCGCAGCCGAAATTTCGCTTCACATTTTCCTTCGTATCGCGGCCCTTCTGATGAGAGATCACGACACACCGGTGCGATCCCAGTTTTGCCAGACCACTCGGCATCGCACGGTCATCGCCAAAAACCCGGTCGCCGTGCAGTTCGACCCACTCCGTGAAACAACGCTGAATGTAATCGAGTGCGAACGGCCGTTGGACATGCCGCGCGAGCTGGACGCGCTGCCACGCCGTCAGATTGCTGTAAATCTCGCGGCGCGTTTCGCGGATCTTTACTTCCATCGCCTCGACTTCTGTTTCGAAATCGAGCGCGTGATCTTCCGAGTGATTTTTCAGGTCCTGGAGACGTCGCTGCAGCTCGAGGATCGGCTTTTCGAAATCGAGCGGCTGAGTTTCCATTCGAAGCAGAGGATCCCGGTTAATGCTCACGTGCGAGCCTCACGTTCCCACCCACGTAAAACGAGCACGCCGGCGGCAAAATACAGAGAGATGTTTCGACAGCTCAACAGGATAATCAATCGGTAATGGTGACAGGCGTCTTCGAGTTTACAAGACTGCTCAGCTCATCGAGGTCCTGCGCCGCCATGCCCAGCCCCGTGGCAGGGGGCGGGGCGTCATTTGTTGGCGGTTCAGCGTATAAAAAATAGCCAGGCGCAGCGAGCCGCACCCAATGCGTGCTGCCTTTGTACTCCCGCGTCCCTAGGCCAACGCGTTTACCGCCGCGCCACGCCATCACCTCCGCCACCTTCGTCGTGATTCGCGGCGGCTGCTTCGGAGACACCTTCAAGGCGGTGATCCGGTAACGCCTGAAAAAAGCGCCGTGATTCAAGAGCACGACCGCTTTCGCGTTGCGTTGGATAAACAGTGCGAAATCCGGGTGGGCAATCCAGAGGCGCTCACCGATTCGCAGCATCGTGCTGTCGAGCCCGTTGATGCGCATGATGAGCTCGGGCGTGGTTTTCATTTTATTCGCGACGCGATTGATCACGTCGCCGGATTTCACGATGTACGCCTGCTTCTCAGGCGACGGATAGTCCGATAAGAGGATCCGCATGTTCACTTCGCCGAGCAGGTCCTTCGCCTCTTCGGTGTGCAAACCGGCCGGATACTTTTGCATAAACGTCGTCAGCGCAGCCTGACATTCAGCGAGCTTATCTTCCTGCCGCAGTTTCGCGGCCGCCTGGAACTCAGGGAGACTGATGTCTGGCGCCGGTGACGTTGAAATCTCGCCGCTTTGCTCCGCCCGTATCGTCCGCTCCGGCTTGACGAATAAATCGTAAGTAAAAAACGTGGCACCGCCAAAAACGATGACGGCCAGTAAGAGGACGAAAAGCCACTTCATGTCTTACTGCACGATACCTGATTCGAATCGCTTTTACCCCTCGGCGTGGACTCAGCCGCGCGCCATCTCCGAGCTATCACGCGAGCGAAAACGACGACGCGCCTAGCTCTCGCCTTCCTTGCTCCAGGTAAACTGGCAATCCTGACAGTAAAATTCCTTCTGAAAAATCTTGAGTGCGAACAGGACGCTCGTGAGCGACGGCGTCAGGAATTTCCGTGTCAGCTGCGGATATTCGATCCGGGGGGATTTGCACTGCGGGCAACGCAAGGCCGATCCTATCTCCGGATCACTCGCCTCCCATTCGAGCAGTAATTTGTTCGCTGCCTCGAAATCTTCTTCGATGACGAGCACTTTCGCATTTGCCTGCGGCTTCGACATAAACGCGACCGCCTGCAGAACGCCTTCGTTGTGCACATCCGCCTTGATGCCGGCGACCTTCAGCCGCTCCTTCAGTCGCTTGGCTTTCGCTGGCTCGTTAAACGTCGCAATCGTTACCATAAATCATCCCAGCGTGCGCCGGTTTCCCATCAAACATGAACTATCCGCCGAACGCAACATTCGCAGCACCGGCTTTTGCATGCTCGTGCCCATGAGAACGAATTAAAGGCTCGGCGGCGCGAACCAGCGGTAAAGCATTAGATAAACGAGAACACCTGTGACCGAAACATAAAGCCAGATGGGCATCGTCCAGCGCGCCAGACGCCGGTGACGGTCCCAGCGCCGGGTGAATACCGGTATCAGCGTAATGATCACGAGCGGCAGCGTTGTAAACGCAAGCAGGATATGTGAAATCAGCATTGTAAAATAAATCGGCCGCACAATTCCCTGTGCAGCAAAGTGAGTCGATTTCTCACCGACGTGCGCATGGTAAACCAAGTAGCCAGTGAGAAAAAACGTCGATGAGATCACCGCAGTAATCATGCAAACGATGTGTCGCTGCCAAAAACCCCGGCGGATGAAATACCAGCCAGCGGAAATAAAAACGGTGCTCACCAGATTCAGCGAAGCATTCACGGCCGGCAGGTCTGCGACTGTCATTGTTCACAAAGTGTAGCCGAAAGACTCCCGCCCGGCATTAGAAGATCGACTTCGAGCGGCAGGCTGGCAGGATCGCACTTGACTCGGACAAGCGTTCTGAGGGAAAGACAGGCGCACGTCCATCCGTTTATGAAAAATTCAATTGCTGTCGCCGTGGTCTTAATCGCTCTATTCGCGTCTCTTCCTTTCGAAGCGGCGCGAGCGCAGAAAAGCGAATTTGCCGGCGTTGAAAAAGCGATGCCATCGCAGGACTACGAGGCCGCCGGCTTGCAAAAACTTACGGCGGACGAGCGCGCGCGGCTCGACCAGTTCATCCGAAGCGTTGTCTCGTCGAGCAGCGAAAAAGCGGCCACCGAGGCCGTGGATCGAGCAGTGAAGGAGCGCAAGGTCCACCCGCCAGAAGTGATCCAGAGCCGCATCGTAGGTCCTTTCAGCGGATATAATGGCCGCACGACTTTCATCTTGGAAAATGGCCAGAAATGGGCGCAGTCCCAGCGTGACAGCGCATATTTTCCAAAAATCGATTCTCCGCCGGTCCTGATTATGAAAGGGACGATCGGTTACAGCATGTATATCGCCGGCGGTGGTGTCATACGCGTATCCCGCGTGCATTGATTCGGCTACGCCCTGGCTCCCTGGTAGCGCCCGCTTGAAATAACCTCACTCCCGTAGGAGTGGGAGGCGATGGCGACATCGCTGCTTAATCCTCCGAGTGGACCGTCGCTCGCGCGTCAGCATTATCGGGGACAAACGCGCGCGCGACGTGCCGCGCTTCGCGTCGTGCGAATTTTTATCTACGCCGCGATGCTGGGGCTCGCCATCACCGGCTGGTATCTCGCGAAGCGCGGGTTCGGCCGGCAATGGCGGTATCAGGTCGTCGAAGAATTACGCAAGCGCGGTGTCGAAGCTTCTGTCGAACGCCTGACCCTCGATCCATTCCACGGCCTGATCGCGCAAAACGTTCGCATCTATGATTTCAAGTCGCGCGAGAACACGCTCGCGGTGATTAATCGCGTTGCGCTCGACATCAATTACGCCGCTCTTTTTCATCACAAACCATTCCTTAACGCGCTCGAAATTCGCGATGCGCAATTGAGGCTGCCGTCGCCCACCGGCGCTGCCGCGCCGGCGCAAGCTCAGTTAACAAAAGTTCGCGCGCATATTTATTTCCCGCCGGAGCAGATTTACGTGAGCGAGGCCGAAGGCGTTTTCTGCGGCGT
>JBDUAZ010000009.1:0-6222 GCA_040004385.1 Chthoniobacterales bacterium | reverse complement strand
TAGTCAGTGCAGTCGTCAATTCAAGTCGGAGTAAACGGGGAAGCCGTTTGGGTGAAAGTGGAGGGCAAAGGCAGCTTCCTCAACAGCGGGAATTTGAAGGAGTTCACCCGCGAAATGCTCAACCGCGGTTATCGTGAATTCGTAGTCGATCTGGCTGACTGCCTGATGATGGATTCGACATTCATGGGAACCATTGCCGGAGTTGCGCTTCGACTAAAAGAGCTGGGTCACGGACATCTCCATGTTGTGCGTTGCGGTCCGCGCAGCCGCGACCTTTTGTGCGGGCTTGGTCTCGATCAAATTTTTAGCATTCATGCGAACGGTTCGAGCGCGCCACAGTGCGCTGCGCTTTCTGCTGACGAATGCCAGAGCGCGGAGCAGAAAAAGCATGAAAGCGCGCGGCAGATGATAGACGCGCACGAAGCGCTTTGCGCCGCGGCGCCGCAAAATGTCGCCCGATTTAAAGATGTAATCGACTACCTCAAGCAGGACCTCCATCACGAGACCGCCTCGCAGTAATCAGCCCGCGGCGTCATGTGGCCAATTTTTCTCAACGGGCTTTTCGTCGTCTGTCTAATAGGCTGGCTGGTCACCTTTTTACTCCAGCTCCGCCGGATTCGTCAGCTCGAGCGCTCCAAAGAAGAGATCCAAATCGAGGAGACACTCGTCTTCGATTTTCTTCACGGCCTAGGAGAAGCTTTTACAGAAACGATCCGCGCCGCGGATCTTCATCGGCTTATTGTTGAGGGCGCGGCTCGGATCCTCGATGCACAGGGGGGCGCCCTTTACATGATGGAACGCGCGGGTGGGAAGCTGGCGCCGGTATTTATTTCAGGAGGTTGCCCGCCGCTCATCGACGTGCCGCCGCAGATCGTGCAGCAAACAACGAACAGGCCAGCCGCGCTCGAAACTTTTTTGCGCGCTCAAACGGTGGCCCCGGGGGAAGGGATTGTCGGCGGCGCCTGGGAAAGCCGCCAGCCGGTGCTCTTCAACGATCTCGCGAATGCGCCGGAGCTCGCGAACCTGCGCGGCAGGTCGTTCGGCGCGACCTCGGCGATGATCACGCCATTGCTCTACGGCAAGCAGAACATGGGCGTGCTTGCATTAGCGAACGGCGCGAAAAATTCGCCCTTCACGGCGAGTGATTTCGTTGTCTTCAAGTCGATCGCCGAGCAATCGGCATTCGCGCTCTACAACGCGATCATCTACTCCGAGGCGAACGAGAAAAAGCGGCTCGATCACGATCTTGAGATTGCGCGCGACATCCAGCGCATTCTTCTTCCAAGCGAAGCGCCGGCAATCGACGGTTTCGAAATTAGCGGCCTGAATATCCCCGCGCGCCAGGTCAGTGGCGATTATTTTGATTACGTCGTCGTAGATGAGCAGCGTCTCGGAGTTGCGATCGCGGACGTGTCCGGAAAGGGAGTGCCCGCGTCACTCATCATGGCGATTTGCCGCAGTGTGCTGCGGAGCCAGGCGGTAGGAAACTCATCGCCAGCCGATGTCTTGCGAAAGGTGAACCGGCAGCTTTATCCGGACATCCGCGAAGACATGTTTATCAGCATGGCTTACGTCGTTCTCGATCACGCGCTCGGCACCGTAACGTTGGCACGCGCAGGACACGATGCGCCATTGTTGTTCGCAGAGAAGACGCAAACGGTGACGATGCTAAAGCCGCCGGGTCTGGTCCTCGGAATTGACAGTGGAAGCGTGTTCGATAGGATAACCGGCGATTTCGCTGTCTCGCTCGAGCGCGGCGATTGCCTGCTCCTGTATACCGACGGAGTAACAGAGGCACTCAACGCGAACGGCGACGAATTTGGCATGGATCGCACGATTCAGTCCGTCCGCGCCTGCGCTGCGGAAGGCGCGGCCGTGGTGATCAAGCGTTTGATCGACGAGTTGCGGAGCTTCGTCGGCGCGCATCCGCAAAACGATGACATCACTTTGATAGCAGTTCGCAAAACATGAAAAAAATCCCAGTGTTTGAGGACAACGAGCCCGAGCATGATGAAGTGCCGCGGACATCGGATGCAATGGCCCGCCCGGACGAGACGACTGCGGAAAGCGATGATCCGACCGCGAGCTTGCAAGGAGACCTTGATCGATTCCGTGATCTTGCTTTGCGGACGCAGGCCGATTTCGAGAATTACAAAAAGCGCGCCGCGCGCGAAAAAGAGGACGCGGTAAAATACGCTAACAGCTCATTGCTCGAACGGCTCATCGCGATCGTCGATAACTTCGAACTCGGCTTATCGGCCGCGCGCGGGGAAGGGGAAAGTTCTCCAATTCTCTCCGGCATGGGAATCGTGCTGAAACAGCTAACGGACTTCCTTACTGACAACGGTTTGCAGCCGATCGACGCGACCGCTCATAAGTTTGATCCGAATTTACACGAAGCGATTTCGCATGAGCCGAGCGATGAGGTGCCTGAAGGCATCGTCATTCGACAGACGCGCCGCGGTTACCGCATGAAGGATCGCCTCCTGCGCCCTTCCAGCGTCGTGGTTTCCAGTGGTCCGAGCGCGTCCTGACGCGCTGCTGACAACTCACCGATGAATAAAAAGCGCGATTACTACGAAGTCATTGGCGTCTCGCGCGAGGCTGGTGATGAGGAGATCAAGCGTGCTTATCGCAAGCTCGCGGTCAAATTTCACCCAGACAAAAATCCCGACGATTCGCGCGCGGAAGAAAAATTTAAAGAGCTCGGCGAAGCGTACGACGTGCTGATAAGTCCGGACAAGCGCGCCGCCTACAATCGCTACGGGCATGCGGCCTTCGCACAGGGCACTGGACCCGGCCGCGGTGGATTTCACGATCCGTTCGACATTTTTCGCGAGGTTTTCGGCGGCGGAAATGCCGGCGGAATTTTTGAGACGTTTTTTGGGGGCGGTCAGGCCACCGATCGTGAAGGACGGCAGCGCGGATCGGATTTGCGTTACGACATGCAGATCACACTCGAAGAAGCGGCGTTCGGTGCGGAAAAGGAGATCGAAGTGCGCAAGCTCGATACATGCGAGAAATGCGGGGGCAGCGGCGCGGAAGGCGGATCGCGTGCGGTCAATTGTCCGACCTGTGGCGGCCGCGGGCAGGTGATCAGTTCCCGCGGATTTTTTCAGGTTTCGCAAACCTGCCCGCGGTGCCGCGGCGTAGGACAGGTGATCGAAAAACCGTGTCGGGTATGCGAAGGCGAGGGGCGCGTCGAGAAAACGAGCCGCATTAAGCTTAAAATCCCGGCGGGCATTTCGGATGGATCGCGGCTGCGCACCTCCGGTAATGGCGAAGCTGGGATTCGCGGAGGGTCGCCCGGCGATCTTTACGTCGTCGTGCACGTGAAGGAACACGAAATCTTTCAGCGCGAAGACGACAATCTTTTTTGTGAATTACCGGTCTCGTTCACGGTAGCTGCGCTTGGCGGTGAGATCGCGGTGCCCACGCTCGAGGGGAAGGCGAATTTAAAAGTTCCTGCAGGAACGCAGAGCGGCCAGATGTTCAAACTTCGCGGGAAGGGTGTCACGAGTGTGAACGGTCGCGAACGCGGAGATTTGCTCGCGCGGTTGCTCGTCGAAGTGCCCACGCGACTCAATGGCGAACAGCGCAGCAAGCTCGAGGAGTTCGCGGAGTTGTGCGGGGAGGAGAATTCACCGTTGCACAAAAGCTTTTTCGATCGCGCGAAACAATTCTTTCGCTGAGCCGAGCTGTGCACCGGTTTTACATCGCGCCCGAGAATTTCGATGATGCAGCGCTCGCTCTCGTCGGCGCAGAGGCGCATCATTGCGCGAATGTCTTGCGGATGCAGGCTGGCGAGCAAGCTGTAGTATTCAACGGCCGCGGCCGTGAGGTCACCGCGGAGATCGAGCGCATCGGCGGATCAGAAGTTCACCTTCGTAAACTGAGCGAACGCATCACAGCGCCTTTGCGCTATCGGATTACGTTAGGCCAGGCGATTCCGAAAGGGAAAAACATGGACCTGATTGTGCAGAAGGCGGTCGAGCTCGGGGCGGCCGAAATTGCCCCGCTTATTTCAGAACACACGGTCGTGCGTCTCGATCGGCGCGACGCAGTTCAGAAGCAGGCAAAGTGGCAAACAATAGCGGTCGAAGCGGCGAAACAATGCGGGCAGAACTGGCTGCCGCATGTGGCAGAGCCGCGGACGCTTGCTGAATTTTATTCCGACTCGACGCGCCACGATTTGCAGCTTGTGGGATCGCTGCAGGAGGATGCGGTGAGTTTCAAAAATGCATTGGCTGATTTCGAGCGCCAACATGTCGCCGGTAACGCGCCGCGGTCCGTTCTGATACTGATCGGTCCAGAAGGCGATTTCACGGCCGACGAACTCACGCTCGCGTGCCGCCATGGCTGTCGGCCGATCAGTCTCGGTCCGATTGTTCTGCGCGTTGAGACGGCCGCAATTTATTGCCTCAGCGTCTTATCGTACGAGCTGCTGAGTTAAACGCGTATTATTTACCAACGCAGCTGACAGGCTTAATCGTTCGCATTCAATAAATGTACGGCTCGACCAGAGGGAAAGCGTTCTGCAACAATTCGAAGCGCGGCGCATCCCCTGCGCAAATGACAACCTCGACGACATCGAAGCGAAAAAGCACGTCCGGATCATCGAGCAAACGCAGCCAGGCAAGGCCGCCCTTTGAAATGCGCTTTTGTTTGTCGCGGCCCACTGCATCGAATGGCCGGCCGAAGTCCTCGCGTGTTCGCGTTTTCACCTCAACGAAAACGAGCGTGTCCTTATCTCGACAAACAATGTCGATTTCGCCGCCGCTCCGCCCGCGAAAGTTTCGCTGCAGAACCTTGTAACCATTGCGCCGCAGAAATCGGCACGCGAGTTTTTCGCCGCGGATGCCGAGCGCAAGATGATCAGGTGCCGAACGCGAGAAACGGCTGCGCCACCGGCTCGAAAGACCGGCGATGGATTGGGCAAGGGCCGAGTTCATGGAGCTTCAGCAGATGCAGTTCAGTCCCATAACCTTTGTGTTGGCTAAAACAGTATTCCGGAAAACGTGCACAGAAGTCCCGCATAATCGCGTCGCGGGTCACCTTCGCGATCACACTCGCTGCGGCGATACTCAGGCTGTAGCAATCACCGTCGATGATCGCGGTTTGCGGGAACGGAAATGGAAACACTGGCAGTCCGTCGATAAGGACGTGCTCAGGTTCCGCGGCAAGAGCTGCGATCGCGAGCCGCATCGCTTTATGCGTCGCGCGCAGAATGTTGATTTGGTCGATCTCGATGGAATCAACAATGCCGATCGCCCAACTCACTGCCGCGTTCTGAACGAGGTCGCGATAAATTTCCTCGCGCCGCTCGGGCAGGAGTTGTTTTGAATCATTGAGCCGGCGGTGCCGAAATTTCTCGGGAAGAATAACCGCGGCCGCCACAACGGGACCCGCGAGCGCGCCGCGGCCGGCTTCGTCAATGCCGGCGATCGTCGAGACGCTGAGGGCGGCGCGTAACCGTCGTTCGTGTCGGAAACCGCAGCGGCGCCTCACTGGTTGGCAGCTTACACAGATTTACAAAGGTAACTCCAGCGGGAACGGACTGTTGTCTCCGGCGATACCGCAATCAGGCAGCGGAGAAGCGGTTTATTCGCGAACAGCTGTCGCTTCCTTACCTTTACGATCGCGCAAGTAATTGAGCTTCGCGCGTCGGGCTCGTCCCTCTTTTTCGACTTCCACCTTTGCAATGCGAGGGGAGTTAATCGGGAACACGCGTTCCACCCCTTCGCCGTAGGAGATGCGACGCACAGTGAACGTTTCGTTCAAACCGCGTCCTTTGCGGCCGATCACGATGCCGGCGAAAATCTGAATGCGCTCTTTGTCGCCCTCCACCACGCGCGTGTGCACGCGAACACCGTCTCCGACGTTAAATTTCGTGACGTCGTTTTTGAGTTGTTCCTTTTCGATTACGTCGATGATTGGGTTCATACAGCTTGCTCAGTTCTGGTTGTGCGGGGCGCACACGTTGCATCGAGCCGGGAAGAAAATCAAGGCGAAGTCCTATTCTCGGGCTCCTATTCGAGCGGTCGGCGGAACCGATGCGATCCAGATCGCCTGCCGCGATGAAGTAGGCATGCGGCACGCGCGCCGTAAAAGACCACGACGCCGCGCGGTTGTGCTTTAAGCCCTGCCAATTATAATCCGATCGCACCGCGCCCGTAGCTCAACTGGATAGAGTGACGGCCTCCGAAGCCGTAGGTTGCGCGT
>JBDUAZ010000052.1:0-6231 GCA_040004385.1 Chthoniobacterales bacterium | reverse complement strand
TCACTCAGCTATGGCGTCGATGATCTGCACGGCACGATCATGGAGGAGAAAATTTTCCACATGGCCGGTGCGAAAACGCCGCAGGAACAGACGGTTGAAACACTGGAGCACGCAATCCGCGAAGCGGGTCGCATTCCGATGCAACGCGACAGCTTTTACACTCATCTTGGTCCCCGCAGATCAGGCGTTCGGGCTGCAACAGCGTCGCCTGAGCCTGAGCTGGTTTGCGCGTGACCGGCGGTGGCGCAGCCACGCGATTACGAGTCGGCGCGGTTCGCTATTTGAACGCGCGGCCGCTTGTTGAAGGCTGGCCGGAAATTACCCTCGATCACCCGGCCGCACTCTGCGAGCAGCTTGCGAATGGAGACTTGGACGTCGCGCTCGTCTCCAGTTTTGAATTCCTGCGCAATCCGATCTACACGATTGTCGATGGCGTTTCTATCGCCTCAGATGGCGCTGTCTACAGCGTATACATCGCGCATTGCGGCGAGTTTGCCGAGATCGAGGAAGTCGAACTAGATTCGCGGTCGGCAACGTCCGCTACCCTCGTCCGCTGTCTTTTCGGCGAACTCAACAAGCACGCCCGCTTGGTTTCCGGGGTTCGGCCTAACGAATCGCTCCACCAAGCGCGTACTGCAAAACTCCTGATCGGCGACCAGGCCATCCAGTTTCGCCAGAGGCACGGGAACCGTTATCATTACTGGGACCTTGGCGAAGAGTGGAAACTGCTCTGCGGCCTGCCATTTGTTTACGCACTCTGGTTGATCCGGCCCGGCGTTAGGGCAGCGGATTCAATCGCTGCACGGCTGCGCGCACAGCGCGACGAAAATTTGCGGCAGCTGGATGAACTGATCGCACGGCAGATCACGTACTCCCCCGATTTTTGCGCACATTATTTTCGGGAGTGCCTGAAGTATGACTTCGGTGATCGCGAAAAAAAAGGTCTGCTACGGTTTCGGTCATTATGCCAAAAGCACGGAATTCTGCCAACGACCGAAATGCTGTTGAAGCTGCTGTAACAACCGGGCCCGATCTGCGTCCGGTTGTCATACCGGCGGCGTACGAATAAAATGCGCGGTGGAGAAACGCTGGGTCTACCCGCCGCAGTCCGATGAAAACGGGCAGACAATTTCATGGGCGGAGATCTGTGGAATGCCGTGCATCCTCGAGCTCTTGAAGCGAAAAGCCTTTGCCACCGCCGATGAGGTCGACGCTTTCCTGCGACCAAGACTTAGGTCGCTAAGCGATCCATTCTTGTTGCCCAACATGCGGGTCGCGGTAACGCGTCTTCTTTCGGCCCTTGAGGCGCGCGAGCGGATCGTGCTCTTCGGCGACTACGATGTCGACGGCGTTACGTCGCTAGCGTTACTCGCTCAATTGCTTCGCGCATACGGCGCTGCGCCGCGAATATTTCTGCCGCTGCGAATGGAGGAAGGCTACGGTTTAAGCCCCGAAAGCGTGCGGCGATGCCTTGAGCAGCATTCGCCGGGACTTCTCATCGCCGTCGATTGCGGCACGTCATCCGTCGAAGAAATATCCGACCTTCAGCGCCGCGGTGTCGATGTGATCGTGCTCGACCACCACGAGCCGAAAACGTCCGTGCCGAAGTGTGTCGCAATCGTGAATCCGAAGCTCGATCCCGCCTCGCCGTTCCATTACCTGTGCAGCGTCGGTATCGTCTTCAAACTTTGCCACGCTCTTCTAAAAACGAAGTCTGCGCCGGGCTTCGAGCTGAAGGCGAACCTTGATCTCGTCGCATTAGGGACAGTGGCGGATCTCGTCCCGCTGAGCGGCGAGAACCGCGTCCTCGTCAGGCGCGGCGCAATCGAACTGGCGCGGTCAAATCGGCCCGGGATGCGAAAATTAATAGAAGTCGCCGGCGTGCGTGCTCCCATTTCGTCGGAAGACATTGGTTTTCGATTGGGACCTCGGCTAAACGCTGCCGGCCGTCTCGACACCGCTGAGAACGCACTCCAGTTGCTGATGACGGAGGACGATGCCGAAGCGACCTCGCTCGCGCAGCTTCTCGATACGCAGAATCGCGAGCGGCAAGCCGTCGAAAAGGCAGTGCTGGCTGCTGCCGAAGAAGAGGTGTTACGCGAATTTAAGCCGGAGCGCGATGCTGCAATCGTTGTCGGCCGAGCAGGCTGGCACCCCGGAGTGGTCGGGATTGTCGCCTCGCGGTTAATGCGAAAGTATCACCGCCCAACCATCGTTGTCGGTTTCGAATCGGACGGGACAGGAAAGGGAAGCGGCCGCAGTATCGATGGCTTCTCGATTGTCGACGCGCTGGGAGATTGTCAGGAACATCTGGAAAAATTCGGCGGGCACGAGATGGCCGCGGGATTGACTGTGAAGCAGGAAAACTTCGCCGCGTTTGCGGGATGTTTCCGGAGCGCAGCAAAGCAACTTCTTTCCGAGGAGCAACTGCAACCCTGTTTGCTTCTCGATTCCGAGGTCGAGCTTTCCGATTTAAACAGTGAGTTGCTGCGCTGGCACGAAATGCTGCAACCGTTCGGTAATGGCAACCCGCAGCCGCTTTTTTTCGCACGCGAAGTCTTGCCGGCGGCTCAGCCGCAGCTGCTGAAGGGGAAGCACCTTGTTCTACGGCTGCGCCAACGGAGTTATCATCAGCGGGCAATATTCTTCGACGGCGCCGCGTCTGCCCTTCCTGCCGCGCCGTGGGATGTTGCGTTCAGGATCAGCAGCGACGAGTACGAGGGCCAGACGCGGCTGCAACTTCACGTGCAGGCGCTGCGATCTTCCACCTCGGCAGAATGATTGAGCTCGCGCAACCACTTGCGGAACTGACCTGGATCCCGCGGCCGCGCTTGACCGCGCTGCGACGTCTCGAAATTGAAACGGTGGAGGATTTGCTCACGCACTTCCCGCGGCGGCACGAGGACCGGCGCGAGTTCGCCGCCTTTCCGCGCGAAGAGAGCGACGTGCCGATCTGCCTCTGTGGCGAGGTGCTCAAAACGCAACTGCGTCGCTTCGGCGGCTGGAAGAAAATCTTCGAGGTGACTTTGCAGGAAGATAACGCGAATGCGCTTAGTCAGCCTCTCGTCTGCCGGTGGTTCAACCTGCATTACGTGCAGAAAATGATCGTCACTGGCCAGCGGCTTGTGGTGTTCGGCAAGCCGAAACTGCGCGGGCAACGGATTTGCATCGATCATCCGGAGTTTGAAGTGATCGAAAATGATCCCGCCGAGGCGGGAATCCATTTCCGACGCATCACGCCGATCTACCCGGCGACAGAAGGAATTTCGCAGCGCGTCCTGCGCAGCCTGATTTTTCGCGCTCTCGAAGAGCTTTCGGACATGCGGATCGAAACGCTCGTGCCGCGGAACTTCGCGACTGGCTCACGCAAGCAAGCACTGCTCGACATCCACTTTCCGGCTAACCCCGCAGCCTTGGCTGCCGCGCGCGAACATTTGGTTTTTGCGGAATTTTTCGCAATGCAGATGTTGATTGCATCACGGCGCTCAACTGCGTCGTCACGCCCTGGCTCTTCGCATAGTGGCCGCGGCGAACTGCTTGAGAAATTTCTGCGCGTTCTGCCGTTCGATATGACTGATGCACAGCAGCGTGTCATCGGCGAAGTGCGTCGGGACCTTGCAAGGCCGCAACCAATGAATCGGCTGCTCCAGGGCGATGTCGGTTCCGGCAAAACTGTCGTGGCGATCGCGGCGATGCTCCTGGCGGTTGAAGCCGGGTTCCAAGCTGCGCTGATGGCGCCCACTCAGATCCTGGCTGAACAACATTATCTGGTACTGAGCCGCTGGCTCGAGCCGCTTGGCCTTCGCCTTGCGCTACGAACAGCAGATCGGCAGGAGGAAAGTTTCCTACCGCTTCTTTCCCAGGCGCAAACTGCAAATATCGTGATCGGCACGCACGCATTGCTCTTCGACAAAGTTTCCTTCGAGAATCTAGGGGTCGTCGTGATCGACGAGCAGCACAAATTCGGCGTCTCGCAGCGCGCGCGCCTGACCGAGCGCGAACCGGCGCCGGATGTCCTCGTTATGACAGCGACGCCCATTCCCCGGACGCTGACGATGACCGTTTACGGCGACCTCGATGTATCGATTCTGGACGAAATGCCGGCAAATCGCGGAAGGATTGTAACCGCCGTGCGCGACGAATCGAAGCTTGGTGAGGTCCTCGCGTTCATGCGCAAGGAACTCGATGCCGGACGTCAGGCCTACATCATCTATCCATTAATCGACGAAAGCGACAAGCTCGACGCAAAGGCGGCAACGACCGAATTCGAAAAGTGGCGGGAACGTTTTCGTCCATTTCGTTGCGAGCTTCTGCACGGCCGGATCGCGGCGCCGGAGAAACAAGCGATCATGGAACGATTTCGTCGTGGCGAAACGAGCGCGCTCATTAGCACCACGGTGATCGAGGTCGGCGTCGATGTGCCGAACGCGACCGTGATGTTGATTGAAAATGCCGAGCGTTTCGGCTTGGCGCAGTTGCATCAACTCCGCGGGCGGATCGGACGTGGTGAGCATAAGTCGTACTGCATTTTGTTGAGTGCGGAAAAGTCACTGGAAGCTGCCGCGAAACTCGCGGTGCTGGAAAAGACGCGCGACGGTTTCGAGGTCGCTGAGGCCGACTGGGAACTGCGTGGGCCGGGGGATTTGCTTGGCACCGCCCAGAGCGGCCTGCCAGCCTTAAAGCTTGGCAATTTGCGCACTGACGTGGAGTTGATGAAACGCGCGCGGGCGGCAGCGACAGCGATCATGGAAGTGGATCCAACTCTCGAAGCGCCTGATAATCAACGTTTCCGCCGATTGATTGTCGAAGAACAGGGACGAACCTTTGCCAATATCAGTTAATGAAAAATCTCCTGAAATTTCTCCTCGTCGTAGCGCTTGTTAGCGCTGCGATTTCGGCGCTCTACGATTATCGCTTCAAACATGGCGGCCTGGGCATTTCCCGAGCGACGCCGGAGAAATATACACTGGCGTCGGCGCCGAACGTCGATTCGAAAGACGTCGCTGGACTGGAGGCGCTGAACCGGGAACGGCGCGCACTGGTGAGCAGCGTTGTGCCCTCAGTCGTGAGCATCAAGACTTCCCGGAAGATCGCGGTCCGGCGCCAGTACGGCTTGGATCCATTCGAATTTTTTAATCGTAACCCGCGGCAGTTCCGCAATCCGAATGAGGACGCGCTCGTGCAAAATTCACTCGGATCGGGTGTGATTGTTTCCACTGAAGGTCACATCATCACGAACAATCACGTGGTGGATCAGGTGGATGAAATCGAAGTGCAGTTGAGCGATGGGCGAACGAAAAAAGCGCGTTTGGTGGGCGCCGACGCGACAGTGGATCTTGCGGTTTTGAAGCTGGATGAACCGGGCGTAAAGCCGCTGAAGTTCGGCGACTCCGATTCCGTGCAGGCAGGAGATTTCGTGCTCGCGATCGGCAATCCATTTGGATTCGAAGAAACGGTCACGGACGGGATTATTAGCTCGAAAGGGCGACCGAACC
Organism: Chthoniobacterales bacterium; assembly: GCA_040004385.1. Classification (GTDB taxonomy): domain Bacteria; phylum Verrucomicrobiota; class Verrucomicrobiia; order Chthoniobacterales; family UBA10450; genus JBDUAZ01. The sequence continues at coordinate 736 of JBDUAZ010000052.1, read as the reverse complement.
GCTCCGATAGTTTCGGTGATTATCTCCAAACAAACGCGGCGATTAATCCCGGGAACAGTGGCGGGCCGTTAATCAATTTGCGGGGCGAGATCGTCGGAATTAATACCGCGATTATCTCCCGCAGCGGTGGTTCGCAGGGAATAGGCTTCGCCATTCCCTCAAACACGGTGCGACTCGCATTGGAGAGTTTGCTCAAACAAGGCCGGATCATTCGCGGCTATCTCGGCATTATGTCCCGCGGACTGCAGCAGAGCGACACCTCCGGCGATGGCGTGGTTGTGGACGAAGTTGTTCCGGGATCGCCCGCAGCGCAGGCGCAATTGCAAAAGGGCGATGTCATCAGGAAATTCAACGGTCGTGACGTGCGCGGCTTTCCGGAACTGCGCAGTTTGGTTTCGCAGGTTGAGCTAAACAAGAAAGTCGATCTCGAGGTAGTGCGGAATGGGAAAGCGATGACCGTCTCGACCGAGATTAAAGAGCAGCCACTTGATTACCAAAGCGCACGCGTCGCACCGAGACAGCAGCCGCCGCAAACACCACAGGCGCCGGATGAGGAGGCGGATGACAGCGGGCTGCTGGCTTCTGTCGAAGTGGGTGAGCTGACACCAGAGCTGGCGCGTCAGCTCGACATTCCACGCGCTGTGCGTGGTGTGGTGGTGATGGATGTGCGCGACGATACCGGGGAAATGCGCAAGGGGGACGTGATCGAAGAGGTGAATCAGCAACCGGTAACGTC
>JBDUAZ010000017.1:0-6276 GCA_040004385.1 Chthoniobacterales bacterium | reverse complement strand
ATGCTCTCGGATTTAAACTCGAAGCTCGTCGACGAGATCGAACACTTCTTCGTCTCTTACAACTCGGCAAAGGGGAAGAAGTTCAACCCGCTCGGAAGATTCGGACCGACGCACGCCCGAGAGCTGTCAAGCGCGGACAACGCAAAATGAGACGGTAATCGCCCTTCAATCTTCCGTGTCTGGTTCTATCTCCCTCTCGCCTCTTCAATGGCCGCCGGTGACGGTGTAACCTTCGCGCCGCAGGTCCTCGGCCAGATCGATTTCCATCTGGAGCGCTGCGTCATACGGCATTGGATTCAAATGCTCGTATAGTTCCGGCATTAATCTGACGCCGTATTTCTCCACCACCCACGCTGCTTTATATCCGTGCTTGTGGTTTTCAAATCGATGCTCCGGCGGCAATCCGCTCATGCCGACATACACGCAGGGTTTCGCCGAATCGCGGTTCGGGTTCGTGCGCAGAATCGACCGATGCCGCGCAGCTTTCTCGTCGAGCAGGATGACATAGACGTTGTGATGAAATTCGGTGGGCGATCGCAATCCGCCTTTTCTTCTCGTGCGCATGCTCGTAATCGTGCTCGCTGTTCCAATTATGATTACGATCCTGAGTAAGAGCACGAGATGAAATGAAACAGATCGTATTCATCGAAACTGAAGGCGCCGAACAGGAATGGCTCACGGCGGAACTGACGGAACATAAATTGCACTTCGCGCCGGACCTTGCGACGACGCCGGTCGACGCGCAGGTCGTTTCGGTATTTCTAAACTCGCGCATCGATGCCGCATTTTTTCAGCGACATCCCCGCGTCGAATTAATCGCGACGCGCTCGACCACGACGGAGCACATCGACCTCGCCGAATGCGCGTCGCGTCGCATACCCGTCTGCAACGTGCCCGCGTATGGCGATTACACGGTCGCCGAACACACATTCGCGCTGATCCTTGGACTCGTGCGCCGTTTGCGCGAAGCGTTGGATTCGACTAAACACGCAACCTTTTCCTACGAGGATCTTCGCGCTTCCGAGTTGCGCGGTAAGACTCTCGGTATCGTTGGCGCTGGGCGCATCGGGGAACACGTGATCCGCATGTCGAGGGTGTTCGGACTGAACGCGATTGTTCACGATATTGACGAGAATCCGCAGCTCGCGCGCGACCTCGGCTTTCGTTATGTCACATTCGACGAGCTGCTGCAGAAATCGGACATCATTTCTCTGCACGCGTCACTCACGCCGCAGACATTTCATCTTTTTAATCGCGACACATTCGCCAAATGCAAACCGGGCGTCTTCATCATCAATACAGCCCGCGGCCGGCTCATCGACACGAACGCACTCTGCGAAGCGCTCGATTCAGGAATTGTCGCTGGCGCTGGTCTCGACGTCCTCGAAGAAGAGCGCGTCTTGCAGCGCGACACTTCGCGGATCATCGGCGACCAAATCATCGAGCGGCTCCACACACAGTTTCCGCCCCGCGAAATCCGCGCGCCCGACAACTCCCGGATTAAGGAACTGCAAACGTTGATGTTGAATCACAATTTGCTCGAGCGTCGGAATGTTTTGTTCACGCCGCACATCGCGTTCAACACCGTCGAAGCCGTTGAGCGGATCCTGATTGCGACCGTTCAGAACATCCGCGCGTTCCTCACCGGCGCGCCGATCAATCTCGTCGCGCCACCGAATTAAAGCGCACCCGCTATTCGCATTGCAGAGACGCTACCGTCCGCTAGGCGCTGCGCGCAGCCGGCTCGACCAGCTCCGAGTAGATCTCTTCGTAACGCCGCGCGGCGGTGTTCCACGAGAATTCCTCCGTCATGGCCCGCTCTTCCAGTTGTGACCAAATCCCGCGCTTGGTGAAGGTTTCCTTCGCCCGTTTTATCGCATCCCAGAACGCTTCGGCCGAATTGACATAGCAGAGGAAACCGTAGCCGCTCTCAGTCGTCGGATCGTAGTCCTGGATAATTTCCTGAATGCCGCCAGTGGCGCGGGCTACGGGCAAAGCCCCATACCTCAGGCTGTACATGGCGCTTAAGCCGCTTGGTTCGATACGGGATGGGATCAGTGTAATATCGGCGCCGCCCTCAATAAGGTGCGCGAGCTGTTCATCGTAGGTTTTTCGGTAGGCAAATCTGTCCGCATATTTTCGCGCCGCGATAGCCAGCGCCGTTTCGTATGCCGGATCGCCGTGGCCCAAAATGATCAGCCGCACATCGTCGCTCAGCAGCCGGTCGAGCAACGGCATGAGCAGATCAAAACCTTTTTCGGCAACCAACCGTGTCACCATACCGAAGACTGGGCCAGCCGGCGCGGGCGCGAGGCCGAGCGCGTCGAGCAGGAATTCGCGGCACGCCGCTTTGCCCTCGATGTTTCCCGGCCCGAACTGTTTCGGGAGGAATTGATCGGTCGCCGGGTTCCAGCGTTCGTAATCAGCGCCATTTAAAATCCCCACAAGTCGATCGGCGTTTTCGCGCAGCACCATATCGAGGCCGCAACCGCCCTCAGGCGTCAGGATTTCACGCCGATAACGCTCGCTTACCGTCGTTAGCGCGTGGGCGAAAACGATCCCGCCCTTGAGTAAGTTCAGCCGGCCAAAAAACTCGACGCCGCGCGCCATAAAGTAACGCTCGGGGAGATTCGTTAAGCCAAAGTCGAGTCCCCAGAAACTCCCTTGTTCGGCGAGGTGATGAATGGTGAGAACTGTGTGAAAAGGCAGTTCTTGATCGCGCACGAGCACGGGCACCAGCGCCGCCGCCCAATCGTGCGCGTGAAGAATCTGTGGTGAAGGTAAGAGCCGGCGCGCCAGCTCCAGCGCCGCCTTGGAAAAAAAGCTGAAGCGCGCCGCGTTATCTTCGTAGCGCTCACCACGCTCGCCGTAAATCGCGGGCCGATCGAAGAACTCGTCGCAACGGATAAAAAACGTTTGCACCCCACCCGCAGTGCGGCCCTGAAGCATTTCGGCAATATAATTCCGCTGGCCTACGCGGACATCGACGGTGACGCCCGTCTCGGTCCAGTCGAATCCCGCGTTCTCCCTGATCTCGCGATAGAACGGCATCACGATTCCGACTTCGTGACCGCGTGCCCGGAGCTCGCGCGGGAGCGCCTCGATCACGTCCACCAGCGCGGAAGCGCGATGGAGTGGAGGTCCCTCCGCGCTAATCATCAGAATTCGCATAAAACGGAAGCAAACGTCCAACAGCCTGCCCTGAGCACAAGCCGAATGGGCTCAACGTGCAACGTCCAATTTCAGAAAACACATATTCTGCGATCCCTTAATTGGACGTTGGACCTTCCTCCCCTTGACCTAACGAGTACTGGCGCTTAACCCACTCCAAGGCCTCCGCGCGCGTCCGCAATGTTCCTTCGAGCTGCGCCGTTTCCACTTCCTCGAGAATCTCACCAAATCGCGGTCCGGGTTTCAATCCGAGAGCGACCAGGTCGTCGCCACGTAAGAGTGGAGGCGGAATGATAGGCTCGTTCGCGAACTCCTCGCGTTTGCGAAGCAGAAATTCGTAGTTGTCCATCATCCGGTGACTGCTTGCACAATCGACCCGGTGCAGCTCCAGCTCATCCTCGAAAGTCGGCCGCGCCATAAAACGCTTCAGCTTCGCGACGCGCATCTTCGGGACATCCTTGAATACCATGTGCTGTCGCACCGCCTCCACCGTCGCGTCGATTTCCGCGCGAGAGAATCGCAAGCGCTGCATGACCGCTTCGGTCATTTCCGCGCCGACGCGATCGTGACCATTGAAACGAATGCGCGCTTTTTCGTCGACTGCCGCAGTCGGCGGTTTCCCGATATCGTGGAAGAGAACACTGAGGACGAGCGGCAGGGACACATTTTCCGGCAGCAGCTTCAGCATCAGCCGCGTGTGCTTGAAAACGTCGCCCTCGGGATGGAATTGCGGCGGCTGCTCGCAGCCTTTCATCGCTTCCACTTCCGGCAAAATCGCGAGCATCAATCCGCTTTCATCGAGCAGATCCCAGCCACGGACACGGTGTGGTGACATGAAAATGCGCACCAACTCTTCGCGAATTCGCTCCGCGCTGATCTCTGTGATCGCAGAAGCGCTTCGTTGCAACGCGTCCCACGTTTTCGAGTCAACCTGATAATCGAGCACTGTCGCGAAACGCACCGCGCGCAGCATCCGAAGCCGGTCTTCGGCGAAGCGGTCCGCCGGTTCCCCGATTGCACGGACCAGACGTGCCTCCAGGTCCGCGCGCCCACCAACGAAGTCGATCACCTCGCCCGCTTCCGGATCGAAGAACATTCCGTTGATCGTGAAATCACGACGGGCAGCGTCTTCTTCCGCCGTCGCGAAGTGCACTTGCACGGGCCGCCGGCCATCGAGATACGCGCCATCGGATCGGAACGTCGCGACCTCGAATTGAAAACCGTTCTCCAGAGCAACAATCACGCCGAAGTGCGCCCCGACAGCGTAGGTCCGCGGAAACAACTGCTGCACGGTTTCCGGGCGCGCATCCGTCGCGATGTCGATGTCTTTCGGCGGGAGCCCGCGGAGTAAATCACGGACACAGCCGCCCGCGTAGTAGGCTATGTGCCCCCCCCCGCGCAGCTTGGATATTATTGCGCGCGCAGTCGTTTCCATCGGAGAATTGCTCTGGCTCTGCATCGCGTGCGCTTACTTAATACTGGCCGCAACGACGCTCGCTGTCGAGAATGTCACGCACTTATGCAGCCGCTTTGATGAATATAAAACCCTCCCTGAACTGGCTTCTTGTTTTCGTTCCAGCTGCGGTGGTGGTGCGATTTTGGCCCGGCGACAAGAATGCTGTCGCTCTGTTCATCTGCTCCGCGATTGCGATCATCCCTCTCGCGGGTTGGATCGGCCGCGCAACCGAAGCTCTCGCCTCCCGCGTAGGCGCGGGCCTGGGCGGTCTTCTCAGCGTCACCTTTGGCAATGCCGCGGAACTGATCATTGCCGGCGTCGCGCTTTCGAAGGGTCTCACCGGCGTGGTGAAGGCCTCCATTACTGGCTCGATCATCGGCAACATTCTGCTCGTTCTCGGGGTCGCAATCTTCGCCGGCGGCATGCGCTACCAAGAACAGCGCTTCAACCGGACCGGCGCCCGCACCTCCACGATCACACTGTCGCTCGCCGCGATCGCTTTGGTTATCCCGACTGTTTTCCATTTCGCGGCCAGCGCGAGCCCCGCCGGTTGGACACCGGATATCGAACAGCGGCTTTCCCTCGCGATCTCGGTGGTGCTCTTCCTGACTTACTTTTGCGTGCTCTGGTTTTCGCTCCGGACCCACCAACATCACTTCCGCAGCGCTCACAGTGGTTCTGAGGAAAAAGGGGAACACTGGTCGCGCGGCAAGGCAACCGTCATCCTCATCGTCTCGACTTCGTGCGTGGCGCTGCTCTCGGAATTTCTCGTGGGCACAATTGAGAGTGTCCGCACTTCGCTGGGCGTGACTGAAGTTTTCGTCGGCGTGATTGTGGTCGCGATCGTCGGTAATGCAGCCGAGAATTCGACCGCCATCACCGTGGCGCTGAAGAACAAGATGGATCTCAGCGTGGGCATCGCGATCGGCTCGAGTTTGCAGATCGCACTTTTCGTCGCGCCGGTACTGATCTTTCTCTCCTACGCGTTCGGCCGGCCGATGGACCTGGAGTTCTCGTTGCCCGAAGTCTTCGCGGTGGTCGCTTCGATCTACATCCTTTTTCAGATCAGCGGCGACGGCGAGACGAACTGGATCGAAGGCGTCCAGCTGCTCTCCCTTTATCTGATTCTCGGAATCTTATTTTTCTACCTGCCCGAAACTGCGAACGCGCGCTGAGCGCGGCGACGTATCAAATTTTGACGCGATCGAGCGGCAGATCGATCTTTCGTAGCCGCCAGCCAAATCCTGTGAAACGGAAGCGCAGGCGCGTGCCTTCCAGGTCGATGGCGAAGTCTCGGACGCCTGTGAAGAACCCATATTTGACCTTCGACCAATCGAAGCCGTTCGGCATCCTTTGATCGATGGCGGGGGCTGTGAGGTCTTCGATTGATTTCGGTTTCGCGATCAGCGCGGCGAGTCCTTCCGGAGTAACAAACGCATCAACCAGCGCGTCAATGATACTTGGGCTGAAGACGCTGAATGCGGCCCGTTTCCCAGCGGGTTGGGTAGACGCGAAACGTGCGTTGAGCTGCTTCTTTAACGAAACGCGGATGGCCAGAAAATCGACGCGCTCGATCAGACTCTCCTTGTCTCCGGATTTGAGCGCTTCAGTGAAACGCCAGAAAGAGAAATACGGCGAGAGGCCATACA
>JBDUAZ010000069.1:0-6291 GCA_040004385.1 Chthoniobacterales bacterium | reverse complement strand
GGACGACACGGAGGTCGGCTCTCCGGCATGGAATTTCTTTCTTCGCATCCGCCTTTCCGCTTAGCTGAGGGAATGAGCGTCTCGTCTCTTTGGCAGCGATTCAAAAATCACTTTCTTCGCTACGACGACCTCGGCTTTTCTCTCGACATCAGCCGGATGCGCTTCGGCGACGATTTTTTTGATACGATGCAACCGCGGGTCGAAAAGGCATTCGCCGCAATGCGCGATCTCGAAGCCGGCGGCATCGCGAACCCGGACGAGCAACGAATGGTGGGCCATTACTGGCTGCGCAATCCCGCACTCGCGCCTAACGAGCAGTTGCGTGCTGATATCGTGGAGACAAATGCGCGCATCAAGCGCTTCGCCTCGGACATTCACGTCGGTCGAATCGCGCCCGCCAATCGCAAACCATTCGAGCATGTTCTCCTGATCGGCATCGGTGGCTCGGCGCTCGGACCGCAGTTTATCGCAGACGCGCTCGGCAAGGCGAATGATCCGCTCGACATCTATTTTCTCGATAACACAGACCCGGAGGGGTTCGATCGCACCTTCGACAAGATCGGGAACCGGCTGGCGAGCACGTTAACGGTAGTCATCTCGAAATCCGGAGGGACGAAAGAGACGCGCAACGGAATGCTGGAAACGGAAGCGCGCTATAAGAAAGCCGGTCTCGACTTCGGGAAACAGGCGGTCGCGGTGACCGGTGCCGGAAGCGATTTGGATAAGCATGCCGAAAAAAACGGATGGCTGGCACGGTTCCCGATGCACGATTGGGTCGGCGGCCGCACATCGATTATGAGCGCGGTCGGTCTCCTTCCGGCAGCATTGGAAGGCTTTGACATCGATCAATTTCTCGCCGGAGCCGCGGCGATGGACGCGAAAACGCGCGTCCCGGAAACGAAGCAAAACGCCGCGATGCTTCTCGCCTTGATGTGGTTTTATGCCGGAAACGGTCGGGGAGAGAAGGACATGGTCGTGCTCCCCTATAAGGATCGGCTCGCGCTGTTCAGCAGGTATCTGCAACAGCTTGTCATGGAGTCGTTAGGCAAGGCGGAGGATCTCGATGGCAATGTCGTGAACCAGGGCATCGCCGTCTACGGGAACAAGGGATCGACGGATCAGCATGCCTATGTGCAGCAGTTGCGCGATGGCGTCCTGAATTTTTTTGTGACGTTTATCGAAGTGCGCAAAGACCGCATCGGCGAGCGGTTCGAGGTGGAGAAAGGCGTCACGAGCGGCGATTATCTGCAGGGTTTTCTTCGCGGAACACGCTCCGCCTTGTACGAAAGCGGCCGCGAATCGATTACCGTGAGCATACCGGAAGTGAGCGCTTTCACGGTCGGCGCGTTGATTGCGCTGTATGAACGCGCAGTTGGGTTTTACGGCTCGCTCGTCAACGTGAACGCCTATCATCAGCCCGGGGTCGAAGCTGGGAAGAAAGCCGCGGCCCGAATCCTCGATTTGCAGGCGAAAGTGCGGCAACAGATCGACGCCGCCCCAGGCAAGACGGCGCAGGAAGTTGCTGATATTCTCGAGTGCGAGCCCGAAGAGGTGTTTCATATACTCGAGCATCTCGCGACCAACGATCAATCGATCGGTCGTTCATCCTCCGGCGTATTGGGAGACGAGAAATTTTTCCGCCGCTAAGTAGCGGCGCGGCGACGCTGGATTAAGCTTCCCATCCTGCCATGCCTGAATCCACTGTTCCACCCCCGCCCGCGCCAGATGACGATCTGGCGGTGCCGATGCAACGCGTTGTGCGGTTTGTTCAACAGTTAAGCCACGATCTGCGCAATCACCTCAATGCAGTAGAATTGCAGTCGGCCTACCTCACTGAGATTACCGGAGATGATGAGGTAAAATCCGAAGTGAAGCGCCTGCGCGCGATGCTGTCGAAATTAAGCGGCAGCCTGCAGAAGCTGACGGCGTCTCTCGCGCAGGTAAAGCTCACCGAGATGACCTACGGAGCGGCTGATTTGATGGAAGATTTGCAGCGTAAAGTAAAAGCCGAATTTCCGGAGCAAGCGTCCAGCGTGCAATGGGAGGTCGCGGTGGAACGAGCTGCAGTGGTGGAGATCGATCCGCAACTGCTTCAGGAAGCGCTCCTGGAACTGTTCCGCAACGCATTTCAACATTGCCGTGGCGAGGGGAAGATGAGGGCGGCCGCACGCGTTCGGGACGCATTCTTTTCATTTACCCTCACCGAAGCAAAAAAAAACTTCGACAAGCTGACCGAGAACTGGGGCGCGGAACCCTTCGAAAGTCTCAGCCACAACCATTATGGTCTTGGCCTTCACCGAGCGCGCGGTATCCTTCTCGCTCATCGCGGCCAACTGAGTGCACGGTATGATTCAGCCACATCCTCGCTCGTTACGGAGGTCGTGCTTCCGCTCTCCACCGGTTCCCTCTGACTGCGCCCCTCCGACGGCAAAATCGCGGTAGAAAAATTGAATGAGCACGGAAAAGTTGCGGTCTAAGGCGCGTCTGTCTCGCACCGAGACCCCGAATTTCATATGACCGCCGAGAACCGACGCATTCTGATCATCGACGATGAACGTCCGATTCTTCTGACGTTGGAAGCGCTTCTCGGTCGTCACGGCTATCAGCCGGATACGGCAGCGACAGCGTCCTACGGACTGCGCGTGCTGAAGAATACTTCGCCCTCTGTCGTGTTGCTCGACTTGCAGTTACCGGACGCAAACGGGCTCGAGATGCTCGAGCAGATCAAGCGCGAACATCCCGATACGCAAGTGATCATCCTGACCGCCCACGACTCGCTCAGTAACGCCATCGAATCGATCAAGCGCGGCGCATACCACTTTATAAGCAAGCCGTATGCGCCCGAAGAGTTGCTCAGCCTGATCGAGAAAGCTCTGGAGACACAATCACTCGTGCGCGAGACGCAGCAGCTTCGACGTAAGACTCAGCAATTGGAAAAGCGCCTCGAGATTGCGGAAACACGGCTCGCGCCCGTCATCAAAAGCAAGGTGATGCAGGAGATTTACGATCTGATTGAGGCGATGGCTCCGTCGGAAGCGAACGTTCTGATTACCGGGGAAAGCGGTGTCGGCAAGGAAGTGTTCGCCAACGTCATTCACAGCCGAAGCCGGCGCGCCGACAAACCGATGGTAAAACTCAATTGCGCCGCTTTTCCGCAGAGCATGATCGAATCGGAGCTCTTCGGTTATATGCGCGGCGCGTTCACAGGCGCGATGAGTGACTTTCCTGGAATGATCGCATCCGCGAGCGGTAGCACGTTGTTTCTGGATGAGATTTCGGAGATGCCGACTGAATTGCAGACACGCTTTCTGCGCGTTTTGCAGGAACGCGAATATCGCCCGCTCGGCAGCACAAAGACTCTGAAGGCCGACTTCCGTGTCATTGCCGCCACCAACCGCCCGATCGCGGCCGCGCTCGCGGAGAACCGGTTACGGCCGGACCTCTACTACCGACTGAATACATTTCAGATAGAGATCCCGCCCTTGCGCAGCCGAAAGGAAGATATTCCACCACTCGTTGCTTCGTTCGTGCGAAGTTTCGCAGAGCAGCTGGGGAAACCAGAGCCGACGATCGAACCGGAAGCCTTTCAGAAACTGCTCGATTACTCGTGGCCGGGAAATGTACGCGAATTGCAAAACGCGATCGAGTACGCGGTTGTACTAGCGCGACACAATAAAGTCGGCGTGAAGGAACTTCCGGCGGAAGTGCAGCTGCCGGTCGCGTTGCAGCAGGCTGTGCGGGACAACTCGCAGCGAAACGGGCCGCAGAGCCTCGATGACGTGGAACGGGCCGCCATTCTCAACGCGCTCGCCCAGTGTCACGGCAATAAGAAAAAAACCGCGGAGCTGCTCGGCATTCAGCGACCGACGCTCTATAATAAGATGAAGCGGTTCGCGATCGACCTTTAACGCCTCTTTCGAGCGCACCGCTCGCGGCGCGAGTGGATCCGATCGCGCCGCTGAGTAATCACATGTCCCGTCATTTGGATAAAGTACTCGCGCATGCAGAACGCGAGCTGGCTCCCGCAGGAGCAAGGCGCCCCACCGAAGTTCTTTCGCTCTACAAAAAGTTTCTCAACATCGAGGAGCATCGACTGCGTTTGCAGCACCAGGCGGGCGCCGGTGGCCGGGAGATTTGCGCGCTGCGCGTGGAGCTCGTGGACGTGTTGCTGCGGCGAGTTTTTTCCGCGGCTGCGGCGTTCGCAGAGCAAGAGCATCGAATTGCACAGACGCCCCTCACCTTGATCGCACTCGGGGGGTACGGGCGCGGAGAGCTCAATCCATTTAGCGACGTGGACGTTATGTTTCTCCACGACGGCCTCTCATCCGGCGTCCCGCCTTATGTCACGTCCGTCGTGGAACAGGTTTTATATCTGCTCTGGGACATCGGCTTCAAGGTCGGTCACTCGACACGATCCGTTGACGAGGCAATCGAACAGGCGAACAGCGACATGCTGACGAAAACGGCGATGCTCGAATCGCGCTATCTAGCGGGCGACACGAATGTCGCAATTCGGTTCCGCGAGCAATTCCGCGTCCGCTGTGTTGATGGCCAGTACGCAGAATACGTCGCACTGCGAATGCAGGATCAAGCGCGAAGGCACACGAAATTCGGCGACAGCGTTTACATGCAGGAGCCGCACGTGAAGAGCGGCTGCGGCGGCCTCCGCGATTACCAGAACCTTCTATGGATCACCTTCTTCACTGAAGGTTCTCTTACGGCAACGAAGCTCGTCGGCAAAGATTGGCTGAGCGAAGCGGACCGGAAGCGAATTGAGTCGGCTTACGACTTCCTCCTCCGCGTGCGGACGGACATGCATTACCTGAATGGCCGCGCGACCGACATTTTGTATCTGACTTTTCAAGAGGAGCTCGCCTCGCGGCTCGGCTATCCGCAGCAAAATACCGTCTCCCGAAGCGAGGCGTTCATGAAAGATTACTACGAGCACACGCGGAATGTTTTTCGCGTAACGGAACGCATCACCGAGCAATTCGCGAGTGGACGCTCGCTACCGGGCGGCACGGCATCGTTCAGTTTCGTTCCGCAGCCGGGAATGGAAGACGAAAAGCTCGGACAGTTTGTCCTCCGTGGCCATCAGTTATTTAGCGGCGAGGCGGACCTATTTTCGACGGACCCTGAGTCGATGATGCGTGCGTTTCAAATCATTCAGGAGCGCCATTGCGACCTGAGTCCGGAGCTGGCGGATTTGCTGACTCGTCATCTGGGACTCATCACTCGCACGTTCCAGTATGCGAAAGGGCCGCGTGAGATCTTTGTGTGCATTCTTTCGCGAAAGGGCCAGGTCGGGCGCGTGCTCCGCATTATGCATCGCGTTGATTTCCTGGGGCGCTACATGCCGGAGTTCGGCCCTCTCACGTGTCTTGTGCAGCATGAGTTCTTCCATCGATATACAGCCGACGAACACACGCTGGTCTGCATCGACAAACTTGACGAATTGTTGTGGACCGAAAATCCAAAACTTCGATCGTATCGCGGCCTGCTCGAGAATCTTGACGATCCGGTAGTGCTCTACCTCGCGCTCCTCTTACACGACACGGGACGCGGCGTCGGCGCGAAACCGCATGCCGAGGCGAGCGCCGTCTTTGCACAGCGCGCGGCATTGCGTCTCCAGCTTTCCTCGGACCGTCGACGAATGTTGATCCGGCTGGTCGATCATCACGTCACTCTCTCGAACACGGCGCAACAGCGCAACATCGACGACCCCGAGACGGCCGTGGAATTCGCGCAAATTGTGACTGACCAGAAAACGCTCGACGCCTTGATGCTTCTAACGCTCGCCGATGGCCGCGGAACAAGCGCCGACGCGTGGTCTGACTGGAAAGAAGCGTTGGTCTGGCAGCTTTACTATGCGACGTCGCGTTACCTCACGGACCAGCACGCGTTCTACGAACAGACGCGGATCGAGCGGGAATCCCTGCAAACCGCAGTGACAGGCCTGTTTGACGACGATTATGCAGAAGAAATCGACGCTCATTTCGAGTTCATGCCGGACAATTATTTTCGGGCATTTGGCGTCAACGAAATCGCTGCGCACCTGAAGGTCTTTCGCTCCTTCCTCGAAAATCTTTACCTTCGTGACGAACCACCGCTCGTCCCCGCCGTGACATGGAGCGACGTCGTGGAGAAAGGGCATACGACGGCGGCGTTTTGCGCCTGGGACAGTCAGCAATTGCTCGCGCGCATTGCCGGATCATTCGCTGTCGTCCCGCTCAATATCTTGAGCGCGGATATTTACACGCGAGGCGACAATGTCGTCCTCGATGTTTTTCG
>JBDUAZ010000154.1:0-1964 GCA_040004385.1 Chthoniobacterales bacterium | reverse complement strand
CTGCAGCGGATCGGCAAATCGACATTTATGTTGTGATCGCGAAGGAAGACCGGCGCGGAGACGCGGTTGCGGAAGTGCAGTCGCTTCGTAACCAGGGCTTACGCGCTGACTACCCGCTTACCGCCACGAAAGTCGGCAAGCAGTTCCAAAACGCGGAGCTGCTCGGCGCGAAACTGGCGGTGCTTTTCGGCGACGAATGGCCGCAGGTTGCTGTGAAAGACCTCGCATCGGGCGAGCAGCAGCTTGTGAACAAGGACGAGCTCGTCGCGAGGATCACTTCCGCGCTGTCGCCCTGAACGCAATTTTCACTTCCATCCGCGTGTGACAATCACTTGAGAGATTCTTTGCTTCGCTCACAATGACACGCCCCGCGCTCCCATGTATCGCACGCATCATTGTAATCAGCTTCGCCCAGCCGATCTCGGCGGGCGAGTGACGCTCGCGGGATGGGTTCATCGCCAACGTAATCTCGGCGGCGTCGTATTTATTGATCTGCGGGACAGCAAAGGGCTGACCCAGGTCGTTTTTCGCCCAGAGGAACAACTGGAGATCACGACCACGGCGCAAACGTTGCGCAACGAAGACGTCATCGTCGTTTCCGGACAGGTCGGGGCACGGTTGGATGCGAACCGGGAGCTCGCCACTGGCGAGATCGAAGTCGTCGCTGATCACCTGGAGATCCTGAATCGGTCGGACGTGCTTCCGTTCCCGGTCGAAGGTGATGTGACGAACGAAGACCTGCGCCTCGCCTACCGGCCGCTCGACCTTCGGCGGCCGCAGCTCGCGCGGAACCTCCGCCTCCGGCATCGCATCACAAAAGCGACACGCGATTATCTCGATTCAAAGGGGTTTGTGGAAATCGAGACTCCGATCTTGTCCAAAAGCACGCCGGAAGGTGCGCGCGATTTTCTCGTGCCGAGTCGGTTGTTGCCCGGGAAATTCTACGCGTTGCCGCAGGCTCCACAGCAATACAAACAATTACTCATGGTTGGTGGCCTCGAAAAATATTTTCAAATTGCGAAATGTTTTCGGGACGAAGACTTGCGCGCTGACCGGCAACCGGAATTCACGCAAATTGACATCGAAGCGTCATTCGTCAGGCCAGATGACGTTCTCGCCCTGACGGAAGGCATGCTCGCCGCGGTTTTTCGTGAAGCGCGCGGCGTGGAAATCACGACGCCGTTCGCACGAATGACCTACGCCGAAGCTATGGACGAATTCGGTAGCGACAAGCCCGACCGACGCTTCGGTATGCGGCTCGTCGACCTCGGGGAAATTTTTCGAGCGAGCAACTTCAAGATGTTCCGCGGCGCGCTTGAGTCCGGCGGCGTTGTGAAAGCGATTAACGCAAAGCACTTTGCGGGGATTACTACGGGTCAGCTCGATGATTTGACGACTGTCGCGAAGCTGCACGGAGCGAAAGGGCTCGCCTCGATCAAGTTCGAAAACGGCGAATGGAAATCCGCAATCGCGAAATTTTTTGGTGATCCGGAAAAAGCGGCGATCGCTTCGAGACTACAAGCTGAGGAAGGTGATCTGCTTTTGTTCATCGCGGACAAATGGGAGGTCGCTTGCGAAGTGCTGGGCCGGCTGCGGCTGCGCGTTGCCGAAATGCAAAAGCTGACGGCGGCGAATTCCGAGCAGCTCGACTTCCTCTGGGTGACGGATTTCCCTCTTTTCGCCTTTGATCCGGAGGAAAAAAAATGGAACGCAGTGCATCATCCTTTTACCCGACCGAAGCCGGAGGATGTCGACAAACTAGAGTCAACCGATCTCAGCAAGCTGCGCGCAGAAGCGTACGACGTCGTATTAAACGGCGTCGAAATTGGCGGCGGCAGCATTCGGATTCACGAGCCGGAACTGCAGGCGAAAGTGTTCAGCGCACTCGGTGTCAGCGAGGAAGATCAGCAGGCAATGTTTGGCCATATTCTGCGCGCCTTCCGTTTGGGTGCGCCACCGCACGG
>JBDUAZ010000014.1:0-6592 GCA_040004385.1 Chthoniobacterales bacterium | reverse complement strand
CCCAGTTGTGATAAATAACCACCAGCTCGTCCACGTTTTGCACGTCTCCGGATTGCCATTCCGGCAATGCAATGGCGCGTGCGGCATGGGACGGCGGCTGCTCGCGCACCAGCTCCTGGCAGGCGCGATGCGCAACGACCACGCCCTCGAGTAAGGAATTACTCGCAAGGCGATTCGCGCCGTGCAGGCCGGTGCACGCGACCTCGCCGATCGCGTAAAGCCCTGGAAGTGTCGTTGCGCCATTCACATTTGTTTTGACGCCGCCGCATTGGTAATGCGCAGCGGGGACGACTGGGATCGGCTGCTTCGCGATATCGATTCCGTAACGCAAACAGGTTTCGTAAATGTGCGGGAAACGCTCACGCAAAAATTCGGGCGACTTTTGCGTGATATCCAAAAATACGCACTGCGCACCCAGGCGTTTGATTTCGGCATCGATCGCGCGCGCAACGATGTCGCGCGGGGCGAGCGAACGCTGTGGGTGATAGCGCTGCATAAAATCTTCGCCGCGACTATTTCGCAAAATGCCGCCTTCACCGCGCACGGCTTCAGAAATGAGAAAGGATTTCGCCTGCGCGTGGAACAGGCACGTCGGATGAAATTGGATGAACTCCATGTCCGCAATGATCGCGCCGGCCCGCCACGCCATCGCAACGCCGTCGCCCGTCGCGATGTCAGGATTGGTCGTGTAGAGATAAACTTTTCCGCAGCCACCGGTTGCGAGCACCATCCGATCCGTACGCATCGTTTCCACCTCGCCGTTAACCTCATCCAGGACGTAGACGCCGAGGCAGCGGTCTTCCGCCGCGAAGCCCAGTTTTCCCGCCGTGATTAGATCAACGGCCATGTGATTTTCGAGAAGCTGCACGTTCAATGCGCGTTTGAGTTCGTGGAGAAGCGTCCGTTCGATCTCGAGACCTGTGACGTCCTGCGCGTGAAGCACGCGGCGCTTCGAGTGACCTCCCTCGCGGCCGAGATCCATCTCGCGATGGCCGGCGACATCGCGCTGATCGAAATGCATTCCAAACTCCACCAATTCCTGAATCCGCGCCGGACCCTCGGTAACAATTGTGCGCACGACCGCCTCGTCACAAAGGCCAGCACCGGCTTCCATCGTATCCCGCACGTGCAGTTCGAACGAGTCTTCGTCGCTCGTTACACAGGCGACACCGCCTTGCGCCCACGCCGTGTTCGAGTCGGCACCTCTGCGCTTGGTAACAACCGCGACCGAGCCGTGCTTTGCCGCTTTCAGTGCGAAACTCAGACCGGCGATACCGCTGCCGATTACAATGAAGTCGAACTGCTTCATGTCAGTCGCACGTTGTCGATCAACCGAGTGTTGCCAAAGAAAATTGCAAGCGCGAGCAGCGAGTTCGCGCCGATCGAATCGATCGGCTGCAACGTTTCGGCATCCACCAGCTCAACATAATCGACCCGCGCGAGTGGGGCGGCGCTGACCATTTGGTGGACCTTTGCTCGCACGTCAGCGGCCGATGCACCGCCCGCTTCCACCAGCTGTTTTGCCGCGAGAAGGGATTTCTGGAGAACGACCGCCTGCCTTTTTTCATCCGTAGTCAGATATTGGTTTCGCGAACTGCAGGCGAGGCCGTCCTGCTCGCGCACCGTCGGGACGGCGATAATCTCTAACGAGAAATCCAGATCGCGCACCAGCCGCCGGATGATAGCCAGTTGCTGAAAATCCTTCTCGCCAAAAACAGCCGCGTCCGGTGAGAGGATATGGAAAAGTTTCGTTACGACTGTGCAAACACCGCGGAAATGGCCAGGTCGCGATTTGCCACACAAGGTCTCGGAGAGCGACGTCTCTTCGACAAAAACCGATCGATCCGCGCAGTACATCTCTTCGGCGGAGGGACGGAAAATGATGTCAACGCCAGCGTCGCGACAAAGATCGTTATCCGCGCTTTCGTGTCGCGGATATTTCGCGAAGTCCGAATCCGGTCCGAATTGGAGCGGGTTAACGAATATGCTTACGCAAACCAGCCCGTCTTCGCCTGCCGCCTGACGCGCAAGTTCAATCAAACGGACATGACCGCGGTGGAGCGCACCCATCGTTGGCACCAAAACCTTTCGCGTGGTGCAGGGTTCAAAACGCGCGCGGACGGCGGCAACGGTGGTGAAACTTTCCATCGATTACCCGGTTTCAATCCAGAGCGCCTGCCGCGCGAAGCGAAACTTGCCGTGCTGAAAGTTTTGCCACCCCGCTTTCTCAGCCAGTTCGCGCAGTTCGCGAAATGAAAACGCACGGCGCGCCGACAACCGCCCGTCGGTCTTCGTCATGGGCTCGCGAAAAATTAGCGCCGTTAAGAGGTAGACACCCACGGTCGCGAGCAGGCCTCGCCGCAGGTCGGAAACGAGAACATACCGGCGCGACAAATCGCGGCAGCGTATGAGCAGGCGCACTGCATCCTCCTCGCTAAAATGATGCAAGGCGAGCGAACAAAGGACGATATCGTAGCGATTCACATCGGCGAAAGAAAGCACGTCGCTTTCGTGATAGTGAATTTCCGGGTATTCTGCGCTCAGGCGCCGCGCGATTTCGACCGTCGAACGCTGGCGGTCCACCGCATCCACGTCGGTCCGCGCGCGAATCCTCCGGGCATGATCGACGGCGAGCCGTGGAATGTCACCGGAACCGGTCGCCAGGTCGACCACACGCACGTGCATCCCCTTTTTGATCCATCGCCGGAGGAAACGGCGCACGAGTGCGTAGCTGCCGAAGAATCGGTTGAGTTGTCGGAGATTTCGAAGGTCCTTCTCGAGCTCAGGTGTGACAGGCTGCAGCCGATCCATCAACTCCGGCTCAGCCGGATTGAATTGCCGGTTCATTGGTTGCAACGGCGGGCTATAACCGCCGCTAGAGCACGAGAAATTTCTGCCAGGACTCCGGCAACGGTGCGGTCTCGATATCACTCGCGATTCGGCCTTCAAATTCCGGACGGAAAATCGTGCTCGTGCCGTAAACCATGATCAGATCCTCAGAACCTTCGACGCGCAGGGCGTGCGCCACGCCCGGCGGAACGACAAGTCCGACGTTGTTCGCGCTGCGATGATTGTCGCCGTCAATCGAGAATCGCATCGTGCGCGCAGGCATTCCAGCGCGCGCCTCGCGAAGGATCATTTCGACAACGCCTTGAACGAAAAACATCACGTCCCATTGCTCTTCATTATAGCGACGCAGCGAGTAATTTTCCGGTTCGTCGATGAAGAGGCGCCTATGCCAGTCCGCAGGTGCAACGTCGTCCGCCACGCACGGAGGGTGAACGTGAAAACCCTTTGCTGTCATTGCGAACATGCGCGCGCTCGCCCATTGCTGTGGCCAAAATCCGATCCGCTTGAGCACGCCTTCGTCACGCCGCACAAACTCGCCAAACGACCCTCGATGCCGCTGCGGGTAAATCGATCGTGCGAAAATCTCCACTCCCGGAATCCACGCGCCCAGGACGTCCGAATTGCGACGATCAGCCGCGGCTAATTTTCCGGCTTCGATGCCGGCTTCACTGACCTGCTGCGCGAATCCGCCGTTTCGATAATCGCGCGTCACAAGATTCGCCGCCGCTTCCGTCGCGAGCCCTCTCCACAGGTCTTTTGGACATTCGTTCATCGGCATCGTCATTCGCCTAACGAGAAGTCCGCACGTTCTCGTGAAAGATTTGGATTGTAGTAAGGATCATAAGCCAACAGATCGGGCCACCGCTGCTGCATCACGCTCGTCGCCATCGGTTCGACACTGGGCCGGCGTGTTCCCGACTCGTGGTGATAGAGCTTTGCAAACGGAGTGTACACGATCAGGTAGCCGGCGCGGCGCATTTTTAAACAAAGATCCACATCGCTGAACGTTACCGGAAGTCGCTCCTCGTCGAAGCCGCCGACTTCTTCAAAAACTTCGCGCCGCGTCATCAGACACGCTCCGGTCACCGAGCTGTAGTTGCGCGTCACCTGTAGCTGACGGCACACCCCGGGCGCTTCCGCCGGTAAGCCTCGAAATGCGTGTTCAGCAATGCCTCCGACACCAACTACGATACCGGCATGCTGCACGGTGTCGTCAGGGTAAAGCAGCCGCGGACCGACTGCGCCTACGTCCCGCCGTTGCGCGTGTTCTGCCATCGTCGTCAACCAGTCGTCATGAATCGCTTCGACGTCACTGTTAAGAAAAAGAAGCCAGGGGCTATCGGTCTGTTCCACTCCGAAGTTGTTGATCGCAGAGTAATTGAACGGACCTGAGTAGCGAAGCAATCGATGCTTCGTGCTGGAAAAATATTCGCGTGCTTCGGCCGATTGACTGTCGTTGTCGACGATCACGATCTCGTAATTCGGGTAGGCGGTCGTGCGCGTCAGGCTATCGATGCACCGCGAAAGCAAATCGATCCGGTCGCGAACAGGAATAATGATGGAAATTCTCTTTGCTTCGGGAAGATCGCGCTTGATCCAGTAGGCGTGCGTTCGCCAGTCGACTGAAACATGGCCGGGCTCCCCCACTCGCCGCAGATGCGCCTCCACTGCAAGCCGGCCCGTTTCCAATAACCCGGGTTTGCGCCGAATATTGTCCGCCGTGGATGTTGAGCTACGGCGCCAGTGATAGAGTACGCGCGGGATGTGGTGGATCCGCTGGGTTCGCTCGACGACGCGGAAGAAAAGATCGTAGTCTTGCGCGCCGTCAAACTGAGAATGAAACCCATCGAGCTGTTTTAAGAGCGACGCACATATGAGCGTGAAGTGACCAAGGTAATTGCAGGAGCAAAAAAAATCAGGCGACCAATCAGGTTTGAAAATCGGCGAATCGAACCCCTCCTCGGTGAGCTTATCTTCGTCGGAGTAAATGAGATCGACGCCGGGATGTTCCTGCAGCCATTTCACATTCTGAAACAGGGCATCGGGCTCAAGCACGTCATCATGGTCGAGAAAACCGATCCAATGGCCACCGGCGACGTCTAAACCGCGATTTGAAGCGACAGAAATGCCGCTATTTGTTGGCAACTTTTCAACGATGATTCGTGAATCTTGGGCGGGAAGCTCATTGAGTAGTTTGAGAAGATCGCTGTTTGTCGAACCGTCATCGATAAGGACGAGCTCCCACTGTTCGTAAATTTGCTCGCGAACAGAGCGGATCGCATCCTCGAGCCAGGCGATCGGCGTGTTAAAAACAGGTGTAATGATGCTGATGAACGGCTGGTAGTTGAACTGTCTTACCTCCTCACGCAGCGCCGCCGCTTGTTCCGGAGTGACGCGGTGGCGTTCGAACCATTGGTGATATTCTGTTGTCAAAGACGATCGCGACTCGTTAGCCCGCTGCAGCCGCTTTCGCACTTCCCGAACGAGTTTCTGTGGCAAACGATAGGGTGCGAGCAGCACCTGCCCGATCTTACGCTCCGGAGACTTGCGCAGCGCTTGCTTCTCCGCCTTGAGTTTTTTTAATTCGCGCTTTGCCTCCTTCAGTTTCAGGAGCTTTTCCTCAAGCCTTTCGATGTGCTGATCGGCAGCTTCCAACTCCGACATTCGCGTTCGTAACGTGCGCTGCAGTCCGTGCATCTGCAGGTTCAATCGAGCCACAGTGCGCTCCACCGCTGGCACAATTTCGTCCGAATCGTCGAATGGCTCACGAACTAGGCGAACCGCCGCCGGATCGATTGCAGAAAAATCGCAGCTATAATCCGGCACCAGCCCGCGCTCGCGAAAAACTCTCACTAGCTCGGGTCGATGTTTCGCGAGCTCGGCGCCCTCACCGGAAATCAATACGAGTTCGTCTGCGCGCTTTGCCAGATGCTCTGCAGCGCTTGCGAAGTCGATGTTCGGCCGTTGCACAAACCAAATCGCCACATCGAAATGTCCTGCGGAACTATTCTTAGCCGGATTCGCCATTAACTCCGACACACTTTGAAAAAATGTCGTCGCTTCGACGCGGCCCGCAAATTGTCGCTCGATGGCATCGCGATCTCCACCTACGAAAAGAAAGCGGCCCTCGCCGAAAATGCGTGTAACCACGTGCGCGAAATCTGGAGCGAGGTTCTGGTTGGGCGAAGACAACAAGCCACATTATATTGATTGAACCGCGGCGCAGGCAAATTTACGTTTCTCACGCCCGTTTGCGGACCATTCGCGCGTTGACTCCTGCATGCTCGATTTCAGTATTTATCTCCTGTATCGAGCCGGGTCGGCAACCCTGACTGCGCTACCCCTGACGCTGATTTTTCGCCTCGGCAACGTCCTCGGATTCGCTGGGTGGCTGCTTCTCGGCAAGTATCGCCGGCTCGCTTGCAGAAATCTGGAGATCGCGTTTAAGGACGAAAACAATTCTCGCGAAATTCGTTCGCTCGTGCGCCGGCATTTTCAGCGGCTCGGCGCAAATCTGCTTTGCAGCGTGAAAATGGGCGTGATGCCGCTCGACGACCTTGCAAAGTGCGTCGTCGTCGAAAATATCGAGCCGGTGCGCGATGTCCTAAAAGCGGGCCGCTCGATCGCAATGGTCCTGAGCCACCTCGGAAGTTGGGAGCTCTTCGCGCAGCTGTTTCCGCGATATGCGCCATTCGGCCGGCACGCGACGATTTATCAAAAGCTCGGCAACGATTACATCGAT
>JBDUAZ010000113.1:0-6673 GCA_040004385.1 Chthoniobacterales bacterium | reverse complement strand
CCGACACCGATCGAGATGCAACCGACGCTCGCGGACGGCCTCGCGATTCCCGAAGTGGGCGCGAATGCGTTCGCGATCGCGCGTGACCGAGTGGATAAAACTGTCGCCGTCTCCGAAGAACAGATCGCCGTCTCGATTCTACGCATCGTTGAGCTCGAAAAGGGCGTTGTCGAAGGCGCGGCAGCGACTCCACTCGCGGCCTGTTTGTCGGGTCAACTTGCGGAGCTCGAGGGCAAGCGCGTCGTTCTGCTGCTCTGCGGTGGTAACATCGATCCCAACGTGCTCAGCCGCGTCGTTGAGCGCGGTCTCGTTGCCGACGGCCGGCTCTGTCGATTCACCGCGATGATCAGCGATCGCCCCGGCGGCCTCGCGGATCTCGCCACGCAAATCGCGTCCACCGGCGCGAGCATTAAGCAGGTCGTGCACGATCGCGCGTTTGCCGGCTCCGACGTATCGGCGGTGCACGTTCTCTGCACTGTCGAGACACGCAATCATCAGCATCTCGCCGAAGTGCGGGAGCGCTTGAAGAGTCACGGTGTGCACACCTACGATTCCAAATAGTACCGCGCTGCAGGCTTGAACGCCGGGCCTCCTTCCGTAGGGTCTCGCATGCGCACCGCCGAACGACATTTAGTCGACGAAAACGCTGAATCGCATCAGCAAAATTCGGCGAAAACGGACGCGCCACGAGAAGCTGTTGATTCCTTCGCGCGCCGCCACATTGGCGCCAACGGGCAGAGCACGCAGGCGATGCTGGAGACGGTCGGCTTCGACAGTCTAGACGCGCTGATTGACGCGACCGTCCCGAAAAATATCCGAATGGATCGGCCGCTCGATCTTTCTGAGGGCTTGACCGAGCGGGAGGCCCTCGAAGAACTGCGCGCGCTATCGCGTCGAAACAAAGTCGCACGCTCCTTCATTGGCGCGGGTTATTCCGACTGTGTGACGCCTCCGGTGGTGCAGCGAAACATTCTCGAAAATCCCGGCTGGTATACTGCCTACACGCCGTATCAGGCCGAGATCGCGCAAGGCCGGCTGGAAGCGCTTCTGAATTTCCAGACGATGATCACCGATCTGACCGCGCTCGACATCGCTAATGCCTCGATGCTCGACGAAGCAACCGCCGCTGCTGAAGCGATGACGCTTTGCGCGGCGGCAAAAGGTAACGCATTGGAAGGTTCCGCATTTTTTGTCTCGGCGGATTGTCATCCGCAGACGATCGAAGTGGTGAAAACACGCGCAAAGCCGCTCGGTATTCGCGTAATCGTCGGCGATTACGAGACTTTTGATTTCTCCGATCACGTATTCGGCGTTCTGCTGCAATATCCCGCGACGTTTGGTGCGATAAATGACTATTCCGGCTTCATCGAACGCGCGCATTCCGCTGGCGCGCTCGCGATCGTCGCTGCGGACATTCTCAGCCTGACCGTGCTGCGGCCGCCGGGCGAATTCGGAGCCGACGTTGCGATCGGCAACACACAACGATTCGGCGTTCCGCTCGGGTTCGGAGGGCCGCACGCGGCCTACTTTGCCACGCGCGACGCATTCAAGCGCCACATGCCCGGGCGCCTTGTGGGCGTCTCGCACGATGCTGCAGGCCGACCCGCGTATCGCCTCGCCTTACAGACTCGCGAACAACACATCCGTCGCGATAAGGCGACGAGTAACATTTGCACAGCGCAAGTGTTGCTTGCCGTGATCGCGTCGATGTTTGCGGTGTATCACGGGCCGCGACGGTTGCGCGCAATCGCGGAGCGCGTGCATGGCCTGGCGAGTGCATTTGCCGAAGGTCTGTGCCAAATCGGATTTGAGGTCGAGGATCGACCATTTTTCGACACCGTGCAGGTCGAGCTTGGCGAAAAGGCTGGCGACGTCCTGGATCGCGCGGCCAAAGCCGGATGCAATTTCCGGCAAGCTGGAAACGGCAGCGTCTGCGTCGCGTTTGATGAAACGACGTCGCACGGCGATCTCGCGATGCTGTGGAAGATTTTTAACGACGGCAACGCGACGGTTTTCGATCGCGCCGATTTTGACGGCGCCGCAGCCGCTTTTCCTGGATGGGCCGCGCGCACTTCCGATTACCTGACTCATCCGGTCTTTAACACGCACCACACAGAGACGGAGATGCTCCGGTATTTGCGCCGTCTAGAGTCGCGGGATCTCTCGCTCACGACCTCGATGATTCCGCTTGGCTCGTGCACCATGAAGTTAAACGCGACGGCAGAAATGTATCCCCTCTCCTGGCCGGAATTCTCGAAGCTGCACCCCTTCGCCCCAGAGGAGCAATCAACCGGCTACCGCGAAATGTGCGACCAACTCGAAGAGTGGCTGGCTGAGATCACCGGGTTTGCCGCCGTGGCCTTACAGCCAAATGCCGGCTCGCAGGGCGAATACGCGGGGTTGCTCGCGATTCGCGAATATCACGCTGCGCAGGGCCAGGGTCAGCGCAATGTCTGCCTCATTCCGCAGTCCGCCCACGGCACTAATCCGGCAAGCGCGGTGATGGCGGGTTTCCGTGTAGTGCCGGTCGCGTGCCTCAAAGATGGCGACATTGATCTTGCTGATCTGCGAGTAAAAGCCGACACGCACGGCAGGGATTTAGCGGCGCTAATGGTGACATATCCCTCCACGCACGGCGTTTTCGAAACAACCATCCGCGAAATTTGCGAGATCGTGCACTCGCACGGCGGTCAGGTCTACATGGACGGCGCAAACATGAATGCGCAGGTCGGGCTCTGCCGGCCGGGCGACATCGGAGCGGACGTTTGCCATTTAAATTTGCACAAAACATTTTGCATCCCGCACGGTGGCGGTGGGCCCGGGGTAGGCCCGATCGGCGTTGCGCCGCAGCTCGTTCCGTTCCTGCCGGCGAAGGCTGTGATTAGCGAGACCAACGCGAAGAACCCTGTCGGTCCGGTGACCGCGGCCCCCTATGGCAGCGCCAGTATTCTTACGATTTCGTGGATGTACATCCGAATGATGGGCGGCGAAGGGCTGACGCACGCGACGAAGATTGCGATCTTGAACGCGAACTACATTGCGAAGCGGCTCGATGGGTTTTTCCCTGTGCTTTTCAAAGGCAAACGCGGGCTTGTCGCGCACGAGTGCATCCTGGATCTGCGCGGATTCAAAAGCGCTGGCATCGAAGTCGAAGACGTTGCGAAGCGTTTGATCGACTACGGGTTTCACGCGCCGACTGTTTCATGGCCAGTAGCCGGGACGATGATGGTCGAGCCGACCGAAAGCGAATCGAAAGCGGAGCTCGACCGGTTTTGCGATGCGATGATCGCGATCCACGCCGAGATTCAAGCCGTCGCTTCCGGCGCGGCGGATCGCAAAAACAATCCGCTAAAAAATGCGCCGCACACTGCGCAACAGGTGGTCTCCGATAAATGGGACCGGCCGTACTCCCGCGAGGAAGCAGCCTATCCAGCGGCCTGGACGCGCGAGCACAAATTCTGGCCAGCGGTGGCGCGGATCGACAACGTTTACGGCGACCGCAATCTATTCTGCTCCTGCCCGCCTATGGAGGCGTTTGCAGAGTAGGCCGTTGTTGTGACTGAAACTTGAGCCCCGCTCTGCTGCGAGATCCTTCGCCGTCTGACGTGTCTCAGGACGACGAATCGGCCAGTCGCGAACGTCTCGCTAGGTCTGCTCGGAGGCCAACTGCGTCGCTGGTGAAACACGTGACGGTACCATGCGCAATGCAGTGCCCGTCGTTTCTTCCACCGCGGCTTCACCACCTTCGTGGTACTCGGCGTCGCCGTTCACCTGCCACAAGTCGTAGAGCTTGGTGTCCGCGAGAATGTTCTCAACACAGAGCATCGCTGTCATCATTGCGTGGTCCTGGTTGTTGTATTTGTGCATCCCGTTGCGGCCGACGAGGTGTAAATTTGGATAATTTGATTCTATCTCGTCGCGAACCGTGGCGACGTGCCGGGCGTAATCGTCATCGTAAACCGGATACGCTTTCTTCTGCCTCACGACTGTGCCGTCGAGCACATCGCCTTCCTCGGCGAGACCGATCTTGATCAGTTCGCGATTCGCGAGTGCGATCAATTCCTCATCTTTGGAATCCCAAAGGCCATCGTGCTCGAAGCAGAAGTATTCCAGCCCATAGCACGCCTTATCAGCGTCCGGCACCATCTCGGGGGACCACGAACGGAAGTTCTGGATGCGACCGACCTGCACGCTCGGATCGTGGATGTAAATCCAGTTGTCCTGGAATGCGTTTCGGTCCTTTAGGATCAGCATCACTGTGAGGAAATCGCGATATTTCAGACTGTCCGCTGCGCGTTTGGCCTTGCCCGACATCGGTGGCACAAGACCACGAGCGAGCTCGCGCATCGGTGCCGAGGAAATCACATGCTCCGCTTCGATCGTCTGCACGTTTCCCTGTTGATCCTGCACGCGCACGTTCCACGTCGAAGTCGATTCGTCGTAGGCGCAGCCAGTGACTTTGCAACCCATCTCGATCTTGCCGCCGAGCTGCTTCGTCTTCTCGGCGCAAGCTTCCCACATCATGCCCGGACCCCTGCGCGGGTATTTAAACGAGTTGATCAGGGTCTTAATTACCTTGCTGCTATCTTTCGGCTGTTTCTTCGGGAGAAGCGCGTTCTTAATCGCGCTGCCTAACGACAGGCCCTTGATCCGCTGCGCGGCCCAGTCAGCTGAGATGTCCCTGCAGCTCATGCCCCACACTTTTTCGGTGTAGCTCTTAAAGAAAGTGTTGAAAAGGCGTTTGCCGAACTGGTTGCTCACCCAATCCTCAAAGTTATTCGGATTCTTGACCGGGAACAGCCGCGCTTTCATCCACGAAAGCACGCAAAGGATGGATTTGAAGACGCCCAGCTTCGTTAAGGCTTCGAAGGCTTTCAGTGGATAAGCGAAGAATTTCCCGCCGTAGAAGATCCGCGAGGAACGCGGCCGGTCGAGCATGTCGTCAGGTAAAATCTCCTGCCAGAAATCGTTAACTTCCTTCGACTTCGAGAAGAATCGATGGCCGCCGATATCGAAGTGAAAACCTTTGTAGGTCGCGGTGCGCGAAATACCACCGACGTAGACCGGGTCCGCCTCGAGCACGGTGACCTCGACGTTGTTCTTCGCCAGCAGATACGCGGCTGTTAATCCAGCCGGCCCCGCGCCAATAATCGCTACGTTCGTTTTCATTTTATTCTTAAGCTACCCAGCCTCCCCGCGTAAAATTCCAGACGTACCAACCCTGCACGATGAGGCTCGCCGCGCTGAGGAGCGCAACCGTCGCCATGCCGAGTGCACGCACCCACATGGGCGGAGTGCGTAATTGATGCAGAAAATGGACAATTGCCAGCACGATTAACGCGTGCACGCAAAATTCGTAGCGAAGCATGCTCTCCATTTCCACGCACGCGACACCGCTGACAGAGACATAATAGATGAGCGCGGCGCAAAAATAGAAGCCGACTCGCGTGCTCCAGGCCGTTTGGCGCCTGATTGCAGGGATTACTTCGCATAACGCGACGACCCCGAACAGCACCGCCGCCAAAGTCATCGTCATCTGACTCGCCGATGTCGGATCCTTCAACTGCGGCACCAGCCATCGGTAGCTCGCGCCCTTAAATACCGCGAGATAATCGGGAACGATGGCCCAGCCGAGATGCTGCGTGATCATGTAGATGTCCCAGCGCCCCCAACGCAGGAGGCAATAAATAAAGAAAGTGCCTGCGCCAAGCATCGCGCCCAGCATGATCCCCACCGCGCCGGCGTAGTTGCGCGCCCACGCGTGAACATCGCGCAGCGCCACAAATCCTTTCTTGAAAACGGCGCGAACCACCGGGAAGGCCGCACATGCCACACCCACGATGCGCGTCGCGGACATGGTGAAGCCGTGAAGCACCGCGAGGATTTTCGCGACTCGCCCGTCACTTCCACTCCAATACATGAAACCAAAGAGCGCTGTCATAAAAAGCGACTCCGAATATCCGGCCACGAGGAAGAAAGCGGTCGGATGCGCGACAATCGCAAGCGCACCGAAAAATCGGAGCAGTGGGGCGATATTCCAGCGTTCGCAGAAAAGGAAGAAGTAACTCCAGAACGCCCACGCGGCCATCTGCGCGGTGATGAGCAACGCGTCATAAGTACTCAAATTGAGCCCATATCGGAGCGCGCCAGCTATTGCCGGGTAGGCAGGAAAGAACGCGACGTTCGAGACTTCCATCATTTTGTGGGCGCTTGGCGGGACCGTGGTTGCGTATCCGCGATCGACAATGTTCGCGAACCAGTAGCTGTCGTGCTGGACGAGCGTCGTGTAACGCCATGGCAACGGTCCTTCCGGCGCAATCAAGACGACGGCGACGAACAACTGCGCGAGCGTCATGAGCAGGCCCGCCAAGACCGGCCTGAGAGAGGTTCGCGTGCGGTTCATCGAAGATGGCGTCGGCACAGCGGGAGCTATGGTGAAAGTCTGCGGAGTGCAAGTGTTCGTCCGTGAATCCGCGAGCGCAGATGGAATTCGCATCGGGGGAAGAAGCTGGACGCCGGTTTCCATTTTCAGAGCACGTTTGGACGGGCGCGTGAACGGTTTATTCGCGTTCCTGCGAAGCTAAATGCATTGCGCGGCGCACTCGCGCATCAGAGGCCCGCGACGAAGCGCTCAGAACCGATTCAACGACGTATGAGCCCGCTCTCGAAACTA
>JBDUAZ010000097.1:0-6703 GCA_040004385.1 Chthoniobacterales bacterium | reverse complement strand
GCGGACTCGGAGTCAAGATTTCCCGTTGGCTCATCCGCGATGAGGAGGGCGGGCTCGTGAACAAGTGCGCGCGCGATTGCCGTGCGTTGCTGTTCTCCGCCGCTGAGTTGGTGGACGAAATGCCCGGCTCTGTTGGCTAAGCCGACGCGCTCAATCGCCTGGCGAGCGCGCGCTTCGCTCTCACGGAGGTCGAGCCCTTGCAGCAGAAGCGGAAAGCTTACGTTCTCGAGCACGTTCATCGTCGGCAGAAGATTGAAGAATTGAAAGACGATGCCGAGCCGGCAGCGGCGATAATTTGTCAGCGCGACATCATCGGCATTATGGAGCGCGAGCCCATCGACGTGTAATTCGCCCGCGGTCGGCGAATCGAGCCCCCCGAGCAAGTGCAGTAGCGTGCTTTTTCCGCAGCCGCTCGGTCCGCGGACAGCAACAAACTCATGCCGCGCGATTTCAAGCGAGACGCCGTCGACAGCGTGCACTGTTCGCTCCCCGCTCTTATAATATCGCGACACATTTTTAAGCGAGATCATGCCGGAACTTCGTCTATCAACCAGCGTCGCAAGCAGCGCAAACGTGCGCGGCTTCGGCATCATCGCAGAAACGGACGAACTCCTCGTCGTTGACAAGCCGGCGTTCCTGTTGATCCACCCGACACGTCCCGACGGTCGCCGCACATTGTGGAGCGAAGTGCGGAATCTGCTTGCCTTCGAAATCGCAAACGGCGGTCAGGTCTCGATCGTGAACCGGTTGGATCGCGAAACGAGCGGGCTGGTTCTGATCGCGAAATCTGCCCACGCAGCGCGCCAGCTTGGCGTATTGATGCAACGGCATCTCATCGCGAAAGAATATCTCGCGATCGTGTGGGGCTGGCCGGAATGGGACTGCATGCTTGTCGATGCACCACTCTTGCGGCAGGGCTCGGTCTCAGCGTCGAAAATCTTCCTGAAGCAAACCATTCATCCGAACGGCGCGAAGGCGATAACGGAGTTGCGAGTTGTTCAGCGATTCGTGCGCCCGTCTTCGAGCGGTGATCGCTTCAGCCTAATCCGCGCAACTCCCCGCACCGGTCGAACGCACCAAATCCGCGTTCACCTTGCCTCGGTCGGGCATCCAATTATCGGCGATAAAATCTACGGCCCCGACGAGCGATGTTATTTGGAGTTTATCGAAACCGGCTGGACGCCGGAACTTGAAACCAGGCTGCTTCTGCCGCGCCATGCTCTGCATTCCGCGCAACTATCCGCGGCGGGCATAGGAAGGTGGGAAAGCGGATTGCCGCGCGATCTGTCCACTTGGATCAGCGGAGACGCATAGGCGCGCCGATCAGCTCGTCGCCTATTTATCCGCGACGACTTCGACGCCGGAAAACTTAATCGCTTTGTTCTCGAAGTGATGTTCGGTCGCCAGATTTAACCCGCCGAACGTTTGATACTTTTCCCATGTCGCCTGCATTCCCTGGCCTGAGCTCGGAATATAATCCCAGGCGCACATCAGTTTCGTCTGCGGGTCGATATACAGGAGGTATTGGTCGGTCGGCGTCAGCCCCACCTGCTCAAAACTCAGCTGTAACGTTTCGCACGAACGGCCGCCCACCTCCTTCGTCCCGCCGCTCTGTAACTTGACACCGGGATCGCGAATCTTGAGCGGCGCAAGCAACCAGTACGAGTCGTTCACCCAGCGCTGGTAGGCTGCTTTTCCATCCCCTTCCTGTGGCGGCGACTTCAGGTCCACCGTGAAATCCTTGTCTTTCCATTTCACGTGATCAGTTCCGGCCGCGACGTTCCAGTCGTGCTGCGCGGTCGAGACTACCTTGCCGTCAACTTCGACGTTAAAGGTGAAGCGCAGTTCCTTCACTTTCGGCCAATTTTCGCCGCCGCTCGCCTTCCAAAGATCAGTCCCGATCTGTTGCACTTTTCCTGACGGATCTTCCCCGCGAGCGCTCGTCAGGCAGCAGATAAAAATCGTAGCGAACAGCACTGTGAGCGATTTCATGGTGGAATTGTGACAGGCCGCCACATCGATTGCAATCGCACTAACCCGCAATATCGTAGCCCCGCGCATGAGACTTTCTTCCGCGGCTTCGCTCACGCTCTGCGCCGCACTCGTTTTTTTATCGGCGAGCAGCTACGCGGGATCGGATGGAATGACTCGCGTGCGCACGTCTTTTCAGCGAGACGATCTCGACGCTCCCACCTTCGAAATTGCGGCCGAGTCCGCCTATATGCTCGGGGTATTCGGCAACCCGCACGCCTACGAGTATGCGACGCAATTCATCACAGCGCGTCTCCGCTGGGGGGCCATCCATAGCGCGGGATGGATGCGAGGTTACAACCAAGTTTACTTCCTCGGGATGGGCGGCTGGTTCGTCCGCGGACTGGAGAATCATTACTACGGTATCTCGACCGGCTTTCGCTACAATTTCGTCCAACCGGGAAGCCGTTGGCGGCCCTACATCTCGGGTGGCGTGGGGCTCGGCGATGTCGATGCCACACGCGAACGCACGCCCGGAGCGCTGGGCCAGAATTTAACTTTTAACATCCTTACGGCGATCGGCGTCTCCTACGAGGTGAACGATCATTGGAAGCTGACGGGCGGCATTCTCTACGAGCATCTTTCAAACGCCGGTATGTCCGAGCCTGAGCGTCCCAACTCCAGCCTCAATTTGTTGGGGCCGCAGTTTGGCGCGACGTATTCGTTCTGATCGCGCTCATCGACGATGGCGCAAACGGACGAAAATGTTCTTGTTGTTAGGCGAAGCCTGTTCGATCAGCTCGGAAGTTTTCACGGCCTCAGCTTCGAGCCAGAGAAGTATCTGAGCGCGCTTCTTTCGCGGGGGAACAATTTCTTCCTGCCGCGTGCGCTCGCCGAAACTGACCCGGCTTACAAGCAGATCATTCCTTATGCCCTCATCGCGCATCACGACACTGTGCTGCATTATGTCCGAGGCAAAAAAGCCGGGGAGCAGCGACTTGTTTCCAAAGGCTCAATCGGAATCGGCGGCCACATGAACGATAGTGACGAATCGCTCTTCGCGTGGGATGAAACGGCCTATCGCGCAGGGGTTGAGCGCGAAGTAAACGAGGAGATTCGGATTCAGAGCGCGTATGACGACAGGATTGTCGCCCTTTTAAACGACGACAGCACGGAAGTCGGCCAGGTTCACCTCGGAATTGTGCACGTATTCCGATTAGCTGAACCGACGGTGGAAAAACGGGAGTCGATGATCACGAATCTCGCATTTCTGGATCGAAATCAATTGCGCGCGCGGCGCGAACAGCTCGAGACGTGGTCGCAAATCTGTCTCGATTCGCTCGAACGCCTGCTTACCTAAAGCCGGCAGCGAAACCGAAGCCAGTGCCCTTGATTACGCTGCCATCCCGGATTAGCGCGCCGTGTTTCTGCATACCGGTGTATGCGCCGAACCGATTTCTAGAATTGACGCGGAACTCCACGAGATAACCGGTCAGTCGTGTGCCATTTGCACCTGGCAACTCAGCGGGTTTTGGCCCACTCACCCATTCGACGACAGCACTCGGCGCATCCACAAGTCGCGTCTCAAGCCATTTTGTAACAATCTCCTGATACGCTTTTGGATATTGCCCGTAGACCGAGGGATCGGCGACGATCTCAATCTCAGTCGTCTGCGCGAAGGCCACTGGGAGCGAGATACAGGCCACCAGGAGGACAGACGCGAGCACCTTCATACCTGGTAAACTAACCGCACGCCGGTCCAAAGTCGAACGTGCCGGCGGCGCACTAACCCCGCTATTCGCGCTCGTCGAGCGGTACCACTTTTTTGCCCACGCGGTCGCCGACATACTCGCTCAATGGCCGGTAGAGGCGGTTGTCTTCCAGTTGTTCCAGAATGTGCGCGCACCAGCCGGAGCATCGCGCAATGGCGAAAACCGGGGTAAACAAATCCGTCGGTATGCCTAACGAGTGGTAAACTGTGGCGGAATAGAAATCGACATTCGCGTTCAGATTTTTCTTCTCCTTCATCAGCTGCGCGATCCGTTCCGACATGCGAATCCATTTCGGCTCGCCGAGTTTTTCGCTCAACTTGACCGCCATCGCCCGCAGATGCGGTGCGCGCGGGTCGAGTGTTTTATAAACGCGATGGCCGATCCCCATGATCTTCTTCTTCTCCGCCAATTGCTTCTCGATGTAGGCGTCGACGTTTTCCTCATCTCCGATTTCCTCCAGCATGTGGATAACGCCCTCGTTCGCGCCGCCGTGGAGCGGGCCTTTCAAGGTCCCGATCGCCGAGGTAATCGCCGAGTAAAGATCGGTTAGCGTGGAGATCGTGACGCGAGCGCTGAAGGTGGAGGCGTTCATGCCGTGGTCTGCATGGAGGACGAACGCGACGTCGAGCGTGTCGGAGGCTTCCTTTGATTGCGGTTCGCCGCACATCAAATACAGAAAATGCTCCGCTTCACTCAGATCGTCGCGCACCGGGGGGAGCGGCTTATTCTTGCGACTGCGGTGAAAATAGGCCGCAATCACCCCAATTTTCGCCGTCACGCTGCGCGCGCGGCGCAGATTTATTTCCGGCGTTGCTTCCTTCTCCATGTCAGGATCGTAGAGCCCGAGCATCGACACTGCGGTCCGCATCACATCCATCGGCTCTGCGGTTTTCGGAGCGGCTTTAATGAAATCCACAACACCGCCGGGCAGTTCGCGCTCCGCATGCAAGGAGACCGTGAACTCCTCGAGTTCGCGACGATTTGGGAGCTTGCCCTTCCATAAAAGGTAAACGACCTCCTGGTAGCTGACCTTGCCGGCAAGCTCGTTGATATCGTAGCCGGCGTAGATTAGCTGGCCCTTATCGCCAATGACGTCACTGAGCCGCGTGCTGTTCGCGACGACTCCCTCGAGACCTTTTGTGCTGATCGGCATGTTATCCCCGTTTCATTCGACTGATCAAAGTGTCAGCCATTGTCGCTGGTGTGTCGGCAACCGCAATGCCCGCGGCTTTAAGAGCTTCGATTTTTCCTGCCGCCGTTCCTTTCCCACCCGAAACAATCGCGCCCGCGTGTCCCATGCGGCGTCCGGGCGGCGCGGTCGCGCCTGCAATAAAAGCCGCGACAGGTTTCCTGCAGTTTTCCTTAATCCACATGGCCGCTTCTTCCTCTGCGGTCCCACCAATTTCACCGATCAGAATCATCGCATCGGTTCCGGGATCGTCGTTAAACAATTTTACAGCGTCCAAATGCGACATGCCATTAATCGGATCGCCTCCGATGCCGATGCACGTTGACTGCCCGTGACCGCGCGAAGTCAACTGCCAGACCGCTTCGTATGTCAGCGTTCCGGATCGCGAAATCACTCCGACCTTGCCGGGCTTGTGAATATATCCGGGCATGATTCCAATCTTGCACGCACCCGGCGTTATGATCCCGGGGCAGTTAGGACCGATCAATCGGCTGGGCTTCCCTGCCATGAGCGCTTTGACCCGCATCATGTCGATGACTGGAATTCCTTCGGTAATGCAAATTACTAATTCGATGCCAGCGTTGACCGCTTCGAGAATGCCGTCGGCCGCCCCCGCCGCCGGGACAAAAATCACAGAAACATTGCAGCCTGTTTTCGCGCGCGCCTCCCACACCGTGTCGAATACGGGCACTTTACCTTCGAACATTTCTCCACCCCGTCCGGGCGTGACGCCGGCGACAATATTCGTCCCGTAATCCATGCACTGTTTCGCATGGAATCCGCCCGCCTTGCCGGTGATTCCCTGAACCAGCAGCCGCGTAGTTTTATCGACCAGGACCGACATTCGTCAGGCCGATTTGCGTTTGTGAACGACCAGCTTGTTGCCGTCCGGATCGCGGAATTGCGCCATCCAGCAAACGGGGGTCTCGGTCCTGTCCAAGTCGAAGGTAACGCCGCGCTCTTTCAGTTTTGCGATCGCCGCGTCGATGTCGTCCACCTCGAACGCGACGGTTGTTCCGTCGCGTGACGGCTGCCACGCCGGATGACAGCCGACCCCGATGGTTGTCGCGCCCAGTTCGTATTCGACCCATGCGCCTTCCAATGCGGATGTTGCTGGCTTCAGCTCCAGTGTTTCCTGATAAAATTTGCGTGCGCGCGCGGCATCCGAGACAGCGATGGCGACAAATGCGACTTCCTTGATCATAAGCAAACTCCCTTTTCATTTTCTGGTTTCAATTTGTGGATGATAATTTTGTTGCCGTCGGGGTCCTGCACCACGGCCATGTGACAGCACGGCGTCTCGAAAGGTTCAGCCGCAAACCGGATCACAGCGACCTTTAGCTTCAGGATCGCCGCGTCAAAATCCTCCACCTCGAATGCAGCCCCCGTGCCCTGATCCGATGGCGTCCACTGCTCGCCCATGCTCGCGATCGCGAGCGTGTCGCCGCCCACCGCGTATTCGATCCATTTCCCGCCCATCATTTCGTCCGAAACCTCGAGGCCGAGCACGCCTTCGTAAAAAGCGCGCGCGCGTTTAATGTCGGTAACAGGAGTGGCAACGAAGCCGATCTTCCTGACCTTCATCTCGCGTTGAATGGAAGACCAGGAGTTTTCAAATTCACTTCCTCCCCTCCGCCGCCTTTACGGCTTTTTGCGCTGCATCTCCAAGGTCGTCCGCAGCAATAACTGCGAGGCCGGACTCGGCAATCAACTTATTGCCAGCATCCACATTTGTTCCTTCGAGCCTAACGACCAGAGGCACGGGAAGGTT
>JBDUAZ010000144.1:0-2027 GCA_040004385.1 Chthoniobacterales bacterium | reverse complement strand
GCATCATGAACCGCTACGGCGACACGCCGCTCGGGATGGTGGAGAGCGCGCTCGAGTTCGCCCGGATCGCGCGGGAACTCGATTATCACGCATTTATTTTCTCGATGAAATCGAGCAACCCGAAGGTGATGATCCACGCTTATCGCCTGCTCGTGGCGCGCTTGCGATCCGAAGGCGAAGACTGGAACTATCCGATCCATCTCGGTGTCACGGAAGCGGGTGAAGGCGAGGACGCGCGGATCAAAAGCGCGATCGGCATCGGTTCCCTGCTGGCGGACGGGATTGGCGACACGATTCGCGTCTCGCTGACTGAGGACAGCATTCACGAGATTCCGGTAGCACGCGCTCTGGCGGAAATTGCAGGGCAAGCGCGTCGCCTTCCGGGTGAGAAGATGGGGCAGGCGACTCGCTTGCCCTACAATCCCTTCGGCTACGAGCGACGCCGGTCCGAGACAATGGTACGCGAGGGAATCCGGCTAGGCGGCGACGAGTTAGTGCGCGTGGTCATTCGGCAAACAAACTTCGACAAGATTGCGCATAAGATAGATCGGCTTGGCGATTACAAACCTGAGATCGTTCTTGAAAAGGCAAACGTTCTGGAAATTGATCCGGGCGACGAGGCTGCCATAACCCGTGTCAACGCGATGCCCGAGGCTCAGTTTGTCACCGTGACGGATGGCGTCGATTTACCGGTAATCACCGCGTTCCGACTGCTCGCGTCGAAGCTTGACCCGCGCCATCCGATTTTGCTGAAGGACGCGTTTGCGAGCGCTGCGGTAAACGGTGCCGATACGGCCGATTTTCTGGAAACGCTCCTCACCGCCGCGACAAACATCGGCGCGCTTCTCTGCGACGGAATCGGCGACGCGATTCTCGTGCAAGGCGAGGAAGCGCCAGGCCAGGCGCTGCGCCTGAGTTACAACATTCTGCAGGCGGCGGGCACGCGCATTTTTAAAACCGATTACGTCGCCTGCCCCAGCTGCGGCCGGACGTTATTCAACCTGCAAACGACGACGGCGCGGATCAAGGCCGCCACCTTGCACCTAAAGGGGGTCAAGATCGCAATCATGGGCTGCATCGTGAACGGCCCGGGTGAAATGGCGGACGCAGATTTCGGCTACGTCGGTGGGGCGCCCGGCAAAGTGAACCTCTACGTTGGGAAACAGGCGGTGAAGTTCAACATTCCCGAAGCGGAAGCCGTCGATCAGTTACAGGACCTCATTCGCGAGCACGGGAAATGGGTCGAACCGGATGACAAAATCACGGAGAGCGACGTGGCAATTGCAAGCTCCGCCGTGCCAAATTGACATTGGGCAACGGGAATGGGATTACGAACATCCGTGCATGCACTCTTCTTGATTTTTTCTCGGCTGGCATGAGGCGTTTCATTCCATTTATCCTTATCGCATTGGTCGCCGCATGCACGATCGGTGCTGGCGCGATGCTTCTCCACTCCAAGCGTCGCGCGATTGCAGAGAGCCGAGCGGTCGCACCGGCGGACGCTCAAGTTGCATTGAAGCCGACGCACGTCCGCGGCGGAACGACCGCGCCGGTGACCTTGGAGGAGTTCGGCGACTTTCAATGCCCGTCATGCGCGAATACGGCGGCCTTAATCCATTTAATTGAAAACGAGTACGGACCGAAGCTGCGAGTCATTTTCTGGCAGTTGCCGTTACCCAACCATCAGCATGGACGCGAGGCTGCCATCGCAGCCGAAGCAGCGTCGCGCCAGGGTCGCTTTTGGGAAATGCACGATTTGCTTTACGGGAACCAGGTGTCCTGGGTGCGCGAGGCGGACGTCCAAGCGCGTTTCGAGGAGTATGCCGCAAAGCTCCAACTGGATCTCGACCGGTTTCGCAAGGATGCCGCAAGCTCGGAAGTTGGTGCGGCGGTAGACGCGCAGCATCAGTTCGGATGGGCGCGAGGCATTCGAAAAACGCCGACGCTTTTTGTTAATAATCGTGAGGTCCTTCCTCCTTTTACGGGAGAATCTCTTCGCAAAATGATTGATGCCGCGTTGGCAGAGA
>JBDUAZ010000031.1:0-6742 GCA_040004385.1 Chthoniobacterales bacterium | reverse complement strand
GTAATTTCTTTTACGATGCCCTCACGCATTCGCATCGCTTGCTCCTGCAGCTGGCGTTCGCGGGACTGGCGGAATTCGTTGATCTCCCGCTCCATGTTTTTGATGTTGCCGATTTTTTCGTCACGCTCTTTCGCCTTTTGCGTCTTCGCGTCAGCGCTTAAAGCCGGCGCATCAAGCTGCTGATTGAGTTTGTTGATATCATCGAGCGCCTTTTTGTAAGCGTCCGCGCGATCATCGTATTCCTTCTTCGCGGCGTCTTTGGCTTCGTTGATTTTCTTCTCAGCGTCCTTCGTTTTAGAGTATTCCTTGAACGCGCGATTCATGTCGACTGTGCCGACTTTGCCTTGAGCGAACGCTGCTATCGGAAATGCGACCGTTGTCGCCAGAGCGACGAAGAGAATTTTTTTCATAAAGGGACTAAAACAGGAAGTTGGAAAGGGATTAGACCGCGAGGCAGTCTATCCGTTCAAAATTGATAACCGACGTTGAAGTTAAATTTGCCGTTCCCCTTTATTCCGTCCTTCTGAATCGGAATTCCATAATCAATCCGGATCGGGCCAATCGGTAGATCCAGTCGCAGACCGACGCCGATATCCGACACGACGTGGCTCGTGCCGAAGTCGTACGCGTCCACGTTCACAAAGCCGGTATCATAGAAGATCGCGCCACGCGCTTTTTCGATAATCGGCACGGTGTATTCAACAGTTAATCGCGCCATCGAGCCCCCGCCGAGTGGTTCCCCGCGAGCATCGCGCGGACTCACATCGCGGAAATCGAATCCGCGAAGATTATTCGAGCCACCGAGAAATAAGCGATCGTAAATCGGCACGCGGTCGCCGCTGCCCCAGGTGTCGACCACCGCGACTTCGCCGTTAACGACCAGAATGGTGTCCCACGGAAGCTTGAAATACTGCGACGCTTCAAGGTCGGCACCATAAATTTGCGTGTTTCCGCCAAGGAATCCGCCAGCGAGGTAGGGCGACAGAACGACCCGAGAACCACGGCGTGTCAGGAATGGATTGTCTCGCGTATCGTAGGTAAGGCTGGAGTAGATCTGGCTTTTGGTGCGTGCGCCCAGCTCATTGCGCAGCTGCGGAGTGACGTCATTTGAGATGTTGAATGCTTCTATGGATTCCAGGCGATAGCCCACGCTCGCAGCCATGTACGAATTGATCGGTTTCCGCACGTCGAGAGAGAAGCCGTAGTTCCGCTGATCGTATACGGAACTGAGGAAACTCGCTTCGTGATAGAAAACTTCGCCGCCGACCGAAAGCCGCCGGTCGAGGAAGTACGGTTCAGTGAGCGAGAGAGTGAAGTCTTTTCGATTGGTTCCGTATTGGATGCGCGAACGAAATTTCTGACCGCCCCCGGTGAAGTTCGGCCAGTCCAGCAAATCGAAATTGCCCTGTGTTATTTCGACAAATCCAACGAGGTTGTCCACCGTGCTGAAGCCGGCGCCGAAATTCAGCGAGCCGGTGCGTTTCTCCTCCACCTGGACCGTAAGATCCTTACGTCCCGCCACGCCGGTGTCATCGGGGAAAGTTTCGACTCTTGAGAAGTAACCGAGATTATCAAGGCGCTTCTTCGTCGTCTCGACGCGCACCGTATTGTAGACGTCTCCCGGCGCGATCAGCACTTCGCGGCGAATCACTTTATCCTTCGTGCGCACGTTGCCGACGATGTTGATCCGCTGCACGAACGAGCGGGTGCCCTCTTCGATGTTATATGTGAGGTCGATACGGCCATTTCCCGCAGGCGCGGCCTGTGGCACCAGGTTCAGGTCGACGTAGCCGCCGCTGCCGTATGCGTCCGCCACTGCTTTCGCGTCATCGCGAACTGCTTTGGGCGAATAAACCGCTCCTTCTTTCAGTTTGAGCAATGCGCGAATTTTCTCAGGGGAAGTAACCTTCTGACCGGTGACCGTGATTTTGCCGACGCGATATTGAGGGCCTTCCGTCAGGACAACGACGACGAAGAGTCTGCCGTTTGTGCGATCCTTCCGAACGTCCCTAACCGCCACGTCAACGTACCCGTGATTTTGGTACCACTCGCGAACCGAGTCGACATCCTGCTGCAGCTGCGCTTCATCGAGCCGTCCGGATTTATCGAGGAACGAATAGAGCGTCTTGCCCTTCGTTTTCATCTGCTTGCGCAAGACGCGGTCGCTGAATTTCGTATTGCCTTCAAAACGAATCGCGCTGATCGCGCCCTTCGCTCCCTCATCGATTGTGTAGACGACGCGGGAGACCGCCCGCTTCTCGTCCGTGACAACGCGGAATTGCACACTCACGTCCGTGAAACCCTTCGCTTGATACATATCGACGATGCTTTGGCGGCCCTTCTCCAGCTCATCCTCGTTCATCGCGGTATTGATCTTTGCCTTGATGTGTTTGCGAATCTTTTGCGCGCTGATGCGTTGAGCGCCGTTGATTTCGATCTCGTTCATCACTGAACGCGTCTGCACCACGACCATCACTTTCACTCCGTCGCCTTCCGGCTGGCCGAAGATGCGGACGTTCTGAACGGACCCGGAAGTGTAAAGGCTGCGAATATCCTGCTCGACTGTCGTATCGGAATACGGCTGGCCAACCTTCGTCCGAATCTGCGACAGAATGCGATCTCGAGTAATAGTCTGCGGCCCGACGTATTGCACTTCGATCGAGCGAATGATCGGAGGACCACTTTGCGTCTGCGCGGATACGTTCCCGGCTAAAAAGGCGACAGCCGTGAAGACCACCACAATGGCGGGGCGTAGAAAAAAAGTGGCAAATCGTCTCATAAAAAAAAATTCCGCCGCGTCATCAGGGTCCCTGACGCGTCACAGGTCGTATTAAATGGATAAGAAGAGGTGCATCGTCAAGGCGGGATTTCGTCTGCGCGCTTACGTTTGCGAATGCGCGACGTCATTCGGCGCTGGCGACAGGAGCTCATACCAATTATTTCTGCGACGAGGTTCGTATCCCGCATCGCGGATCAACGCTTCAATCTGCTCGGCGTTTAAACGGAACGTTGTGCCGGCACTGCTGACCACGTTTTCCTCCATCATGACCGAGCCAAAATCATTCGCGCCGTACTTCAACGCCACCTGGCCAATCTGCGGACCTTGAGTGACCCATGAGCTTTGCACATTCGGAAAATTATCCAGATAGATCCGTGACAGTGCCTGCATCCGCAAATACTCCGCCACACCGGTCGCGCGAGTCACTTTTAATACCGTGTTCTCCGGCTGGAACGTCCAGCAGATAAATGCCGTAAAACCTCCCGTCGCGTCCTGCTGCGCGCGCAGACGTTCGAGATGTTCGATGCGATCCTCGATTGTTTCCACGTGGCCAAACATCATCGTTGCGCTCGATTTCAACCCGAGCTCGTGCGCCGTTTGCATCACTTCGAGCCACATCTCGGAGTTGCATTTCAAGGGCGAAATGCGTTTCCGCACGCGGTCGACCAGGATTTCGCCGCCGCCGCCGGGAATCGAGCCAAGCCCGGCCTCCTTAAATTGTGAGATGATCTCGCGCAGTGGCATTCCGAATAACTCCGCAAAATGCTGAAACTCCGGCGGGCTGAATCCGTGGATGTTTATGTGTGGATATTTTTCGCGAATGTGGCGCAGCAGATCCAGATACCATTGGAAGGACAATTTCGGATGGTGCCCGCCTTGCATCAGGATTTGCACGCCACCTGCGGCCGTGAGTTCATCCAGCTTCCCATCCAGCTCCTCAAAGCTCAGGACGTAATGGTCGTGGTCTTTCTCCGTCCGGTAAAACGCGCAGAATTTGCAGTAAACGTTGCAGACATTGGTGTAGTTGATGTTGCGATCGACAATGTAGGTGACCACTTCGCGCCCTCGGCCGCCGTAGGCCTGTTCTTTCGCTGCATCACGCCGCGCGTTTGCGAGCAGGCCGAGCTCTTCCAGTGGCCGCCGATATAACTCCAGCGCATCCGGGGCGGTGATCCTTTCCCCGGACAGGACCTTCTCTGCCAGAGCGTCACGATTCAGAGAAACCATTTCTCGGAATATAGATGACCAGCGGCTTCACCGCACGTACAGGATTTCGCATGGGTCTGCTCGTTTCGCTCCTTCGCGCTGAATGAGAGATCGCATCGCTGTCATCGGTGCCGGGGTTTCCGGCCTCACGTCGGCAGTGCTTTTCGCAGAGCGCGGTCATCTCACGACGATCTTCGCGCACGAAATAGGGGAGCGCACGACTTCCGCTGCGGCCGGTGCGATTTGGTTTCCCTACGATGCTGAACCAGCAGGCGCGGTCATCAAATGGTCGCTCACCACGTTCGCCCGGCTGCGAGACATTTGTGCAGAGACGCTCAGCGGCGTGTCGATGGTCGAGCTCCGTTGCTTTGCGACGGCCGGTGAGCTGCCGATGCCGGATTGGGCGCCCTCATTAGGCGCGCGCCGACTGGAACACGGTGAATTGCTCGCCAGCTTCACGAGCGGTTTCACGGTTGTCGTGCCGCTTATCGATACTTCGAGATATCTCGATTACCTCGCGGCGCGATTTCGGGCCGCCGGCGGATCAATCGTTCCGAATATCCTCTTTTCCGCCGGCGATTTTGAGAAACACAAACAACTTCGACGCGACGTCGATTGCATTATTAATTGCTCCGGCATCGGCGCACAGAGGCTTGTTCCCGATCCGGACCTCGAGCCGCATCGCGGGCAAATAGCTATCGTTGAGAAACTTGCTCTCGGCTATGCCGTCGTTTGCGACGATTCTCCTTTCATGTACGCCTTCCCCCGGAGTGGCGACTGCGTCTTCGGCGGCACGAACACAATCAGCGACGAACGCGCACCGGACCCCGCGGATACCGAACGGATCGTCGCGGAATGCAGTCGCGTGCTGAACATCGATCGGCCGCGCGTTCTGGCGGAACGCGTCGGGTTGCGTCCCTTCCGCCGATCAGGCGTTCGCTTAGAAGCGGAGGTATTAGGCGAGGGCCGAACCTTGATCCACAATTACGGTCATGGCGGGTCCGGTTTCACGCTCTCCTGGGGCTGCGCGGAAGAGGTATTCGATCTCGCCCGCACCCGACTTCGCTAGCGACCCGTCAGGCCGTTTTTCGTTAAAAACGCTGCGAGCGCGGCATTGAATTCCTGCGGTTTATCGATCATCAAGAAATGACTGACGCCTTGCCACACCTGATAATCGACCCCCGGCACAAGATCCCGCACGAAGCGTTCGTAATCAGCGGACCACGCCGGCTGCTTTGCCAGGATCATTAGCGTCGGCACATTGATTTTGTCTGGGCGCCAGATTTCCGGCGCGAGGATCGAATCCATCTCCGTGACAGCGACATATTGCGGTGTTTGCAACATTTTCTCTTTGATCCGGGAGCGTTCGCTCTTGTTCTTCATTGGACGGAGCATCGCGTCCACGGTCTGCCCGATATAATCGCGGTAATTCGCGCCCCGCATGGGCTCAATGAACTTCTGCATCGCCGCTGGTTCTGCGAAGGGCCGTAATGCGCCATCCACGATCACGAGTGCGCGCGTTTTCTCTGGGAACAATCGATAGAATTGACGGATGACCGGCGTGCCGTTGCTGTGACCGACGAGCGTGGCGCGGTCAATTTTTGCATCGCGTAAGACGGCGTCAACCGCGCGCGCGTGCAGGTCCATTGTGTAATTGATTTTCGGTTTGTCGCTTTCGCCATGACCGGGGAGATCGATCGCGATAACGCACATCTTGTCTGCGAGTCCGCTGACCTGCTGGTTCCAAAAGGTCGCGTCGCAATTCCAGCCGTGGACAAACACGAGCGCGTCCGCGCCCGTCCCACGCATTGTGTAATGCACCTTCCACGCATCGAGCTGCGCAAAGTGCGAATGCGGGTCGGTCTCTGCCGCAATGAGACGCCATGCAGTCATGCAAAAAGCGAGTGGCGCTAATGCGAATCGTCTTCGCATCATCTGACAAACAGTATCCCGCCTGCGCTCACCAGGTCGCACACGAGCTCAAACGACGCCCGATTACGTCAACGAGATCGCTTGGAACGAACTGACGACATTGTCCGGCCCCTTGTCGGTAAAAAAGCATTCATAAAAACCCGGCCCGAGATCCCAGTGATCGCCTTTGTAATATTCGTCGCGATAAAAGCGCCAGACACCGCTTACCACGATAACGGAGCTGATACGGTCGTCCCAGAACTTGCCGAGATAATGAAAGCTGAGATTCGTGCGCGCGTAAGCGCCGCGGAATGAAGTCTCATCGTAGACGATCACCTCCGGCAGACGCGCCGAGCCCTGACCCGGTTCCGAGTGCGACATGCCGGCGGCGCAAGCGTGATAGCTTAGCGGTCCGAGTTTCCATTTCGTATCCATGACACAGCCATTATCTGGCGACAGTTCGGTTTTCGGTATTTGTCTCATAAGCGGAGTAAGACGGATTTGACCAGACCCGGTGCGGGATGTCGAGGAGAGATCTTTCGGCCCAAGCGAAGGCGAAATTAGCGGTTGTCCGCAGCGGTCATTTTTGAATTTTCAGCGACCAGGTTTGTACGTCGACGGAAATGTGCCCTCGAGTTTAAATTCGAAGCGCTCCGCGATTTGGTGTTCGCGCGCAAAATCGAAGAGGGTGCTGTTATCTTCTCGTCCTTTTTCGACCGATCTTTTTCGTCTGGTAACCGAACTTTGCCGTGCACTTCGCGCGAGATAAAAGTCATTGGGTGGAGATCGCCCGGGCGCATGATCGCCACCGCTTTGGCAGTTCCGCGCAGACGGCCACGGCCATCC
>JBDUAZ010000026.1:0-6746 GCA_040004385.1 Chthoniobacterales bacterium | reverse complement strand
GTGATCGCGCATTTCCATTACATCGTCGCGCCCGGAACGATTTTCGCGGTCTTCGCTGGGATCTACTTCTGGTTCCCGAAAGCGACCGGGCGAATGATGAATGAGTTCTGGGGCAAAGTGCATTTCTGGCCCTCGCTCATTTGCATGAACGTCATTTTCCTTCCCATGTTTTTGCAGGGAATGCTCGGCATGCACCGCCGCTGGTACGATGGCGGACAAGGCTGGACGCTTGCGGGGGAGCGCGTCTGGGGCTTGAGCGGGTTTCAATGGAACACGCCGATCTCGATCGCGGCGTGGGTCATGGGGCTCGCGCAGATTCCATTCATCATCAATTTCTTCTGGAGCATGCGTCACGGAAAGAAGGTGAACAATAACCCGTGGGAAGCGACCACCCTGGAATGGACGGCGCCATCGCCGCCACCTCATGGCAATTTTGCCGTAACGCCGGTGGCCTATCGCGGCCCTTACGAATACAGCCTGCCAGGTCGGGAACGCGATTTCACGATGCAGACCGAGCCAATGCGCGAGAGCGACCGCAAAGCATACGAAGCCGCTGCCTCGGTCACGCATTAATCCCGAGCGGCCCCACCCATGGAAATTCCTTATACAGTCACCGCGCGGCCGGACACCGGGCTCTGGAATGCGAAGGTCGGCATCTGGCTTTTTCTCGCGTCGGAAGTCATGCTCTTCGGCGG
Source organism: Chthoniobacterales bacterium (assembly GCA_040004385.1). Lineage (GTDB taxonomy): Bacteria > Verrucomicrobiota > Verrucomicrobiia > Chthoniobacterales > UBA10450 > JBDUAZ01. The sequence goes on along the minus strand of JBDUAZ010000026.1, from coordinate 6,051 downwards.
GCTCTTTTCCGCCTATGTCTTCCTGCGGTTAGACGCGGAGCCAGGTGCGTGGCCGCACGGCCTCTTGAACGTCCCGGTTGGCACGATGAATACTGCCGTGCTCATCGCCTCGTCGGTTACTGTCGTGCTCGCGTGGGCGGCGCTGAAAATGCGGCAGTTCAGCCGTTACAAGTTCTACATGGGAATCACGATCCTCTGCGGGATCATTTTTCTCGCGGTCAAGCTCGCTTACGAATGGCCGCAAAAATTCGAGCACTTCGGCGCCTTCATCAAAAAAGATGCGCTCGAAAAGTACGAGCCGTATCTCGGGAATCACCACCTCGCCGAGAAGGGACTCGCGCCCCGCACGGAAATCAGCGGACATTTGCATAATCACGAGGCGCTGCACGACGAAAACGTGAAGGAGTACGAGGTCGCTCTCGATGCCGTGAACGCCGATCCGGCAAACCCAGCGATGGATCGGCCTCACTTTCTCTACGTTCCGCCGACAGAGAAGGTGGCGAGGATAGAGAAGGCAGATGTCGAGTACGCGAACATGTTTCTGCCCAAACACAGCGCCTACTTCGCCAGCTATTTCACGATTACCGGCCTGCATGGTTTGCACGTGCTCGGCGGCGTGATTGTTTTCACCTATCTCTGGCTGCCCATCGGGACGAAGCTTTACAAACGCAATCCCGAACACCTCGCCAACCGGGTTGAGGTCGCCGGCCTTTTCTGGCACTTTGTTGACTTGGTGTGGATTTTTGTTTTCCCACTTTTTTATCTGCTCTAAACGATGAACGAGAGCCACGAATCAGCTGAAGCCGGGGCGGCGCATGACGATCACGCGGCGCATGATGTCGCCAAGCACGTGCGCGGTTACTTGATGGTCGGCGGAACGCTTCTCGCCTTCACCATCATCACGGTTTTTCTCTCTTACGTAAACTTCGGCACCCAGAAGGCGAACGTCGCGGTGGCGATGCTCGTGGCCACCTTCAAAGCCGGCCTGGTCGCGGCAATTTTCATGCATCTTTCCGCCGAAAAAAAGATGATCTACCGGATCCTGATTTTCACGGGCTTCTTCGTTCTCGGTCTCTTCTGGCTTACTTACCTCGCCTGGTACGATCCGATCGTGCACCATTAGAATGTCACTCAAAGGTTTTCACATCGTCTTTATCGTTTTTTCGACGCTGCTCGCGCTCGGTTGCGGTGTGTGGTGCATTTGGGTCGATCTCGTCGCAGGCGCTCCGATTTATCGCACGGGCGCGATCTGTTCCTTTGTCGTTGCCGCCGCCTTCGTCGTTTATGGTATTTGGTTTTATCGGAAAATGAAGCAGCTCAACCTTTTCACATGACGGCGCGGTTCTACGTCTTGCTTACGGCGTTTTTCGCCTCGCAGTTAGGTCAGGCAACGGCGTGTGCCGTTTGTTTTGGCGCGCGCGGTTCGAAGACCACAGAACACATGGCGACCGCGATCTGGATCCTGATGGGCGCGGTCATGTCTGTTCTCGGCGGCGTCGGCGCATTCAGTTTTCACCTCTGGCGTCACGCGAATACGCCGCTCGAGCCGCATCAGGAATTGGCGCAGGAGGATCTCGATCAGTATGAGTAGCCTCGCGATCATCAACGAGTTCCTCGGCCAGCCGCCGAACGCCTCGGAACACGGGTTTCAAATCGATCACATCATCGAGTTCAGCCACTGGTTCATGGGTGCGCTCTTTGTCGGCTGGTCGGCATTTTTCATTTATGTGCTTCTTCGGTTTCGCAAATCGCGCCACCCGGTCGCCGACCATGCCGGTGTGAAAAGCGGCATCTCCACCCACCTCGAATTCGCGGTCGTCCTTATTGAAGCGGTTCTGCTCGTCGGCTTCGCGGTGCCGCTTTGGGCGAAGCGCGTTAATCAATTTCCCGACGATAAGGATGCGATCGTCGTGCATGCCATCGGTCAGCAGTTCAACTGGAACTTCCACCTGCCTGGCCCGGACGGAATATTTGGGCGCCGCGACATCAATCTCGTCACCAATTCGAACCCGCTGGGGCTCGACCAAAATGATCCCGCGGCGAAAGACGACCTCGTGGTGCTCGGCGAACTGCATGTCCCGGTGAATCGGCCTGTGATTATCGAATTGTCATCGAAAGACGTAATCCACAATTTCGCTTTGCCGAACATGCGGATGGCGCAGGATGCCATCCCTGGCCAGCTCATCCCGATGTGGTTTAAGCCAATTAAAACGGGCAACTACGAAGTCGTCTGTGGTCAACTTTGCGGTCTCGGCCATTACAGCATGAAGGGCATGCTCGTTGTCGATAACCCGGAGGAATACCAGGCGTGGTTGAAGGAGCGGGTCGAGCTCGCGGGCACGCAAACCGCGCCCGCACCGAGCGAGCGGCCACCAGGTGAGCCGCCGGTTGGACCCACGCCCGGCACGATCGCTCCTCCCGGCGCGCCGAAGACGGCGAATCCGACCGGAGCTCTGGACGGGAAACCGGCCGAACCCCCAAAACCTCCCCGGCCGCCCCAGTAGCGACTCGTTAGGCCGGTCTTCACCTCTGCAGGAACCGCCACGAATCCGGCTAAAGCTCCGCCTTGCGAAGCAGTTTGCCGCGAGGTCTAGTTACTGCGCGAGATGACGATCCTTCCAGCCCCGCGTTCCCCATGGCTGCACCGGTTCGCGTGGTTTACCGCAGTTGCGACGCTCTTTCTGATCTGCAGCGGCGGGATGGTTACGAGTAAAGGCGTTGGCCTCGCGGTGCCTGATTGGCCCACCACGTTCGGCTACAACATGTTTCTTTTTCCTGTCTCAAGATGGGTTGGAGGGATTTTTTTTGAACACGTCCATCGTTTGATCGCTTCGACCGTTGGATTTCTCACCATCATTCTCCTCATTTGGTTGTGGCGGATCGAGAGCCGTCCCTGGGTTCGGAATCTTGGATTCGCCGCACTCGGCGCGGTGATTTTGCAAGGGGTTCTCGGCGGTCTTCGCGTGACAATGCTGAAAGATGAGATCGGAATTTTTCATGCGTGCCTCGCGCAGGCGTTTTTTGGGATGTTGGTTCTGATCGCGCTTGCGACCTCTCCTTTTTGGGCACGCCTTCCTTTCGGTCATCCGCTATCGCTCATACGGAATGTTTCGCGCGTCGCGATCGTTACCACCGCGATTATTTATCTTCAACTCGCCCTCGGTGCGACGATGCGCCATGAACATCGCGACCTCGCGATCCTGGACTTTCCGCTCGCCTACGGGAAAATTTTACCGGTTCTTTCGGCGGACGAGCTGGCGCGCGCGAATGCCTGGCGTGAAACGCGCGCGTTTTCCGAGGTGACGCGATTTCACATCTGGCTGCAGATGACGCACCGGCTTGTTGCAATCGTGATCGCCGCTGGAGTGACAAACGTATGGTTCCACGTTCGTAAATCCATGCGGGCGACTGTCACGTTAAGATGGTTTACGGATGTGTGGGCCTTTCTGTTACTGTGCCAGGTGACACTTGGCGCGTGGACGATTTGGAGCAACAAAGCGGCAGATATTGCGACCGCTCATGTGGCCCTCGGCGCGACGATGCTCGGCCTCGGAATTGCGATCAGCGCAATTTTCCTGCGATTAGCTTCTCTCAATTTCACGCCATCAATGCCACGCGAGAATTTTGCCGATGAGAGGATTAAAATCTCGTGAAGGGCACCGCGGTGGATTTGAACGAGCCACTGGCCGCCGCGCCCGATGCCGTAGCGTCGGGGCGAAGCCGGGCGTTGTTTGATTTAGCGGAGCTCGTCAAGGCGCGTCTCACGCTGCTTGTTCTGCTTACGACGGCAGTCGGATTTTATCTTGGCGCGACCGAACCGGTCAGTTTCGTGCGTTTCTGCAATGTCGTTTTCGGAACGGCTCTTGCAGCCGCAGGTGCCGCAGCGCTCAACCAATGGTGGGAGCGCAGGCTGGATGCCCAAATGGACCGCACAAAGATGCGCCCGATTCCTGGCGGACGAATGCTACCACGCGATGCGGTCGTGATCGGCGCGTTCTTGTCGGTTTGCGGCGTGGCATACCTGTTTTTCTCCTGCAACGGGCTAAGCGCCCTTTTGGCCGCGACGACGATTGGTATCTACATCTTCGGCTACACGCCGCTGAAACGCCTTACGACATGGAACACGCTCGTTGGCGCGGTCCCCGGTGCCCTGCCGCCGATGGTTGGATGGGCCGCAGCGCGTGGCACAACTCAGTGGCCCGCGTGGAGCCTCTTCGCGATTTTGTTCTTCTGGCAAATGCCCCACTTCTTTGCGATCGCGTGGATGTATCGAGATGATTATGCGCGCGCGGGATTCCGCATGCTCTCCAACAGCGACGCGAACGGCGCGCGCAGCGGCCGACAGAGCATTGCGTTCGCGCTTCTGTTGTTGATCGCGAGCGCTCTCCCGGCGCTTCTCGGATTGACGTCGCGCAACTATCTCGGCGTCGAACTTCTTTTGGGCGTTTCGTTTGTTGCGATCGCGGTCCGTTTCTCGCTCCGGCGCGACATGTTGAGCGCGCGTCAGCTATTCTTTGCGTCGATAATTTACCTCCCGCTGCTCTTGATCATCCTCGTCATTACAAAGGCATGAACGCCGCCACCGAATCAGTGAGAATGCCGGCATCGAATGCCTCGATCGCGTGGAAAGCGACGCTCATCCTTATTCCGGTCCTGACGGCGGCAATGCTGTTTTGGTTGCGTCAGACACAGGTTCAGCAGCTCTCCAATCGGGCACTGTCGCACTTGGGGAAAGTTCCTGACTTCCAACTTGTCAACCAGGACGGCCAGCCGTTCGGCTTAACGAATCTGCATGGAAAGATATGGATCGCGGATTTCATTTACACGACGTGCCCGGGCCCATGTCCGATGATCAGCACGCGTATGAGCGAGTTGGAAAAACCGCTGCGCGGCACCGACGTGCAACTGGTATCGGTCACAGTCGATCCGGAAAAGGATACGCCCGAAGTGTTGCGTGGTTACGCGGAAAAACTTCATGCAAAACCCGCGCGATGGAATTTTCTCACTGGGCCACGGCCGGCGATCTACGCGCTCTCGCGCGACGGATTTAAGCTCGGTGTCACAGACGGCGCCCACGAGGTGGGGGCTCCGGTACACAGCACACGCGTAGTCCTGGTCGATCGGCGTGGGGAAATCCGTGGTTACTACGACGCAACCGAAGCTGATGCCGTGACAAAGCTACTCGCGGATACCAACCATCTTCTGCGCGAACAGTCGAAGTAAGCGCCGATCCTAGCGCAGAATCCCGGTGTCCAAATGTGGACCCTCTTCGAGCACGAGGCGGAGGTAATCTCGATATTCGCCTTTCGGCAAGCGATCGATCATCGCGCTCAGCGCTCCCTCGTTGATAAAGCCCATTCGGAACGCGACTTCTTCGAGGCACGCAATTTTCAATCCCTGCCGATGTTCGATCGTTGCAATGTAATTGCCCGCTTCGAGTAGACTTGTTTGCGTCCCGGTATCGAGCCACGCCATCCCGCGGCTGAGTAGTTTTACGTGCAGTTCGTTGTGTTCAAGGTAAACGGAATTCAAATCCGTGATCTCGAGTTCGCCACGCGCTGAAGGTTTCAATGCGCGGCAAAGATCGACCACCCGCTCGTCGTAGACATACAGGCCTGGAACAGCGAAATGGCTCCTGGGGTGTTTCGGTTTCTCTTCGAGACTGATTGCGCGGCCGTCCGGCCCAAATTCGACGACACCATAGCGTTCAGGATCGCGCACCTGATAGCCGAAAATACAGGCACCACGCTCGATGGCGAGCGCTTCCCGATAAAAATCCAGCTTACCGTAGAAAATATTGTCGCCGAGAATTAGCGACGCTCCCGAATCGCCGATAAAATCCGCGCCAATCAGGAACGCTTGTGCAATCCCCTCCGGCTTCGGCTGCGCCGCGTAGGAAATTCGCAGGCCGAGCTGGCTTCCGTCCCCGAGAAAATTCTCGAGCATCGGGAGATCCTTCGGTGTCGAGATGATCAAAACTTCCTGCAGACCGCCGAGCATGAGTGTCGCGAGCGGATAGCAAATCATCGGCTTGTCGTAAACTGGCAACAG
>JBDUAZ010000101.1:0-6816 GCA_040004385.1 Chthoniobacterales bacterium | reverse complement strand
TTCATAAAACTTCGGGCGCAAGCGAGACGATTTTCATGAAATTGCGCTCACGCAACTCGCGCGCGACCGGCCCGAAAATGCGGGTACCGCGTGGATTCAAGTCTTTATCGATGACAACGATCGCGTTGTTATCGAAACGCAGGACCGAGCCATCGCTGCGCTTGATTGGTTGACGCGTCCGCACCAGGACAGCGCGAATAACTTCACCCTTTTTCACGGTGCCATTGGGGCTCGCCTCTTTTACGTTTGCGCTGATGACATCGCCGATACCTGCGGATTGCGCGGTGCCCTTGCCGATCACGCCAATCATCGTCGCCATGCGCGCGCCGCTGTTGTCCGCCACATCAAGTCTGGATCTGAGATAGACCATAATCGTTTTCCTCGACTTACTTCTGCACGACTTCCACCAGGCGCCAGCGCTTCAATTTACTCAGCGGACGCGTTTCCATGATCCGGACGGTGTCGCCGGTTTTGGCCTTGTTCTCTTCGTCATGCGCGTAAAACTTTTTCATCTGCTTCACGATCTTGCCGAATTTGTTATGCGGAACGCGCGTGACAGTGCGAACGACAATTGTCTTGTCCATCCCGCTCGAAATCACTTGCCCGGTGCGCGTCTTGCGCCGGCCTCTTTGCGACGCGGGCGTTTCAGGCACACCTGTAGCACTCGTTGCCGATTGATCGTTTTGTTCGCTCATAAATTACTTCTTTCCGGCCTTCGCAGCACGCTGGCTCACGACCGTCTCAATCCGCGCGACTTCGCGGCGTAGCAAACGCAAGCGGCTCGGCTGCTCCAGTTGCCCGCTCTGCTGCTGTAAACGCAGATGCAAGCTTTCCTGGCGCAGATCGCGTTTCTTTGTTGTGAGCTCATCGTCGCTCAGCTCGGACGTTTCTTTAAATTTCATAGGTTATCAGGCCGCGGCGACGTGATGCCGCGTTAAGAATTTCGTGCGAACCGGCAGTTTATCAGCAGCGAGGCGAAGAGATTCGCGCGCGACCGATTCCGTGACGCCGTCTAATTCAAACAAAATATTACCCGGGCGCACCGTCGCGACCCAGTACTCGGGCTGGCCTTTGCCTTTACCCATTCGCGTTTCGGGCGGTCGGGACGTCACTGATTTGTCCGGGAAAATGCGTATCCAGAGCTTCCCTTTGCGCTTCATACTGCGTGTCAACGCAACACGCGCCGCCTCGATCTGCGTGTTCGTGATCCACGCGCGTTCCAGCGTCTGGAGACCGAACTCGCCGAAATCAATTCGAAGATTGCGCGAAGCCGTCCCCTTGCGACTTCCTCGCTGGGTCTTCCGGTACTTCACGCGTTTGGGCATCAATGGCATGGCAAATTCTCCTCGATAAAATAATTAAACTTCGGCCGGCGCGGGAGGCGGAGGAAGTGCGGCTGGCGCCTCGACGGGCGGCTCCTCTTTCTTACAAATCCAGCACTTGACCCCGATTTTGCCGTAAACGGTGTTCGCTTCCGCGAATCCGTAATCAATCGGCGTCCGCAACGTATGCAGAGGAACCTTCCCTTCGCGGTACCATTCTGAGCGCGAGATTTCTGCGCCGTTTAACCGCCCGGAGCTGCGCAGACGAATGCCTTGCGCGCCAAAATCCATCGCGATCTGCACCGCTTTTTTCATCGCGCGTCGATAAGCGATGCGGCGCTCGATCTGCAGCGCGACATTTTCTGCCACGAGTTGTGCGTCGAGCTCGGGCGTTTTGATTTCCTGAATGTCGATCTTGATTTGCTTCCCCTGCGCCATCTTCGAAATTTCCTGCGTCATGTTCTCGATCTCGACGCCCTTGCGTCCGATCACGATGCCTGGACGCGCTGTGTGAATCGTAACGCGAATGCTGTTCCACGCGCGCTCGATCACGATTTTCGCAACGGCCGCGAACTGCAGCTTCTTCTTTACGTAATTGCGAATCTTTATATCGCTGTGCAGAAATGCCGGCATCTCCTGCGGCGAAGCATACCAGCGCGAACGCCAGTCGCGGTTTACACTAAGGCGGAATCCGATTGGATTAACTTTCTGTCCCATAAATTACTTCTTCTCCTCTGCGGACCTCGCCGTTGGCGGTTCTGATCTGGCGCTCGTCTCAGGAGCGCCTTTCTTCTTGCCAGTCACTTTGCTTTTTTTCTTCTGCGCGCCCTTCTTTTTATCCCGAATTTTAATCGTAATCTCGTCAGTCAGAATAATCCGGATGTGGCTCGTCCGTTTCAGAATCTGACTGCCGCTTCCCCGCGCGCGCGTCATCATCCGTTTCATGGTCGGCCCTTCGCCCACGGTCGCCTCTTTCACGACCAATCCGTCGACGCGCAGGTTCGCGTTATTTTCTGCGTTCGCCACCGCGCTCTTCAAGGTCTTGCTAATCAACCCCGCGGCTTTTTTGGGACTGAACGCGACGAGATCGAGCGCTGCCGATACCGGCAGACCCTGAATAGCGCGCGTGACTTCGCGCACCTTGAAGGGCGAAATCTTCGCATACCGATATGTCGAGCTCACTTGCATTTATTTTAAACTTATATCCCGGCGGGCATCCGCCTGCAGGCGGTCACCCACTTTTATTTTCTCTTTTTCAGAACCCATTTCTTGAATCACTGCACCGCAGATATTCTGTCGAACGTCAACTACGCGAAGCGTTGCGATGTGCCGATCACCGCGCACTACTCGCATCGGCATTCCCATTCTTACGCCCTCTTTTTCGCCGAGGTTCCCCACGACGAGCGACCACTCCTCCTTCAGACTGATGACCTTGCCGTCCATCAATGTCGGCTGTTCTTCCCGCGCGCTGGCCGAACTCTCCACCGCCAATTCATTCGTCCGACGGAGCTGCGCTTCGATCTCCATGCGCGCTTTTGCGTCGCCGCCGGTGGAGGTTTTCAGCAAATGAATAACCGCTTCGCTCAACCGTAGCAGCTGATCGCGATATTCCTCCCGCTCCTTTTGCAAAAGTTGCACATCGCTAACCGCGCTCAGCAGCCGCTGTTCCAGTTTCGCCCGATCCTTGTCGGCCGAAGCAAGACCCAGCGCTTCCATGCGCAGTTGCAATTCCGAATATTTGCGGCGAAACAATTCCGCTTCGCCGTTCGATTCCGCCAGGGTATCGGTCAACGTCCTGACGGATTCCCTCTGTAGCGACAACTGCCTGCGCAACTCCTCGTTTTGCGAAAGCAGCGCTGCAGCGGTCACCTGCGTTCCCGCGTCTTCAATTTTGGATTCTGACAAAGAACTATTTCCCTCCGCCACCAGCCCTCGAGCCAGCGTTACGCAGCTAATCAACACGATTGTCGAGTTGCGAACGACGATTGCCGTTTCAAGCAATCGAAAACCACAAATCGAAAATCGAAAATTCACATCATTTCGTCACTTTCGCCGTGTGCGATCCGTGCTTCTTAAAAATACGCGTCGGCGAAAACTCGCCGAGCTTGTGACCCACCATGTTCTCGGTCACAAACACCGAGATAAACGTTTTACCGTTATGAACGAGAAACGTGTGGCCGACGAAATCCGGCGTGACCATCGAACGTCGCGACCATGTTTTCACGGGCTTTTTCAGGCCCGAGGTGTTCATCTTGTCGATCTTCTCCAGAAGATGCGGCTCAACGAAGGGTCCTTTTTTCAATGATCTGCTCATATCAAATTATTTTTTGCGGCTCACACGCCGGTCTTGCATGATGAAGCGGTCGCTCGGCTTGTGTTTGGAGCGCGTCTTGAAGCCTTTCGCAAGCTGGCCCCATGGGCTTGTTAGATGCTGGCGACCGCCGCCGCCTTTGGATTTACCCTGGCCGCCGCCGTTCGGATGATCGATCGGATTCATAACCATTCCGCGAACGTGCGGGCGTTTCCCCTGCCAACGGGTCCGGCCGGCCTTGCCGCTGACCACGTTCATATGATCGACGTTGCCGACCTGCCCGATCGTGGCGCAGCAGGTGTCGTGGATGCGGCGGATCTCGCCGGACGGCAATTTCACGAGAGCATAACCGGCTTCGCGGTTGCTAAGAATTGCCTGCTGGCCGGCACTGCGCGCAATCTGTCCACCGCGGCCTGGCGCGATCTCGATGTTGTGAATGTTTGCACCGAGAGGAATCGCACTTAGCGGCAGAGAATTCCCAAGATCAGGCGGCGCTGCGTTCCCGGACATCACTCTTGCCCCAGCCGTGAGCCCATCCGGCGCGAGGATGTAACTCATCTCACCATCGACGTACTTAATCAGAGCGATACGCGCAGAGCGGTTCGGGTCGTACTCGATCCCGACCACCTCCGCGGCGACACCATGTTTGCGACGCTTGAAGTCGACTTTCCTATACTTTTGCTTGTGACCGCCACCGATATGACGCGACGTCAGGCGGCCGTTGTTGTTTCGCCCGCCGCTCCTCTTCTTAACCTCAGTGAGGCTCTTGTGCGGCTTCGACTTCGTGATTTCTCCGAAAGTCGGAAGCGTTTTAAAGCGCAGCGTTGGCGTGAGCGGACGATAATTGCGGATTGCCATAACGAATTAAACGAGATCGATCTTCTCGCCCTCCTTCAGTGTCACGATGGCTTTTTTCCAATGCGCCTTGCGACCAAAGTTGGCGCTCCGTTCGCGCTTTTTCTTGCCTGCGTAGTTGCATGTATTCACGGCGACGACCTTTTTGTTAAAGAGCTTTTCAATCGCAGCCTTGATCTGAATTTTGTTGGCGCGAGGCGAGACGCGAAAGACGTATTTGTTCAGCTTCTCGCTCAGAAGTGACGCCTTCTCGGTCAGACGAACGGTCTGGATTAAATCGTAATGATCGTTCATTTACTGGCGGTCCTTTCGGCCAGGTGCTCGAGCGCTTTCTCCGTTACCAAAATTTTGTCGAATGCGAGCAGCTGCTCGGTATTTACATCCGTGGCCGTCGACAACAGCACCGGCTTCACATTTCGCGCGGACCTGTAGGTATTTTCGTCGAACGAATCGGAAATCAGTAGAACCTTGCGGGCATCGGTCTGCTTCTTCAAAAGGGCTACGAACGACTTGGTTTTTAGCTCCTTTACGGCAAACGCGTCGATGGTCAGGACGTCGCCGGCCTTGATGCGTTCCGTCAGCGCCTTTTGGAATGCGAGCCGCCGGACCGTCTTGGAAACTTTCTTCGAGTAATCGCGCGGTTTCGGCCCGAAGACGACGCCGCCCCCGCGCCAGATTGGCGATGACTTGTAACCGGCACGCGCTCGCCCCGTCCCTTTTTGGCGCCATGGCTTCGCACCCGAAAGATTAACGTCAGCCTTTGATTTCGTGTTCGCCGAACCGGACCGTCGCGCCGCACGCATAGCCACGACAACATCATGCACGGCCTGCGTTCCGCGGCCGCCTTCGATCATCACGATCTTCGCTTCTTTTGCCGCCGCGGCCGTCAGGACTTTCGCGCTCATTTAGCGGCCTCCGCCGTGGTCGCTGGTTTCTTGATCGCCGGTCTCACGACTACGAAACTGCCCTTCGCGCCCGGAATCGCGCCACTGATCAAAATCACTTTTTCGGTCTCGCGCACCTGAACGACCTGAAGGTTCTGCACCGTCACACGCTCATCGCCCATGTGGCCCGGCATGCCCATGTTCTTCCAAATGCGCCCCGGTGTAGAGCGGTTGCCGACGGCGCCGTTGCGCCGATGCGTTTTCGAACCGTGCGATGCACCCTGCCCCTGAAAGTTGTGCCTCTTCATTACGCCCTGAAAACCCTTGCCCTTCGAACGGCCGATCACATCTACCCAGTCGCCGGGCTGAAACTGCGTGATGCTTAAATTGATCTCGCCTTCGGGCGCGTCTGCATCGAGCCGGAACTCGCGCATGAGCTTTTTCGGCTCGGACCCGACGGCGCTAAATTCGCCCATCAAGGCCCTGGTCACACGCGATTCCTTTTGCGTGCCGAAGCCAACCTTTATCGCGGAGTATCCGTCGTTATCCGCCGTGAGCCGGCGCAAGAGGACGTTATCGCCGGCCGCGATCACCGTCACCGGACGCAGCCGGCCCGTCGCGTCGTAAACGCTCGTCATGCCGATTTTCTGTCCTAGTAATCCGATGCTCATGATCGTGGGTTTGCAAAAGTTGGAAGGCGAACTGGCTAAATCTTGATCGTGATATCGACGCCGGCCGGCAGGTTGAGCTTCTTCAGTTCATCCACCGTTTTCGCGGTCGGCTCGATAATGTCGAGGAGGCGCTTGTGTGTCCGGATTTCAAATTGGTCCATCGACTTTTTGTCGACGTGCGGAGAGCGGTTCACGGTAAATTTCTCGATCAACGTGGGAAGCGGAATCGGTCCCGCGACACGCGCACCGGTGCGCTTCGCCGTTTCGACGATATCGATCGCCGATTGATCAAGCATTCGATGATCGAAGGCTTTCAGGCGGATGCGGATGCGCTGTGCGTTGGCCATAACTTACTTCGCTTCCTTCTGATCGAGGACCGCCGCGACGAGTTGCTGAGGCACCTGCTCAAAATGTGAGGGCTCCATCGAGTAACTTGAACGGCCTTTGGAAAGTGAGCGGATCGCTGTCGCATAACCGAACATTTCCGCGAGCGGCACTTCCGCCTGCACCATCGTGAGATTTCCCTTCACCTCGATGCTGCCGATCTTGCCGCGACGGCGATTCAAATCGCCCATGATATCGCCCTGGTATTCTTCCGGCGTCGCGTTCTCCACCTTCATAATCGGCTCGAGCAGAATCGGCTTTGCCTTCTTGAAAGCATCCTTCACCGCGAAAATCGCCGCCAGCTTGAACGCCATTTCGTTCGAATCGACGTCATGATAAGACCCGTCCACAATATCGACGTTCGCGTCGATCACCTGATAGCCGCCGAC
>JBDUAZ010000030.1:0-6857 GCA_040004385.1 Chthoniobacterales bacterium | reverse complement strand
ATGGCAGCACGCGACAGCCTCTGGGATTATCTTGAAACGCGACAGCTTGGCCGCTATCAAAGCGGCGCTGTGCAAATCTCCCACGCATGACTCCCACGGAACTGACTTTGCCGCCGCGCTCGTTCGGCCAAACGATGCGGATCGATGCATGGTGGATGAAGACGCTTCTCATCTTCCTTGGCCTGGGAACTTTCGTCGTTTACTCCACGTGGGCGGCGTTTCAGGGAAGTCACTACTATTTCGGTCCGTATCTCTCGCCCTTCTATTCCCCGGAAATTTTTGGCGCATCTCCGCACAGCTGGTTCGGACCGAAACCGCTCTGGTGGCCGGGCTGGCTCCTCTTCTCCCCTGCCCTCTTGATTCTTTGGGCGCCCGGAGGACTGCGTCTCACCTGTTACTATTATCGCGGCGCTTACTACAAAGCGTTTTGGGCCGACCCCCCCGCATGCAGCGTGGGCGAGCCGAGGAAAAAATATCTGGGTGAACGCTCCTTCCCCCTGATCATGCAAAACGTTCACCGGTATTTTCTCTATCTCGCGATCATTTTCATTTTTCTTCTGACGACGGACGTTTTGAAATCGTTTTGGTTTACCGACGGAGCGACAGGCGAAAGGTCATTCGGGATAGGCGTCGGCACGCTCGTCCTCGCCATCAACGTCGTCTTGCTCAGCGGCTTCACCTTCGGTTGTCACGCGCTACGCCATCTCATCGGCGGATTTCGCGATCAACTCTCGAAGTCGCCCACGTGCTACAGTGCCTATCGCTGCGTCAGCTGCTTCAACCGCCGGCACATGCTCTGGGCCTGGCTGAGTTTGTTCTGGGTCGGATTCGCCGATCTTTATGTGCGCCTCTGCTCGATGGGGATCTGGCACGACTTCCGCCTGCTCTAGTACGCGCAGCATGGCCGACTACGAAACTTTTCAGCACGACGTTCTGGTCATTGGCGCGGGGGGCGCCGGGCTGCGCGCGGCGATCGAAGCGTCAGCGGCCGGGATTTCTGTCGGGATGATTTGCAAATCACTCTTGGGCAAAGCGCACACTGTCATGGCGGAAGGCGGAATCGCGGCAGCGCTCGGGAATGTTGACGATCGTGATAATTGGGAAGTGCATTTCGCCGATACGATGCGCGGCGGCCAATACGTAAACAATTGGCGGATGGCGGAGCTGCACGCGAAAGAAGCACCCGATCGCGTGCGCGAACTGGAAGCGTGGGGCGCGGTGTTCGACCGCACGAAAGACGGCCGGATCCTTCAGCGGAATTTCGGCGGTCACAAATATCCGCGGCTCGCGCACGTCGGCGATCGGACCGGACTCGAGATGATCCGCACGCTGCAGGACCACGGCGTGCATCAAGGAATCGATGTGCACATGGAATGCACGGTCCTGACGTTACTGAAAGACGGCGAGCGCGTCGTCGGTGCATTCGGATACGATCGCGAACGCGGCCGCTTCAAAATTTTTCGCGCGAAAGCGGTGGTGCTGGCCACCGGCGGAATCGGGCGCGCCTACAAAATCACCAGCAACAGCTGGGAATACACGGGTGATGGACATTCGCTCGCTTACGATGCCGGCGCCGAATTGATTGACATGGAGTTCGTGCAGTTTCATCCGACGGGGATGGTTTGGCCGCCGAGTGTCCGCGGCATTCTGGTCACTGAAGGCGTTCGCGGCGAAGGCGGAATTCTGACGAATAAAGAAGGGCTCCGCTTTATGTTCGATGACATTCCTGAAAACTACAAAGCGCAGACGGCGGACAGCGAAGAGGAAGGCTGGCGTTATTGTCAGGGCGACAAAAATGCGCGGCGTCCGCCGGAATTGTTAACTCGCGATCACGTGGCGCGCGCGATTGTGCGTGAGATCAAGGCGGGTCGCGGTTCGCCCCACGGCGGAGTGTTTCTCGATATCGCGTGGATCAAGAAAAAGATTTCGAACGGCGAAGAGCACATCAAACGGAAGCTGCCGAGCATGTATCATCAATTCAAGCAGCTTGCCGACATCGATATTACAAAGGAGCCGATGGAAGTGGGGCCTACCACGCATTACGCGATGGGTGGCATCCGGGTCGACCCGGACACGCAGGCGTCACGGGTTCCGGGATTGTTCGCGGCGGGCGAATGCGCGGCGGGCATCAACGGGGCGAACCGGCTCGGCGGGAATTCGCTCTCGGACTTGCTGGTTTTTGGAAAACGCGCGGGCGAATTTGCGGCGAAATTTGCAAAGGAAAATCAACTCGGATCATTTGACGCTGCGCAAGTAGACGCCGCCGCGCGCGATGCACTCGAACCATTCGATCGCGCCGCGAACGCGCAAGGCGAAGGAGCGTATCAAGTGCAACATGATCTGCAGGAGATGATGCAGGATAATGTCGGAATTGTGCGACGTGAGGATGAGATGCAACAGGCCGTCGATGCAATAGGCAAGCTCTGGGAACGCGCGAAAAGAGTCGGAGTTCCGGGCAATCGCGAGTTCAACCCCGGCTGGCACACGGCGCTCGATTTAAAAAACCTCCTGACGGTTTCGGAAGCTGTTGCCCGGTCAGGCATCGAACGGAAGGAAAGTCGTGGGGCGCATTTCCGTGAAGATTATCCCGAAAAATCCGATGCGTTTGCCAAAGTAAATATGATTGTGTGCCGCGGTGAAGATGACCGGATGGAAATCCGGCGCGATTCGATTCCGCCGATGCCGGCTGAGTTGCAGCGCGTAATTGAGGAGATGAAGTGAGCACGGCCACCTTCAGAATCTGGCGTGGCGACCGGAGCGGCGGCGCGTTTAAAGATTACCAGACCGAAGTGTCCGAAGGGATGGTCGTGCTAGACGCGGTGCATGATATCCAGGCAGGACAGGCGAACGATCTCGCGTGTCGTTGGAATTGCAAAGCGGGAAAGTGCGGTTCCTGCTCGGCGGAAATCAACGGTGTTCCGAGGCTCATGTGCATGACGAGGATGAGCGAGCTTTCGCTCGACAAGCCGGTCACGGTGGAACCGATGAAAGCGTTCCCGCTCTTGAAAGATCTGATCACCGATGTGTCGTGGAATTACCGGGTAAAGAAAAAGATCAAGAAATTCAAACCGCGTCCGCCCGACGCAGCAGATGGCACCTGGCGGATGGCGCAGGAAGACATCGATCGCGTTCAGGAGTTCCGGAAATGCATTGAATGCTTTCTTTGCCAGGACGTCTGCCATGTCCTTCGCGAACACCGGAAGCATGAGGAATTTATCGGACCGCGCTTCCTCATTTATGTCGCGGCGCTGGAAATGCATCCGCTCGACACCGAAAATCGTGTGCCGGAATTGAAGGAGGCGCACGGGATCGGCTACTGCAATATCACGAAATGCTGCACGAACGTTTGCCCAGAGAACATCCAGATCACCGACAATGGGATTATACCGTTAAAAGAACGCGTGGTGGATCAATACTACGATCCAGTCGCGAAACTGCTGCGACGTTTTCGTTCGACATCGAAAACGAATAATAACACGACGTGATGACGATCCGCCGTTTACTTCATGCAACGCGATGTTTGAGCTAAAAGCACTTTCCGAAGAAGCAATCCCAACGGCGCTCGAGAAGGCTGAGCGCTATCGCCTCCTGAACGAACCGGGAGAGGCGGAAAGTATTTGCCTCGATATTCTAAGGACGGATCCGGCGAACCAGACGGCTCTGATTACGTTGCTCCTCGCCGTGACCGATCGCTTCACGAAAGGCTACGGCGTCAGTGACACTCAGGTGAAGACGTTGCTCGGGCAATTGAAGGGCGATTACGAACGCGCGTATTTTTCGGGAATCGTCGTGGAACGACGCGCGAAAATGAAGCTCGCCCAGGGACCGCCGGGAAGTCTTTGGGCGTACGATTTATTCCGAGAGGCGATGAGTTGGTTCGAAAAAGCCGAAGCGATGCGGCCGCCGGGTAACGACGACGCGTTACTGCGGTGGAACACGTGCGCGCGAATAATCGACCAAAATAAACTCGTTAGGCGCGAGGAAGACAATTTCGAACCGCCGCTGGAGTGAGGGCTCGGCGGCGCGAGCTTCAAAAGGCAGTTGCTTGAAAAGAGATACTCACGGCGTGCCGAAAAAACCTGCGCGGGTCAGGCGCTCGATCCAATCGGAATAGTTTCGGGCGCGCGATCACCTGCCGGTTTTCGGACGCAGAACGCGAGGGCCGCGGCGATCAGGCAAAGAGATGCGCCGACAAAAAATGGCGTACGCCCGTAATCGCTCATCGGCTTTTTCAAATCCAGCATCAGCAGCCAACCTCCGAGAAGGGGTCCGAGCAAACGCCCGGTGCTGCCGGCCGATTGCATGACGCCGAGAGCGCGTCCCTGCCAGCTCGGATCGATCATCTGCGACGCCAATCCATTCAGAGGTGGACTCGCGAATCCCGTGCCGAACGACAGGCCGGCGCAGGCAACGAGCAGCCAGGTGAGACTCACACTCAATGGTAGTAGCGCGAGGGACGCGGCGGTGAGGAGCAGGCCGGTCCGCGCGAGCGCGGTTTCGCCAAATCTCCTTACCAATCTTCCGATCATCCCGCCCTGCACGAGAACTGTGATAATTCCGATGAATCCAAACAGGTAGCCGGTCGCATGCGCGTCGTAATTGAAGCGTCGTTCCGTAAACAGCGCGAATAGCGTCGTCATAATCGAGAATCCGGCGATAAGAAAAAAATACGTCGCGACGATCAGCGCGAACATCCAGCCGCGCCCATGCCGAAACACTTCGGCAAGCGAAGCATCTTCGTGCGGTTTTGTTCGATGCTCGTGCGGCAGACTTTCCGGCAGCACGAGGTAGACGAGAACGGCGTTCGCCACTGCGAGGCCGGCGGCAAAGTAAAATGGCGCGCTGTACGACAATCGGCTCATTATGCCGCCGATCATCGGACCAAAGGTAAAACCGAGGCCGAAAGCGGCGCCGATTAATCCCATCGATTTTGAGCGCGCTTCCGGCGTTGTCACATCCGCGATGTAAGCCTGCGGGATGGAAATATTTCCGCCGGTAATGCCCGCAAAAATTCGCGCGACGAAAAGAAGCGTGAGCGATCCCGCGAATCCCATCAACGCGAACCCGATCGCTGTGCCCGCGATGCTGACGATCAGAACGGGACGTCGTCCGAAACGATCCGAGAGTTTGCCAAGTATCGGCGTGAAGACGATTTGCATGCCGGAATAAATTCCGGTGAGCCAGCCAATCGCCATCGGGGTAGCGTGGAAACGCTCGGCGTAGAGCGGCAGAACTGGAATGACGATACCGAAACCCACCATATCGATGAAAACGGTGAGAAAGAGGACGAATAAGGGCGAGCGCGTCCGGGGCATGCGGGAGCTAAACTGTCGCGCCGTCGCAAATGTGCAACTTGCGCGGGAAAAATGGAGAGGCGAATCAACCGTGCTTTCGATTGAAGCGCGCAACCTCGCGCTGAGTTTCTCGATCCGTCGCGCGCTTCTTCAGGTCGGCGCGTTTATCATGCGCGACCTTGCCTTGCGCGACTCCAATCTCTGCTTTTAGCCGACCCTGTTTCCAGTACAACTTGAGCACGACCAGCGCGCGGCCCGCGATCGCTGTTTCGCTGTAGAGCTTCTCGATCTCGTGACGGTGCAGGAGCAGACGACGCACGCGTTTTGCGGAGGGAATTTCATGGCTGGCCCGTTCATACGGTTGGATGTCGGCGTTATGAAGAAAGGCCTGACCTTTCTCGATCCGTGCAAACGCATCACCAATATTGGCTTTGCCCGCCCGGATCGATTTTACCTCGCTGCCTTTCAGCTCGATCCCCGCTTCGTAGCGTTCAAGAATATGAAAGTCGCGCAGCGCCTTCCGATTCAGAATCGTCTCCGCAGCCATGCAGATTGATAGCACAGGCGGGCAGCCTGCGGTGAAAAGTTCTCGCCGTCGCGCGACGAATTTAAGCGGCGGCGCCGTCAGCCGCGGGCTTCTCCGGAGCAAGCTCGTAGGTGAGCTTGCCTGCGATAATTTCCTTCAACGCGATGTCCGTAAGGGATGAGCGCGGAGTAGCTTCGACGAGCGGGCGATGCCCTAATCCAAGCTGACGGACCCGCCGGGAAACGACGTTGATCAGTAGTTGCTGATTCGGGATCACTTGGGCTGCTTCCTGCAGGAGTTGAGTGGTCATATTTCGCAAGGAGCGGATGGCGCGGGAGCCTTCCGTAGGGAACTGAAGGATCGTCGGCGCACTGCCCGCAACGGCTTTGGGAACGAGTTCAGAGGCGAGCATCGGGGAGAAAAAACGGAATTGGGACTTTGCGGTCGATGCAAATCGTTGTCAACGGATTTGTTACGAACCCTCGAGACTGGCTTGTGAAGAATGCTCGCAGTCTCTCTCCACCTAAACGAGTGTCCTCGCCGTAGTTCACGAGCCGGTAATTGACCGTTTTGAACATTGCGCGATGCCGCTCTTGCCATCCCTAAGCAAATACACGAAATAGAACGCGCGCCGGCTGGCAATCAGCTCGACGCAAATAGCGGGCTGTGGCTCAGCTTGGTAGAGCGCCTGCCTCGGGTGCAGGAGGTCCAGGGTTCAAATCCCTGCAGCCCGATGACTTTAAATAGTTCATCTCGAACAACCTGATCGGTTGGAGCGGCGGCTCTATGAGAAAATGCGCCCCGCTCATTTTTGGGCAATACCACGCGGCATCACCGCCGGCAGAGGCCTTCTGGTCGCGCTATTCAGTTGTCGCCTCAGTCGAGCCTCCAATCGATTCAGTGCTCGCCGGAATTTACTTCTCAATTCTTACGTCCTCCTTTGTACTCCTCCCGTGAGCATTGTCGGAAAAGTCGAAAGCCTTTGGCGGTATCCGGTCAAAAGCATGCGCGGCGAAGAGTTGGATGAATTGTTCGCC
>JBDUAZ010000125.1:0-23081 GCA_040004385.1 Chthoniobacterales bacterium | reverse complement strand
TCTCGCCATCGCTCTTGCCGAACGCAAGCGTCGCGAACGGATGTTCGCCTGCAGCCGTCTCGGCGGTATTTTCCGATGCAAACGAGCTAAAGGTCAGCTGCAGTTGCGGCTTATCGAGACCGTATTTCGCGAGGTCAGAGGCGACATCCTCCACGAATTTTGTGACCTGCTCATTCCGGAGCGTTTCGAGCAAACGATTCACCTCACCCGTGTTCGCCGGCTGATTGTTCCGGCTCGCGATCGTCCAGGATTGATCTTTCCGCGCGAGAATGGTTTTGCCTTTGCCCGGAGCCTCGATCGTAAGCCGATCGAGGATGTTGGTATCGAGCTGAATGAGATGCCGATCGCGCAGATCCAGCGGTTTGGTCTTGAGCAGGTCTTCAGTCTTTTTCGTGAGCGTGTAGACGGCATTTCGCACGTTGAACCGCACATAAACCTGATCCTTCTCTTTCTCCGACGGGCTGCCGATTTGAAGTGTCTGGCCCTGAGTGTCTCCATCCTTAAACAAAGTGATCGAGCCGCGCGGCTCGGTCAGTCCGTAGAGATGAAGATCGCCGCGATCCTCCGCAACGAATTGCTGAATGTGCGCCGTCGTCACCTGCGCGAGAAAATCCCCGATTTTTTGATCGTCGCCGCGCGCGCGCAGCGGTTTCACGATTTCCCAGTGCTCACCTTTTTTCTGAAGCTCCAATTCGCCTGCGGCAGTTTTCAAAATAGCGCGAACAATCTGCGCCGTTGTCAGGTCAGTTAATTTTTTGTCGCGGAACTCTTCCGCGTTTTTGGCGATATCATTACGAACGGATTGCGCGGCTATAAAAACGTCTTTCGATTTTTCAAGTCGCACGTACATCTTGCCATCAAGGGCGGCGTCCTTGCCGAACATGATTTCCACCGGCGCCTCCTTGCCGAGGAGTTTTACTCGGAGCTTCGGTCGCGCCAATCCGAACTCATCGAGCCGGCCTTTGTCCGCCTCAAACTCCTTCGCCGGGATCGTGTCATGTTTTTGCCAGCTCTCCAGATCGGTCAGGAAACTCTCGATCGCAGCATTGTCCGCTTGGTCCTGCACCGGAGCTTCCACTCGCCATTTGTTTTCTTTTCGGCGGATTTCAACGCGCTCGTCGCCATTTTGGATCACGATGCCCTCAAGCTTCTCGCGATCGAAGTTTACGACGTTCTGGGACTGGCGCTTCGCTTCTGCGGTATTTGGCCGCTTGCTTTCGTAAAATTTAATGTAAACCGCGACCACCATGACAACTGCCAGGAGAATCAGAGTAGTCTTCGGCTTCATCTGTGACCTGCGGAAACGCTACGCACGCCTTTGCCACCAGACGACGGTGCCGATGGCGGCGGGAATCAGCGGCAACAACACCAGAATGATCCAGCGCAGGTTCGAGATCGCTTTCTCATCGAGGCTAAACGTCAGCGTCTTCGGAATTTTCGGCGCGATGCCGATCAACTGTTCGCGACTGAGAAGCCAATTAATGCTGCCGGAAATAAAATCGAGTGCCTGCTGGTCCTGCGTGAGCGCATTGTCCTGCACGAAAGTCGCATTCGTCACGACCACCATGCGCGACGAGTTTGTCTGCACCCGCTCGTCGGCGCTGCCGCCTTTCTCGATGGAGGCCGCCATCGTCAGTGGCGCTGCGGCGCCGCGCGCGGCGTTGGTCTGCAACTTCATCTCATCGGTCGAATTGTAATCCGTCTCGGCCCAATATCCTTTTTCCGCCTGGATCAACGGCTGAAGCTTGATGTTCCCCGGTTGTCCGCGCTGCTCTTCGAGCGTTAACGAGCAGGTGCCGCCAAGAAACGCTGCACGCACGTCGGCGAGACGTTTTGTAATCGGGCTGTCCGGCAGAAACCGGCCGATCACATCCCGCACGCGAGCCACTTCCTCTATGCCGGTCTTAACCATTGCCATGAGGCGGTCGTCGTTTACGCGCACGCCGAGTTCATTTAAAAACGAGTGCAGCTTCGGAGTCTTGGCCGCCGGATCGATCAGGAGCAGAATGCGTCCCTGTTTTTCCCAAAAATCTCGCAGCAACTTCATTTCGCGGTCGGAAAAATCGTACTGCGGCCCGGCGATGAAAATCGTCTTGGTTTCAGCGGGAATTGCGGGGACATCGAATAGATTCAGTTCCTGAAACTTGATGTTTTCGTTCTCGATGAACGTTTTCAAGACGGAGACGGGACTTGCGGGCGTTTCCGGCGCCATCGGCATTCGAGGCGCGTCGGCGATGGGCGGCTCCTTGTGGCCGAGCACGTAACTAATCGTGTTTTTTTTACCTTCCACGAGGTCCATCATCGCGCTCGTGACCGCCTGTTCGCCTTTGAAGGCGGTGACTTTCGGCTGTTCGCCGAGCATCGGATTTCCCTGATCAACCTCAGCCATCTCCGAGGCTTTCACCGTCTTATTCCGGCCCTCGTAATCGATAATCAAAAGGCTCTCGTCGCTGACGACTTTATATTTTTCAAACAGCTCCTTCGCGCGCGAGAGATTACGTTCCGGATCGATGTTCTCGACGTCGAGTTTCCCTTTCGACGCGTATTGATACTCTGTCAGCAGCATCTGCACATCCGATCCGATCGGGACATTCGGCGCGAAGAAAACGGTAATTCGCGCTTTGCTTTTCATGCTCTCGAGGAAGCGCTTCGTTTTGTCCGAGAGCGCGAATTTCTTGTCCCGGGAGAGGTCCCACCGGCGGTAATGCTCGAACCCGAGGTAGTTTACCATGAGCGCGAGGAACATGAGCAGCGCGATTTGCACGATGACGTTCAGCCCAATCTGAACACGGCGGATCTTTCGCGTTTTAGGTGGTGTCGCAGTGTCAGGCGCCATTCGTCATAGTCTCCACTTGCGCGATTGAAACACCTGATGCGTCAGGACAAGCATGACGATGGTCATGCTGACGTACAGAACCATCGGCCGCGTATCAATTTCACCGCGCGAGAGCGTGCCCATCTGCTCGATCGCCGAGAAATATCCGAGCAACTGGCGCGTGGCGGAGCTGACATCGAGCAGGATAAACGAGACGAGCCCGAGGAAAAAAAGCAGCGTTATAGCGCAAAACGAAATGATGGCGGCGACGATCTGGTTCTTTGTCAAAACCGAGGCGAGGCAGCCAACGGAGAGATAGAACATGCCGAGTAAAAGCAGCATGAGATACGCGCCAAGATATGCGCCGGTGGAGTTCGCGGCCGGCTGATGCGTGATCGATTGAAAGATCGCGAAGTAAAGGAGCGTAGGAATCCACAACACGAGGTAAAACACGAGCGCGCCAAAGAATTTCGAAAGGACGACCTGCCAGTCACGCACCGGCGCCGTCATCAAGGGCTCGATCGTGCCGAGTTTAAATTCTTCGGCAAAGAGCCGCATCGTGATCAGTGGAAAAATCAGGACAAACGCGAACCAGAAAAAGATTGAGTTAAAAAACGCTTCCTGCACCGAATACGGCACTGGGCGTTGATTCATGAACGAGATTTGGAAGTAAAAATCCACGCCGCTCACAACGAGGAAGAAGACCATCACGACGTAGGCGATGGGCGAGTAGAAATAGCTGCGAACCTCGCGTGAGAGCAGGACGAAAAACTTACGCATGGCTAGTGGCGGCGTGTGGTGTGGGCGCGCGTGTCCATTTTTCGATTAGCCCTCGTCGGGATGCGTCATTTCAACGAACACATCCTCGAGCGTCGCCTTGCGCTGCGATAATTCCCGCACCGTCCACTGTCTCGCGGTCGCAAGCCGGAAAACTTCTTCGCGTACGTCGCTTTCCGCTTCAACGCGCAGCGAAAAATATTTCCAATCGCCCTCCTGTGTCATCGTCACATCGCGGACGCCCGCGATTTGTTTGAGTTCTTCAGCGCCGCCATCGTTTCCGGTTTTTGCTTCGAGAACCACGGCGCCTGCGGTCCGAATTCCGCCGAGCAAATTCTCCGGCGTGTCGCAGGCCTGGATTCGCCCCTTATTGATAATAATCACGCGGCTGCATGTCATCTCGACCTCGGGCAGAATGTGCGTCGAAAGCAAAATCGTGTGCTGTTTCCCGAGATTCTTGATCAGCTCGCGAACCTGGCGAATCTGATTCGGATCGAGTCCGCTCGTCGGCTCATCCAGAATTAACAGATCGGGTTCGTGCACGAGCGCGTCCGCGAGCCCGACGCGCTGCCGATAACCTTTCGATAAGGCGCCAATTAATTTCTTCTCGACGTCCTTCAATCCGCACAGTTCCTTCACGTCGCCCACGCGTTCCATGATTCGGCGTCGCGGAATTCCCTTCAGTGCCGCGCGGTAATCGAGGTATTCCGTCACACGCATGTCGGCATAGAGGGGCACGTTTTCCGGCATATAGCCAAGGTGTGATCGCGCCTGCAGCGATTGCTCGAAAATATCGAAACCAGCGACCGACGCGCGACCAGAAGTCGGTGGCAAAAAGCACGAAAGAATCCGCATTGTGGTGCTTTTGCCGGCGCCGTTTGGTCCGAGAAACCCCATGATCTCGCCTTTCCCGACCTCGAAGTTCAGGTCTTCAATCGCAGTTTCTCCGGCGTAGCGTTTTGTCAGATTCTCGACCTTGATCATCGCGTGATAATTTTCTGAGACAACAAAATCGGCGCAGCGTTCTGAGTTTTTTCGTCAGCGGGCCGTCAACGCAACGGTTTCGACCCGCCCGTTTTCTCCATCCGCCCGCACAATCCCGACCGTCAAATCGACATTAGTGCCGCTCGTGATGCGCGCGAGCAGAGTTTCCGCCTGCTTCACCGAATTCACATTATATTTACCGACGCGGTAGATCACGAGGCCGCGCTGAATGCCAGCGTGATCAGCCGGACCCTCAGGCTCGACCCCACTGACCAGAACGCCTCTTCCTGGCGCGTAGCCGAGTGCCTCCGTCAGATCCTCGGTGAGGTTCTGAAGTTGCACACCGAACAAGCGTTCGGCATTCGACGTGCCGGCCACGATACCCTGTGGTTTACCATTCTGCGCCGGCTGCTTTTCCGCAAAGGCTTTGAACTGGAGGACACTCGCACGGACCGTCTCGGCGGGAATCGCGAACCCGAGTCCCTGAGTCGGCACACCTTGAGGCGTAAACGCCATCTTCGCCGAGCTAAGCCCGACCAGTCGCGCAGAAAGATCGATCACCGGCCCGCCGCTGTTTCCCGGATTAATCGCCGCGTCGGTCTGAATCAAATCCTTGTAATCGACCTCGTCGATCGTGATATCGCGCTTCATCCCGCTGAGCACACCGCGGCTGATCGAGCTGCCGTAACCGAGCGCGTTGCCGACGACGATCACCGTTTCGCCGAGCAAATTCGGCGAGATGTTATCGAGGCTGATAAAAGGAAAGGCGGCTTTCGCGTCGATCTTGATGAATGCCAAATCCTTCTTTTCGTCGCCGGTAATGTAATGAGCGTTATAGGTCTTCCCGTCGTTCATCGTGACCTCGATCTTTAAATCTGCGGCGCGTGCCACGACGTGCTCGTTTGTCACGATATAACCGGCCGGATCAACGATGAAACCGGAGCCGAGGCTTTGCAGGGTCTGGCGAATTTCACGAGGGCGATTTCGATCGTAGCTGCCGAAAAACCGCGCGGAAAACTCTTCGAACGGATCGCGCACCTGTCGTTTCACAACACGCTGGGTGTTGATGTTCACGACGGCCGGAAGCACCTTCGCAACCGCGATCACAGCCGGTTCCGACGCCGGCTCGGCCTGCCCGAACGCGGTTGAGGTTGTAAAAAGCGACAGGCAAATTACTCCGGCCGCGCTGCCGAAAATGCCTGTTACGGATCGTGCTGTGGGGCTCATTTTGCGCAGCAAGTAACGAGCACCGTGCACACTGTCAACTTGCTGTTGGCGCAGAAGCTTTGCAGATTGAGCGACGATGCGCCCGTCATTCGCCACGCGATTGAATCTCGACTTGCTCGAGGAGAATTACGAGCGCTGGCAGGGAGATCCGGCGTCGGTTGACACAAGCTGGGCGGCGTTTTTCGAAGGTTTCGAGCTGGGCGATCTGGAGCTGAGGAATGGCGCGGCAACGCTTGCCACGCCGGCACAAATTCACCCGACGGAAAGCCCGCTACAGACGCGGATCGACGGACTCGTTTACGCTTACCGCACACTCGGCCACACGGTCGCGAACGTGAATCCGCTCGCCGAGGCGCGGCCACAAAATCCATTGCTCAGTTTGCGCGAACTCGGCTTCAGCGACAAAGACCTCGACCTGCGGGTTTCATCGAAGTTCTTCCTCGACAGCAAACCGATGACGCTGCGCGAAATGATTCGCGCGCTCGAAAGCATCTACGCGGACACAATCGGAGCGGAGTTCCAACACATCCAAAATCCTCGAATCCGCGATTGGGTGCGACACAGGCTGGAGTCTCGTCCGCCGCGGAAAAGCGCCTCGCGCGAGCTACAGATCGCGATGCTGCGCGCGCTTCACGAAGCGGAAGCGTTCGAGACATTTCTCCACACGCGTTACGTCGGGCAGAAACGCTTTTCGCTGCAGGGCTCGGAAGGCCTCATGGTGATCCTCGATCGTCTTGTCCAGAAATGTCCCGCGGCAGGGATCGCGGAGATTTGCATGGGAATGGCGCACCGCGGCCGCCTCACCGTGCTGGCAAATTTCCTGAAGAAGTCGTTGCAGGTAATCTTCACCGAGTTCTCGACCAACTACGTTCCAGAGTTGGTCGCGGGCGATGGCGATGTGAAGTATCACCTCGGATACCGCACGGTGCGGAAGCTGGCGGACGGTGCCGAGGTTGAGATTCGGCTTTCCGCTAATCCGAGCCACCTCGAAGCGGTCGACCCCGTCGTCGAAGGCACCGCCCGCGCGCGCCAGCGCATCCGTGGCGACACCGAGAAGCGGCGAAAAGTTCTGCCGCTGCTGATCCACGGCGATGCTGCGTTCGCCGGACAGGGGATCGTTATGGAAACGCTGAACATGTCGCAGCTCCCGGGTTATTCCACGGGTGGGACGGTGCACATCGTCGTCAATAATCAGATCGGCTTCACGACGCTGCCGGAAGATGCGCGTTCGTCGATGTACGCGACGGATGTCGCGAAAATTATCGAAGCGCCAATTTTTCATGTGAATGGCGAGGACCCGCTTGCGCTCGCGTTCGTCACCGAGCTGGCGCTCGATTTCCGCCAGGAGCTCGGACGCGATGTGGTGATCGACATGTATTGCTACCGGCGCTACGGCCACAACGAAGGCGATGAGCCCTCGTTCACGCAACCCGATCTCTACGATAAAATCGGTAGACGCCCTTCCGCCGGCCAGATTTACAAACAGCAGCTTCTCGACTCCGGGGTGCTGACGGCTGATGACGCCGCCTCTTTGGAAACGGAATTCGACCTGCTGCTCGAGATGACATTGCAGGAGGTGAAGGCGATCGAGGAAGAAAAGGGCAACGCGCAGGCGAAATTCCAGGAATCCACAGCTGTGTTTCAGCCGAAGTATTCGACGGATTCGCCGCCAACCGCGATCTCGCAGGAGACGCTGCGGACGATCGTTGACGGTCTCACGCGGGTCCCAAACGATTTCAACGTGCAGCCTAAGATCAAGCGGATCGTGCTCGATCAGCGCCGCCAGGTTTTCGAAAAAGGCGGGCCCTACGATTGGGGCTATGCGGAGGCGCTCGCTTTCGGGTCGTTGCTACTCGACGGCATGCCGGTCCGGCTTTCCGGGCAGGACAGCCGCCGAGGCACTTTCAGTCATCGCCACGCTGTGCTCTACGATGGCAAAACGGGCAAGCCGTACATCCCGTTGATGAACCTGGCGGAAAAGCAGGCGCGCATCTGCATTTACAACAGCCTGCTCTCGGAGGTCGCCGTGCTCGGATTCGACTACGGCTACTCGCTCGATTACCCGAACATGCTCTGCCTGTGGGAAGCGCAGTTCGGTGACTTCGCAAACGGCGCGCAGACGATTATCGACCAGTTCATTGTCTCCGCAGAATCCAAGTGGCAACGGCCGAGCGGTATCGTGTTGTTGCTGCCGCATGGTTACGAAGGGCAGGGGCCGGAGCACTCGAGCGCGCGACTCGAGCGTTTCCTGCAGTTGTGCGCGGAGGACAACATTCAGGTCTGCAATCTGACCACGCCAGCGCAGTACTTCCACGTGTTGCGCCGGCAGATGAAGCGCGATTTTGTGAAGCCGCTCATCATCATGACACCAAAAAGCCTGCTCCGCGCGGAGCATGCGACGTCAGGCGTGGAAGATTTCACGAGTGGGGCCTTCGAGGAAGTGATCAGTTCGCCCAGCGCCGCTGAGCCACAACAAGTCGACCGCGTTATCCTTTGTTCGGGCAAAGTCTATTACGACCTGCTGAACTACCGCAGCGCGCAGAAAGTCGCGAACGCCGCAATTATTCGCATCGAGCAGCTCTACCCGCTTTGCGAAGAAAAGCTGCGCCCGGCAGTCGAAGCATTTCCGCGCGAAGCGAAGCTCGTCTGGTGCCAGGAAGAATCGCAGAACATGGGCGCCTGGAGTTTCATCGAACCGCGCCTTCGCCGTATGTTTGGTCGCGAAATTGTCTACGCGGGCCGGAACGCGAGCGCGAGCCCGGCCGTCGGCGCGCTCGCGTCGCACAAACGCGAGCAAGCCGCGCTCGTCACCGAAGCATTCACATTGTAGCCGAACACTTTGACGGTTTGATTGCGCCAGGGCGAGACTCTCTCGAGCCTGACGCACGCACGGCCAGGTTCGCCCCACCACACAGTCTACCGATCAATGTCTTGCATGTACAGTTCGACCACGAGTTACGATTGCGCATAGTGTAAACCGCGCATGAGTATCGAGGTCAAAATTCCTGCCGTGGGCGAGTCGATTTCCAGCGGCGTCGTCTCCGTCTGGCACAAGAAATCAGGAGATCGCGTGAACTCCGGCGACGCCCTCTTCACGCTCGAGACGGACAAGGTTTCTACTGAAATCGTCGCGGAAAGCGGCGGTATTCTGCAGACGAAGGTTCCGGAAGGCCAGGAAGTCAAAATCGGCGAGGTCGTCGCGACAATTGAGGAGTCGACGGGAGCTGTGGCAGACGCCGAATCGGTGGCCGCGACGCCGACGCCGACGGATGCGAAGGCGAAGCCCAATCCAAACGACCCCAAGGCACCGATCGCAGAAGATAACAAATCGCCGAACGCGGATGTTCTCTCTCCGGCGGTGCGCCGGATTGTCGACGAGGAAAAGCTGGACCCGGCGGCGATTTCCGGAACGGGCAAAGGTGGTCGCCTGACGAAGGCAGATGCGACGAACGCGGCGCAAAATCGCATGCCCGCTCCTGAACTGAAAGCGGTTGCCTCCGGCGCGCAGCACGATGAGAAACCTCTTGCGCCGGCCGCATCACCCGACGGACGTTTTACTCGAAAGAAGATGTCGCCCCTGCGGCGCAAAATCGCGGCGCAGCTCGTCATGGCGCAGCACACGGCGGCGATCCTGACAACGTTCAATGAGTGCGACATGAGCGAAGTGCAGGCGTTGCGCGCGAAGTCGCAAAAGGCGTTCACGAAGAAGAACGCACTGAAACTTGGCTTCATGTCGTTCTTCATCAAAGCGGTCGTGGAAGGGCTGAAGGCGGTCCCGTCGATCAACGCGCGAATCGAAGGCGACGATTACATCCAGAACAACTTTTACGATATCGGCGTGGCCGTCGGCACAGAGCGTGGACTTGTCGTCCCGGTCGTGCGCGATGCGGACAAGAAGTCGTTCGCGGATCTCGAGCGTGACATTGCGGGGTTCGCCACCAAGGCGCGCGAGGGCAAGATCAAAATCGAGGATCTGCAGGGCGGCACCTTTACTATTTCGAACGGCGGCGTCTACGGATCGCTCCTGAGCACTCCGATTCTAAATCCGCCACAGAGCGGGATTCTCGGTATGCACACAATTCAGCAGCGACCGGTGGCGCGTGATGGCAAGATTGAGATTCGGCCAATGATGTATCTGGCGCTCAGCTACGATCATCGCGCGGTCGATGGGAAAGAAGCGGTGACCTTCCTGATCAAAGTGAAGGAAGGCATCGAGAATCCGAAGACGTTGCCGCTCGATTTCTGAGCATGTTATACGCTTTGCGCCTGTGAGATGGACAAATTTGACGTCGTAATTATCGGGTCGGGCCCCGGCGGTTATGTCGCTGCAATTCGTGCGGCACAGCTCGGCCTGAAGACCGCAATTATTGAAAAAGATCCAGAACTCGGTGGCACGTGTCTTAACATTGGCTGCATCCCGAGTAAGGCGCTCCTCTCTTCGAGCGATCATTTCGTCTTCGCGAAGAAAGAAGCCGCCAAGCACGGCATCGTGTTGCCAAACGTGGTCCTCGATCTTTCCACGATGTTGAAGCGCAAAGACAAAGTCGTGAAGACGCTGACTGGCGGTGTGCGCGCGCTGATGAAGCTGAACAAGGTCACGACATTTCAGGGTCTCGGCTCAATCCCGGCGGCGGGCCGTGTGAGCATCAAAGCTGTCGAAGGCGATGCCACCGATATCGAGGCAGAGCACATCATCATCGCGACCGGCAGCGTCCCGGTCGAACTGCCGACGATGAAATTCGACGGCAACGTCATCGTCAGCAGCACGGAAGCGCTGTCGTTCTCAGAGGTGCCGAAAAAGCTCCTTGTGATCGGCGGCGGCGCGATCGGGCTGGAGATGGGATCGGTCTGGAGCCGGCTCGGATCGGAAGTGACGGTGCTCGAGTTTCTACCGCGAATTGCGCTGGGCTTTGATCTCGAACTTGCGAACGCGCTCCAAAAAGTGCTCACGGCGCAGGGTATGAAATTTCACCTCGGGACGAAGGTCAGTGGCGTAGAAGTCAATAATGGCCGCGCGACTGCCACTGCAACAAAGGGCGAAGAACAGCTGACATTCGAGGCTGACAAGGTTCTCGTGTCTGTGGGTCGCCGCGCGTTTGCCGACAACGTCGGCGCAGAAAAAATCGGCATCGAATTCGACGATCGAAAGCGGATCAAAGTTGACGCGCATTTTCACACGAGCGTGAAAGGAATTTATGCGATTGGCGACGTGATCGCCGGCCCGATGCTTGCGCACAAGGCGGAGGACGAAGGTGTGGCATGCGTGGAATCGATCGCCGGTAAATCAGGGCACGTGAATTACGACGTGATTCCTGGAATCATTTACACAAATCCGGAACTCGCGGGTGTCGGAGTGACGGAAGATTACGCAAAAGAAAAGGGGATGAATGTGCGCGTCGGCAAATTCCCGTTCCGCGCCAATGGTCGCGCGCTAGCGGCGGAAGATGTGGAAGGGTTCGTGAAATTCGTCGTGGACGCGGACACCGATCGCATCATTGGCGCGCACATTATGTCGCACGCTGCTTCAGATTTGATCGCAGAATGCGTCGCCGTGATGGAATTCGGCGGCAGCGCAGAGGATCTCGGCCGCACCGTTCACGCGCATCCGACCCTAAGCGAAGCCGTGAAAGAGGCGGCGCTTTCCGTTAACAAAAGCGCGATCCACATCGGCAATCGCTAGCGCAGCTCAATTTCGCGACCAAGGCGGACCGGGCTAAGTCGCGTTGACAAAGGGATGCCGATTTCGCAAACCAGCAGCGTGCGAAACATCGGCGCCATCGCATTCCTCTCCGCGCTCCTTCTGCTCGGTCCTCATAAGGTCACGGCGGCGCCGGAAATAGTCATCGCAATTCGTTATCTTCAGGCCGTGGGGACCAGCCACGCACACTTGTTCCTCTATCGCGAGGACGGAAAATTCTTGCGACAGTTAACCAAGGACAATTCGGGACAGGATCGTAATCCGATGTTTGCTTCTGGCGGCGAATCGATCGTGTTCATGCGCGATAAACCCAGCGGCTCGCCAGAATTCTGGAGCGTCCTACCCCAGGGCGGCGAAACGAAGCGCCTCGAGGCCGCCCCCGATTGGTACGCAAACGCGAAGTCCTCGTCGTTCTTCACGAACTACGAACCAGAAGAAGACAATTCGCCCACGCCATCGCCTTCAGCGGAAATGACGGAACCGAAGAACGAGCCGCCGCCGACGTTTCAAGCGCCGGATGGTTCGGTTGAGATAGTCTTACGTTCCGTACCCGGTGAGGAGGGCGACGATATTGATGGACCCGGTCACGGAAACCGTTATTTGCTGCGCGATCTTCGATCTGGAAAGGAGACAGAACTAGGAACTCTCGATGGGTTTCTGGGGCTATGGGATGTATTGCATATCAGGGGCCAGCCGGACCGCCGCTTCTTATTTGACGGACCACTCGGGGTGGTCTTTTTCGACCTGCACCTTAACAGCAGCGATGGCGATACGGTCTTCGCGCTTGATCTTGCGAAGCGTCGCCTGGTCAGGCTTTCGCCGAATTGGGCGGTGCCGATTCCATTGGATGGTGACGCGGCTTTTTTGACCCAGACTGAAAATCGTTATGTGCAGATCCCGGGCAGTGAAATGACCGCGAACTGCTCCTACATGGAGCGTTGGGACAGCCGCTTGACCAAAATTCGCTACGCGCGCGAGAAAACCGCCGCGATCTGTTATGGCGCATCGCTATTTCGCCCCGGCAAGACGCCCGCGATTGTGACGGTTCGGCATAGCAAGGAATAGGAGAACTCACCGCGCGCGGCACATTGACTCGCAGTGGAAACGACGCGCGCCATTCTTTTGCGGAAACGGAAACTCAGCGACACGAGCCTGATCGTGTCCTGGTGCACCGACTCGTTAGGCTGCATTCGCACTGTGGCAAAAGGGGCGCGCCGCGCCCGGAGCCCGTTTGCCGGAAAGATCGACCTTTTTTTTGAAGCGGAGATCCAGATCAAGCGCAGCAAAAAAAGCGATTTACACACGCTGACGGAGGTCGCGTTGAAAGAACCTTTCGCCGGAATCCGCGAAAACCTCCGGCGCACACAAACCGCATCCTACTTTGTGGAGTTGATCGAGATTTGCACCGAAGCCGATCATCACGAACCCGATCTTTTCGCGCTGTTACGACGCGCGTTTGCATACCTAAACGCGAGAGACCCGGACGTCCGCGCCGTGTTTCATTTCGAGGCGGAGCTTGCCCGGATCACGGGCGTGCATGATCCGAAGGTCTTGAAGAGCAATCCCGGTATGGCGCTGGCGAACCTTTTTGGGCGGCTTCCAATTGTGCGCGCGGAGGTCCTAAAAGCGCTCTCCAACGCGCCCGAAACCCGATGATTGCGAATCGCGACGAGTCACGAAGAAGATTAAGAGCAGCGGAGTCGTCATCAGCAGTGATCCGACCGCCATCGATGCGATTCCTGCGCGCGCCACGACGTCGCTACGAAGAAGCGGCATTCGATCTATAAGGAATTGCGGCGAGGTCGCCATCAGAATGAGCATCGCCAGTAAGGCGAGATCTCTGAGGGCCAGCGGCACGGCAACATGCCAGTAAATGCCCCACGCGCCACAGCCGTCGACTCGCGCGGAATCTGCAAATTCACGTGGAATTCGCGACGTTTTTCTTACTAACAGAATAATCGCGAAACCCGAGACGAGCCAATTTCCGAACCAGGCGGCGTAGGTTGGCGACGCAGCTTTGCCGAGGGCGAGCCAAAAAAGTATCGGCACGATCCAAGCCGATCCGGCTGCGTAAATCGTTGCGATAACCATGGGGACGCCGCGTCCGGACCAATGCAACCGGGCAAGCGCGAATGCCATCCACGAGTAGATTGCGATGATCGCGATAAAATTGATGATGACTGTAATCGCAGGCTGCATAAAGTCGTTCGGCACTGATAAACCCTGACAGAATCTTGACTACGCTGCGTTACCGCTCAATGAGGAGAAATCAATAGCGCAGCAGACCTGAGATGCGATTGAATTTTGCTTCGATTCCGTTTCTGCTCACCTGGGTTGGAACCGCCTGCTGGGCGGTTTGCTTCTGGTGGATGCATCGCATTTCAGCGAAACAGGAAGCAATGCTGAAAGAATTGCACGACGTCACGAAACGGATCGAGCAACTCTCGAAAGTCGAACATGATCTTCTTCGCGAGGTTCATCCCAACGTCGAGAAGATTAAGGAATCGGTAGAAGGGGTAGCGGACGCAGTCTCGGCGGAAGATTCGGGAGGGAAGAACGCAGGCGGCCAGAGTGCGTCCGCGCGCTGAGTGGCTGATTAGCCCGGCGGTGCTGTATGGGCGACGTAAAATTACGATTTTGTCACGGCAGGTCTCTCGTGACCGCGCTCTAATAATGCTTGCATTTTCGAAGGTGACCAAAGAGTCTCCACTTGTTAACTACCAACCTATGAAACGAACCATTATCTCCACTATTACACTGCTTGCTGTCGCCGGCTTTCTTACCTCCTGCGAGACGAAGAAGGAATCGATGACGACTAGCGAGACCTCCGCTTCGACAAGGGCAACGACCGGCGCGACCGAAGGCAGCATGACTTCGGCGAAGAAGAATCAAACGGCAACGTCGAAAACGACTACTAAGAAGAAGTCGACGACGATGAAGAAGAAGAGCTCGAGCACTAATGCCGAAGCTTCTCCTTCGGCAACTCCGTCACCGACGGCGACACCCTAATCGCAATTTGACGGAGGCGACTGGTTGCTCGTGACCGAGTTTACCGGCGCAATCCGACCGATTCGAGCCGCCTCTTCAGTGTAGCTGGAGAGGCGGTTTTGCTTTCGGCCCAATTCGCGGACTTTGACCGTCGAACTGCGACGCCGGCGACCTTATCCGCGGTGCGTCAAATCACTCGTGAACCATTGCTAGCTTCGTTCGATTTCGAGTAGAAACGAACGAGACAGTTTTCTGCCACCAACGGACCACCATGGAATCTTCCTCGCCACAACCGACAGCCCCTATTACTCAAGTGCCGCGCCGCGGGTGGTGGTCGCGCAATTGGAAATGGTTCGTGCCGACCGGTTGCCTCACGCTCTGCGCGCTCGCAGCGGCCTTCGTCGTCCTGGTGGTTCTGATGGTTTTCGGCGCGATGAAATCGTCGGATGCATATAAGATCGCTGTCTCGCGCGCGAAGGCTGATCCACGAGTGATCGCAGCGATAGGTACGCCGATCAGCGAAGGCTGGTTAGTTTCCGGAAATACGAACGTGAACGGAGGGTCAGGAAAGGCCGATCTTTCGATTCCGATATCAGGCCCGAAAGGCAAGGGGACCGTTTACGCAGTGGCGACAAAGTCCGCAGGGATCTGGGTTTACTCGAGGCTCGCTGTGCAAGTGGAGAAAACCGGCGAGCGTATCGAGCTGGAGGGCGACGAAACTGCAGAAGCACCAGACTAGGGATTTAGCTTACGCGCGGCGCGAAATGAATGAGCGAGCGGCGCGGTAGCCTACCGATGTTGCGCGTCGCCACTTACAACGTGCGTGCGTGCCTCGGCATCGATGGGCGCCGATCCGAAGCGCGAATCGCGGAAGTGATCGCCGAGTTATCGGCCGACATAGTGGGGTTGCAGGAACTCGACCTCCGTCGTCAGCGCTCGGCCGGCACAGACCAGACACGAGTAATCGCGGAGCAGCTTGGTTGGCATCATTCTTTTCACGCGGCAATGCAAGACGAGCACGAGCATTACGGCGACGCGATTGTCTCGCGCTATCCGATTACCGTGCGACATGCAGCCGAGCTCACAGCGCGTGCGCCGTGGTATTGTCGCGAGAGTCGCGCTGCCGCCTGGGTGGAGGTGGAGACGGAGCTCGGCGCGGTCGACGTTATCAACACACATTTCGGCCTCGCACGTCGCGAGCGATTGGCGCAGGCGAAGCTTCTCACGAGCGAGGCATGGCTGGGGGCGATCGATCCCCGCCGTCCAATCATTCTCCTAGGGGATCTAAATGGTCTGCCGCACTCTGCGCCTCATCGTCTGCTGACGCAGCATCTCAGCGACGTCCGTGCGCTCGTCGGGAGTTCATGGCGGTTTCCTACGTTCCCGACACGTTTCCCCCTTTTGGCAGTCGATCACATTTTCGTGAACGACGCGTTGGAGGTGACCGCTCTCGAGGTGCATCGCACCCGGCTCTCGCGACTCGCATCCGATCACTTTCCACTGGTGGCCGACCTGGCCCGCAAAACCGCCACGGTAAAATAACCAGTGTCGCGGCAACCGCACGGGCGGTCGAAGCGACGTCCGCGCGCGAATGTAGGATATGCTCCTCACTATCGCAGTCATTCTCATCATCGCCTGGCTACTTGGATTCACCATGCACATCGCCGGAGGCCTTATCCACATCGTTCTCGTCATCGCCGTTGTGATGTTCATCCTCCACATGGTGCGCGGACGCGGCGTGTAGCGATCCGACTTCGAGCTCAATCTCGCGAAGAAAAATGTCGCGCCTTTGCGCGAGCGTTTGCGCGATGCTACACGTGTTCGGACATCGTTCCGACCGTGCATGGAAGTTACTCCTCTTGGTGATTCAGCACTCGTTGTCAGGCTGGGGGGTGACGACCGCTCTGAAGGTGAGGTAAGCATCGATCATGTGCTGGCGATTCTGGCGCGGCTGGAACGCGCGTCGATCCCGGGGGCGGTCGAGTGGACATCGGCATACTCGACTATCGCTTTGTTTTTCGATCCAGTTCTTGTCGCCAGGAAGTGCGGAAGTCCAAATGCGATTTTTGAGAGGCTGGCGACAGAGATTCGTCGGGTGTTACGCGATCGAACTGAATGCGAGGTAACGTCAGGCCGTCTTGTCGAAATTCCGGTTTGCTATAATCGCGCGTTTGCATTCGATATCGATGACGTCGCGCGTCACACAAACTTTTCCGCGGACGAAGTGGTACGGCAGCACTCTGAAGCGAATTACCGGGTTAGATGCATCGGTTTCACTCCAGGATTTTCTTACCTCGCGGGATTACCTTCGGGCTTGGCGACGCCGCGGCGGCAAGTGCCGCGCACCGACGTTCCAGCAGGTTCAATTGCCATCGGCGGCAACCAAACCGGCATTTATCCCAGCACGTCCCCTGGGGGCTGGAACGTGATTGGGCGCACGCCTTTGCGCTTATTTGACGCATCGCGGCAGCCTCCCGCGCTCCTTGTGGCCGGCGATCGGGTTTCGTTCCGAGCCATCTCACGAGACGAGTTCGAGCAGTTCCCCGCATGAACGCGACCGTTCTGCGCGCAGGGTTTTTGACCACAGTGCAGGACCTGGGGCGCACGGGATTTCGCCGGCTCGGCGTTTCATTGGGCGGCGCACTCGACGCGCACGCGATGCGTGTCGCGAACCTGCTGGTTGCGAATGACGAAAACTCAGCCGGCTTGGAAACCACGATGGGTACGTTGCGTTTGCGTTTTGCCGACGAGCGGCTCGTCGCGTGGTGCGGTGACCAGTTCGAGGTGCGAATGAATGACGGGCCGTTTCCGGCTGGTCGTGTGGCGCGAATTGAGGCGAATGAGGAACTACAAATGACCGCGCCTCAAAGCGGAGCACGAGCATGGTTAGCAATCTCCGGAGGAATTGATGCGCCGCTCGTTCTTGGCAGTCGTTCGACCGATTTACGAGGAAAGTTTGGAGGACACGAGGGCCGCGCGTTGAAGGAGGGCGATACTCTCCCGTTAGGTCGGTCCTCGGCCCACGCTGATCGACTCGCCGAAAGTCTTCGCGAAACGCGCATCGCCGAATGGGGCGTACACGCGGAGTGGGCAGGTAGCGCGCGGAGGGCGGGATTTTTGCGCGTCGTGCAGGGCGCGCAGCGCGATCGATTCAGTGCCGACACCCACCGCAAATTCGTCCTGGAACCATTTGTGGTCACGGCGCAATCCGACCGGATGGGCATTCGTCTCGAAGGCCCACCATTGGAAAACTCCGATCAGGCAGATCTCGTGTCGGAAGCCGTCGCGCCAGGAACGATCCAGGTGCCGCCATCAGGAAATCCAATTCTTCTTCTCGGAGATTGCCAAACCATCGGTGGTTATTCAAAAATAGCGCACGTGATCACGGTGGATATGCCGGTCGCTGCACAATTACGGCCCGGCCACTCGATTCGTTTCCACGAGGTCTCGCTCGCCGAGGCGCATCAACTTCTGCTTGGACGCGAGGATGAACTCGCGCGATTCCGGACTGGCATGCAACTGCGCGCATGAACCTTTCGCTCGATTTAAACGCTGATCTCGGGGAAGGCGCTCCGCATGACACTGAACTGCTCGGCTTGGTGACGTCGGCAAGCATCGCGTGTGGATTTCACGCCGGAAGTGCCACGATAATGCACGCATCAATATCGGCGGCACGCGATGCCGGAGTCGCGGTCGGCGCGCACCCGGGCTTCGAGGACCGGGAAAATTTCGGCAGACGCGAGATTGCGATTTCGCCCAAGGAGACGTTTGCGATCGTTGTCTATCAAATTGGCGCCTTCGCCGCGATCGCATCGAGCATTGGTATTCAACCGCAACACGTGAAGCCGCACGGTGCGCTCTATAACCTGGCGGCGCGCGACGAGGCGGTGGCGGACGCGATTGCGCGCGCGGTGGCGGCCGTCAACCCGAGCCTGTTCCTGTTTGCGCCCGGTGAGAGTGCTCTTGCGCGTGCGGCGGAAAACCACGGGCTGCGTGTGGTGAACGAAGTTTTCGCCGACCGCAATTATCTCGGCGACGGTTCACTTGTCCCGCGCGCGCGACCAGACGCAATCCTGCACGATCCAGAGGAAGCGGCGCAACGCGTCCTTCGAATGTTGTCGGACAGCAAAGTGCGTTCGGTTGATGGAACTGACGTTACCGTCCGCGCGGACACAGTTTGCATTCATGGTGACACACCGGAAGCGGTCGAATTTGCACGCGCCCTTCGGCTGCGTCTCGCGCAAACAGGCGTCGTTCTTGGCCCGCCGACTTCATCATGAACACACAACCTAACGAGTCGTCCTCTGGTAAATCCGACGCGCAATTAAAGCAGGCTCTTGGGCCGCTCGACGCGACCATGATCGTTGTCGGGTCGATGATCGGCTCCGGCATTTTCATTACCTCGGCGGAATCAGCGCGACTAATCGGATCGCCCGGTTGGCTGCTGATCGCCTGGATTCTGGCAGGAATTCTTACGATCACCGGCGCGCTTTGTTGCGCCGAACTGGCCGCGATGATCCCGCGCGCGGGTGGCCCGTATGTTTTTCTGCGCGAGGCCTACGGTCCCTCGATCGGGTTTCTTTACGGCTGGGCGATTTTCCTTGTCATCCAAACCGGAACGATCGCCGCGGTGGCCGTCGCTTTCGCGAAATTTCTCGGCGTGTTGCTTCCGGCGATTTCGCCCGACCACTACTTGATGTCGCCGGTCCCAATCGGCGCCGGGTATGCGCTTAGTTTTTCGACGGAGCAATGCATCGCCGTAACGCTGATCCTTCTGCTTAGCTGGACAAACACGCGCGGACTGGAGCTGGGCAAGCTGGTGCAAAACACCTTTACCTTCGCGAAAACAGCTGCGCTCGCGGCATTGATCGTGATCGGCCTTGCCTTCGGATGGAAAGGTACGAGCGCGGCATTTAGTTCATCCTGGTGGAATCCTTGGGCGAATGGCTGGCAGCCACAGATTGCGCAGCCCGGTCTCGCGCTCACTGGTTCGCTTGCGATGGCGGTGTTGTTAGGCAAAGCGATGGTCGGTCCGCTCTTCGCACAATCGGCTTGGAACAACGTTACCTTTACGGGAAGCGAAGTGCGCGATCCCGGTCGGAATCTCCCCCGCGCATTGCTGGCGGGCTGCGGGATCGTGGTCACGCTCTATGTCCTCGCGAACGTGGCCTACATCGCAACGCTTCCGTTTCCTGAGATCCAACACGCGCCGCAAAATCGCGTGGCGGTGGCAGCGATGAATGCGGTGCTCGGTCCACCGGGCACGATTCTGATGGCGATCGCCATAATGATTTCAACATTCGGTTGTAACAACGGCCTCATTCTCGCCGGCGCCCGGGTTTATTATGCGATGGCGCTCGATCGTTTATTTTTTCGACGCGTCGCGAAGATCAATCGTCATAACGCACCAGCCTTCGCTCTTTTCGTGCAAGGTCTTTGGGCTGCCTTCCTGACGTTGCCCCGGACGGTGACCACTGATCCGGTCACGGGCACGGTCAAATACGGCAACGTCTACACGCAACTCCTGGAATACATTGTCTCGGCCGATCTGATTTTTTATGTGCTGATCGTCGCGGCAGTTATTATTCTGCGACGCAAGCAACCGGCCACGACGCGACCTTATCGTGCCTGGGGTTACCCGATCATTCCGATCGTCTACATGCTTCTCGCCGGATTACTCATAGTTGATATCGCGGCCATGGCGCCTTCGACTTCGGGAATCGGGATTCTGCTCGTGCTCACAGGTGTGCCGGTTTATTTCGCGTGGAGAACGCGAGCGGCCGCCGCCTAAGGAACGCGAGGCGCAGTGGTCGTCGCGTTTCGGCGGCCGGCCATCAGAACATCGCGCCCGACGAAATAGAGCAGCACGCAAAGCACCAGGAACGGAATCATCGCTAGTGCGTCCGACCACGGCCCTTCGAAGAACGGGTTGTGAGTTGTGGCCCACCGTTCGAAGGCATCGAGGCGCGCTTTCAAGGGGATGGCGAGAAATGCGAAGACAACACCAGCCAGCGTCCCCCCCGCGATATAACCAGAAGACAAGAGTACCCCGTTGCTTCTATCGCCTTCGGCGACGAGCTGATCCTCGGTTAACTGCGCGCCGGCATGTTTACGGCGCGTGTATTTGTCCACCATCAATCGCACGATGCCACCGACGTAAATCGGGGCTGAGGTCGAGATCGGCAGATAAACGCCGACCGCAAAGACGAGCGACGGAATTCCGGAAAGCTCCAGCACAATCGCGATGAAGACGCCAAGCAGCACCAGGCCCCATGGCAATTGCCCGCTCAGTATTCCTTTGATAATGTAGGACATCAGCGTCGCTTTCGGCGCGGTGAATTTCTGTACGCTCGAGCCGTCCGGGCGCTTGTCGTAAATGCCGTTGATCCCGGGATCCGCGAGATAAACCGGCGCGCCCTCGCTATTCACAAGATAACGTCCGGCCGGCCCATTCTCCGTCGTGGTTTTATGATAAACGAAATACTCGTTCGCATCGGTTCCAGCTTGCGCGCCGGACAAGCGCTCGCGCTTCGGCTGTCCTGCGCTGTCCTTTTCGTAGTCAGCGGGGCTTGCGCGATAAGCGGCGGAGGCGACGAAATCTTTATTGTTCGCCACCGGCACATAAACGGTGCCGGCCTGGTTTAGTTTCATCAGGATCGGCCCGAGAATCAGCGCCGAGGCGAGCGCGCCGATCAGGATCGCCATCTGTTGATAACGCGGAGTCGATCCGACCAGGAAACCCGTCTTCAAATCCTGCGACGTCGTTCCGCCATTCGATGACGCAATGCAGACGATGCCGCCGATCGAAAGCGCGGTGACAAAATAGGGCGGCGCAGTCCACCCGATCAGGAGAAACACGAGGCAGGTCAACAACAGCGTGGCGACAGTCATGCCGGAGATCGGGTTCGACGACGAACCCACTTCGCCAGTCAACCGCGACGAGACCGTGACGAATAGGAAACCGAAAGCGATGATCAGGAGCGCGCCGAGGATGTTGAAGCGGAGGTTTAATTGCGGCGCGATCATGATCACGATGAGAAGCGCGAGAATTCCGCCCAGCACCCATTTCATAGAAAGGTCCTGATCGGTACGGGGAGCGTTGACCCCCTCCGATCGGCTCGTTCCGCGGAGATCAGCCAGGCCGCCTTTCAAGCCGTGCCAGATGATCGGCAGCGACCGAAAAAGACTGATGATGCCGCCTGCCGCGACCGCGCCAGCGCCGATGTAGAGGATGTAGGCCTTCTGGATTTGCGAGACGGTCATCGAAGCGATCGTATGCGCGGTTTCCGGTGCGAGGGGCGCGGCGGCGGCCGCTCCGAAATATTTAATGGCCGGAATCAGCACAAGGTATGAGAGCACACCGCCACCCATCATGATCGCTGCAATGCGCGGCCCGATGATGTAGCCCACGCCGAGAAGCGCGGGATTATTTTCGAGTGAAATGGACGCGCCCTCGAATGGTTTGCCGAAAACCTTGGTCGGCACTTCCTTCAAGAGCTTAAAGATTTGCTCGAGCGCGTAATAAACGAAGCCGATTGCAAAACCGCCGACGATAATCTTGCCACCGGTCGTCGTATCGTCGATTGGACGCGCCGAGCTTCCGGCGATGTGCGCCGCCTCGCGAGATTCACGCGATGCGCCGGCTTTCAACACCTCTGCGCAGGCAGTGCCCTCCGGATATTTGAGGAAGCCGTGT
Source organism: Chthoniobacterales bacterium (assembly GCA_040004385.1). Taxonomy (GTDB): domain Bacteria; phylum Verrucomicrobiota; class Verrucomicrobiia; order Chthoniobacterales; family UBA10450; genus JBDUAZ01. The sequence goes on along the minus strand of JBDUAZ010000125.1, from coordinate 896 downwards.
TGATGAACGATGAGGGCGCGCCTTAGCGGAATCATCATGAAAATGCCGAGTAATCCGCCCAGCACCGCCACGAGCATCACGCGCGTAATCTCCAGATCGAATCCGAGAATCATGATCGCGGGCATCGTTACCCCGAGGCCAAACGCGATCGATTCGCCTGCGGACCCAGCCGTTTGAACAATGTTGTTTTCCAGAATGGTGGCATCGCGCATGCCCATCTTCGAGAGCAGGCGGAAGACCGTGATTGAGATCACCGCGACAGGAATCGAGGCGCTTACCGTGAGGCCAACCTTCAGCACGAGATAAAGCGACGACGCGCCGAAAACCATCCCGAGGAGCGTGCCGATGATCAGGGGGACAATCGTAAATTCACGGAGCCGCGCCGAGGCCGGAATGAATGGTCGGAACGATGCGAGGATTGGATTAGTCGGATGAGCGCCGACGATGTCCGGATACTCGTTAGGCGGATTCGCCGGGTCGATGTTCGACATTTCGCTGAGACTAGCAGAAAAGGTCGGCGGGCAAAGCCAAAACGGGCAGCTGCCGGGCGACGGTCCTTCCTCGCGACTTTTCGAAAATAAAGGGTTGTTCTCTTTGACGTCGGGAGCGTTCATTTCTGATGCGTTGTGTCGCCAAAATTTCTCAGACATCATTTCGCTTCATGAAAATCGTTGCCTGGATTGCTTTTGGATTGTGTCTCGCGCTCACTCGAAGTGAAGCAGAGGGCACTCGCGGCGTGATTGATGACCCGGACGGTTACGTTAACGTGCGAGCCTCAAATGGCGCGGATGCTGGAGTGGTGGCGAAGGTTAAGGCCGGTGAACCGTTTACCTTTGAATACGAGCCGGGTGCCGATTGGTGCAAAGTGACACTCAAGTCTGGCCAGACCGGTTGGA
>JBDUAZ010000086.1:0-6975 GCA_040004385.1 Chthoniobacterales bacterium | reverse complement strand
CATCCGTCCATGCGTTTACAGCCGCCCAAGCGCTGGTGAACGAATATTCTGAGAATAACCAACGCCATGCGACTGATCATTTACATCATTGGCTTTCTCATTCTGATCGGTGGGTTGGCGTGGGCTGCGATCACTGCAGGTGTCCCGCAACTGTATGTGCAAATTGGCGGCGTCATTCTTCTCGGCATCGGCATTATTACCGGCGTGTCCCGAACACGGTATCGTTCAGGCGGCGATGTTACCGTTGTCAAAGACGACGATCGACTCTGAGGCGAAGCGCCGTTAACGGCCGCATGAGCAGAGCGTTTGTCCGCGAATCCGATGATCGACCGGAGTTGCCGATCGCGCGCCAGGCTTCTGCGCTCCCTCCTGGCGCAAAGAATTACATCACTCCGGGTGGTCTGGAACGCTTGCGCGCAGAACTCGCGCGGCTCATCGAAACGGAGCGACCAGCCTTGACGGCCGCTCCTGACGGTCCGGAGACGAAAGGGCACCTCCTCAAGCTCAATACGCGGATCGAGCAAATCGGCGAAACGTTACAATCCGCGGAAGTTGTTTCACCGCCGGACGGACCGCACGATACGGTGCGATTCGGCGCAACCGTCAACGTGCGCGACCGCGCTGGTGACGATTGGACGTATCGCATCGTCGGTGTTGATGAGGCGGAGTTCGATGAGGACGCAGTGAGCTGGATTTCACCGATCGCGCGCGCTCTCATCGGAGCGAAAATAGGCGAGCGCGTGCGGTTCAAGTTCCCTTCCGGCGAAGACGAACTGACGATCGTGGCGATTCATTACGGCTCGTCAGCCTGAATGGGCGCGGCACTCGGGTCTCGACCTCATTGCCATCGCGTGACCAGTATGCGCGGCATGCGAGCATTCCGTCTTCTCTGCCTTCCGTGCGTGGTTGTCCTCATCGCTTCGAATGCAGCAGGCGATGATCGATTCGATGTAGTCATCAAAGGCGGCGCGGTTTACGACGGCAGCGGCGCACCCGCGCGTCACGCAGATGTTGCGGTTCGCGGTGATCGGATCGTCGGTGTCGGCGATTTCGCGAATGCGGAATCAAAAGCGGTGATCGATGCGAAGGGTCTCGCAGTCGCGCCCGGCTTTATCAACATGCTCTCGTGGTCGACGTTTTCGTTGATCGAAGACGGCCGCTCGCAAAGCGAAATCCGCCAGGGCGTGACAACGGAAATCATGGGCGAAGGCGAGTCGATGGGACCGCTGAATGACGCGATGAAGCGTCGAATCGTTGATCAACAGACCGATATCAAATACGAGATCAAGTGGACGACGCTCGCGGAATATCTGCACTACCTGCAGGAGCGCGGCATTACGACGAACATTGCGTCGTTTGTGGGCGCGACGACGATTCGCGAATTCGTGATCGGTCTTGAAGATAAATCTCCGACACGGGAACAACTCGACCAGATGCGCGATCTCGTGCGGCGCGAGATGGAGGCAGGCGCGCTCGGGATCGGCTCGTCGTTAATTTATCCACCGGCGTTTTTCGCGAAGACGGAGGAGTTGATCGAGCTCTGCAAAATCGCCGCGAAGTATCAGGGCAAATACATCTCGCACATGCGCAGCGAAGGGAATCGACTCGTCGAGGCGGTGGAGGAACTTCTGCGCATCAGCCACGAAGCTAATATTCCGGCTGAGATTTATCACCTGAAAGCCGCGGGCCAACAGAATTGGCCGAAGATGGATCGCGTCCTGGCGATGGTTGAAGACGCTCGGAAAAAAGGTCAGAAAATCACGGCCGACATGTACACCTATCCCGCTGCGGGAACAGGCCTCGATGCATGTTTGCCGCCGTGGGCCGAGGACGGCGGATACGATGCGCTCTGGAAGCGATTACAGGATCCAACGACGCGGCAGAAAATTGCAGCGGCGGTGCGGATGGCAACGAACGACTGGGAGAATCTCTACCTTGCCGCCGGCTCGCCTGATCGGATTCTCCTCTCCGGCTTCAAATCGGAAAAGTTGAAGCCGCTCACGGGCAAATCGCTCGCCGAAGTGGCCAAGATGCGTGGAAAAGATCCAGTCGAAACGATCATGGATCTGCTCCTCGAGGATCGCTCGCGGATCGACACGATTTACTTCCTGATGTCCGAGGAGAACATCAAGAAGCAGATCGCGCGGCCCTGGGTTTCGTTCGGGTCGGATGAAGCGTCGCAGGCCCCGGAGGGCCTGTTTCTGAAATCAAATTGTCACCCGCGCGCCTACGGAAATTTCTCGCGGTTACTCGGCAAATATGTGCGCGAAGAGAAGGTCATTCCACTGGAGGAGGCGGTGAAACGATTGAGCGGATTACCGGCCACGAATCTGGGCCTGGAAGGACGCGGCTTTCTGAAGGAGGGCATGTTTGCCGACGTGGTGGTGTTCGATCCCGCTACGATTGCGGACCGCGCTACATTTGAAATGCCGCATCAGTACGCGGTCGGCGTGAAACACGTTTTTGTGAACGGTGTGCAAGTGTTGAAAGATGGCGAACACACTGGCGCGAAGCCCGGCCGCGCCCTGGCGGGGCCGGGAAAACTGTCCCCGCCATAATGCGAAGTCGCTAGCGCTCGTCGTCGCTCGCCCGCGCTTCGATTTCATTCAGGCCGGGATTGCTCTGTTCGATCCAGTGTTCGATCGCGTTGACGTCGCTCGGATTAACGGCGCTAGGTCGCGTTTCGCTCTCGCTGATTGGCCCGCCGGCAACGGCCTTGGCCCGTTTCGATTTAAATTTCCAGTGATGGCCGAACCGGTAAACGCTGTAGTACATCGTTTTCGCTTCCGCCGGCCCGACTCCCGCGCAGCGCATGGCGTTATAGAACATGCGATCGACCTCCTGCCACGGTCGGGATTTCTCGTCGTAGGCGACGTCGTGCAGGACGGATGCTTTCCGATATTTTCCGTCAAATGGTCCGCCGATGAACGACCAGAATGCGCGCGGAATCGAAGCACCGTTCACCTTCGCCCCGGTCGGCGCAACCCAGACGACGCCATCCGGATCGGTGTAACGCAATTCTTTCAAGACGGTCATGTTCAATCCGTCATCGTCCCAGCGCGTCTCGATAGGACCATTGAAGTAGCCAAAGTCGCTGCCGGTTTTTAGCTTGCGCGCGTCCGTCGCTTTTTTTGTCGTCGCGCAGCCCGAGAACGAAAGGAGGAAGGTCAATCCGGCAACAGTCAGCAAACGATTCGGATTCATGAACGTTACAAATCCCGCGCTAAGAAGAAGCCGAAACGAGCGCGTCGTCCTTTTTTCGCATCCGTGCCAGTGAAGGGGTAACCGGCGCAACTGCAGTGGGCCGGCGAAATCCCTTCAAATAAAACAACATAAAGATGCCAGTGACGATGAGGAGCGAACCGATCCACTTCAGAATCCAACCCGGATCGCGCAAAATCTGGATCGTGCTCTGGTCGAGATTCTCGGGGTTCCACGACGCCTGCGACATCTTATAAGTGCGTCCGGTCCAAGTGCGCCACCATGCGCCCGGATAACTGAAGGGATTATTCATCCAGCACTGACCCGTGGCGGTGGCGCCATCGGCGTCCGTCACGCGCACAGTGCTTTTAAAACCCGCGGGGCTGTCGCTCCCTTCGTTCCGCTGCACTTCGAATACTAGTAACTCGAGCCCGATCGGCAGAGGCAATTGTTTCCAGCCGTAGGCGAGCCGCACTTCTGGTGACGCCGGCAGCATGACCTCCCAGCCCGAGGGAACCCACTGCTCGAATGTTTTTTCGCCTTGCTGAACGCGGACGCGAACGCCATCGGGCAATTCCGCGCTGGCTGTCGCCGCCGTGACCGGGTTGAAATCCATCCACTCCTCCGCGTGCAGGAGAATGCGGTCGAGTGTCAATTGCCAATCGGCCCAGCCGGTGGGTAGCGGCTGGTTCAGGGCAAGGGTACCGCTCGATTTTCCTGCTTTCCGGGAGGCCAGCTCGTACGTGATCGCACCGTCGGCGCCGACGAAAAGCGTGAGATGATTTAGCGCGTCGCCTCCCGCAGCTGGCATGTCCGGAGCGCCCGTATGCGCCTCCGCGAGCGCAGCCGCGGGAACCGCTCGACCACGCAGTGAGATGACGACCGCCGGATTCTTGGGCTGATCGCTCACCGATGTCGGTTTGCCATTTTCGATTCGGAAATCGGGCCAGTAATTCTCAACACGAAAAGTGAATGATGTGCCGTCGATCGGCACGTCTTTGCCGAGCGTCGCGGTAACATCGAATACCGATTGTTTCTCGCCAAGCACGACACTTATGGCGCCTTTGCCGCTCGCCGACTGCGATAATTGCACCTTCGCGCCGGTGCTTCCGCCTTTGATGACTTTTGCAATCTGTTGATCCGCGGCTTTCGCGAACGCGAAGATCGTCTCTTCAATATCGACTTTTTCACTCGTGCTCCCGCTCGCGACCGTGCTCGTGGCCGCGCCGCGTTTCAGTGAAATCGTCGCGAGTCCCATATTGAAGCTGCCGTGCTGCTGAGCGTCCGCGAGCAGCCAGCTCTCGAGTTTTTGCCCCATCATCGTCGTCGCGACCGTGAAGTGGATCGCGGGAACGCCGCCGTCGTTCAACGGTTTCGGATTCAACTTTCCCTCAATGGCCGGCGCGTATTCCATAACGCTGAGTCGCGCGCCTGATGCGAGCGGTCCTAGATCCCATGGCTTCTGCGGAGTCGGCGGATGATGCACGAACTCGGCGGCGTATCCTTTGATCACACCATCCGAGTCGCGGACGCGCAACTGATGTTCGTCAACGAGAAGGCGATTCGTCGGTGGCTCGCCTTTGAATAGTGTGACCGTTCCTTCAACCCCGAAAATTCGACCGATCAGAGAACCGGCAAGTAACGTGATGATTCCGAGGTGCGTAATGAGAAACGCGACATGATGTTTTTTCCACGGCCACCGGGACAACGCGGAAACAGCGAGATTAGCAGTCAGCAAGAGCAGCCAAAAATTAAACCAGGGCGCGCCGTAAATGTAAGCGCGCGCGACCTTCGCATCGAACGTTGATTCGTAGATCGTGCCGGCAACGGCGCCCACGATCAGAACGCTGAGCAAGACAACGGCGAGCTTCAACGACGCGAAGAAACGAAAGAACTGATTCCGTTGCCACGGTGGTCGCGCCGAGGAAGAACTGGCCATGAGTGCTGAGACATTTGCCGCGAACGCCCCCGCGTTCAAACGGCGAATTCAAGCGACGCGCAGCGCGAATTCAGCCGCTTGCCCAGAGAGCGGCGCGTAGAACACGCGAGGGCGGCAGAGGCTATTGCCAACCGCCGGATTACCGGGAGATCGCTCGCATCGCCAGAAAGCCTGGCCCTCCCGGGGAAACAATCAGTGCCGACCGGCAATCAGTTCGTCCAGGCGCGCCACTTTTTCCGCAGCGGCTTCACGTAGCGATCCACGTCGACTTTTTTCAAGCGATCGACGTTATCTTTCACGGCGTCAGCGGAGTCTTCGTATTTCCGGCGCATCGTTTTAAAGAAAGGCCAGAGAAACGGAAGTGTCAGCATACTCAAATCCACGTTGCCGAGGGGAGTTTTGGCTTCTACTTCTCGTTCGTCAGGACTGGATGCGTAACGAATTGCCAATCCGATAGCCAGGCCAAGCGCGAGCGCACCCAGCACAGTCGGCACTGGATTTTCGCGAAGGTAAAATTCTGTTCGTTCGCGCGCGGTGCCGGCCCGTTCCTTTGTCTGTTCCCAAACGTCCGCCGCAGTCGTGGAAACTCTACCCGCCGCTCGATGCGATCGCGTGCCGCTGTCCGTTGACACGCGTTCCTCGCCGGCCTGCATGGAAGAAGGGAGCGGATCGTTTTCCATAAATTCGTCGCCGTTTGGATTGATCATACTAGGAATTCGTAAGTCGCCCGCGCTTTGCGTTTCTCGATGCTGGATATTCACGTCCGATCCTCGGGGCCGACGCGAAATACTCTTGCGACAAAGATCGCCGAGGAAGCAACACCATGGACCACAAACCGACAGACGATCCGAAGAGAAATCCCGACCCGATTACCGGCGAGCCAGGCTCGCATCCAGTCGGAACCGGAGTAGGCACAGCGGGCGGGGGACTGGTGGGCGCAGCGATCGGCGGGACAGTCGGGGGCCCAGTTGGCGCGGCGATTGGGGCTATTGTGGGTGGCGTAGCGGGAGCAGTCGGAGGCCATGGCGTCGCGGAGGCGGTCAACCCGACAGCCGAGGAGACGTATTGGCGCGAGCATCACGCATCGCAGCCGTACGCAAACCAGGAATATTCTTATCAGCATTACTCTCCTGCCTATCGAACCGGCTACGAGGCTGTGACGAAATACGCGGGCAAAACTTTTGAAGAAATCGAAAGCGACGTCGCGCTCGATTACGAACGCAACCGCGCCGACTCAGCGCTGCCGTGGGATCAAGCGCGCCACGCGACTCACGCGGCGTGGTCGAAAATCAGTGGGACCGTAGCTCCGCGCGATCCGACACGCGGGACCCGCAGCGGAATTTAGATTACGAGCTGTCCGCGGGCTAAAAAAGGCGGACACTCTGGGGGAAGAGATAGGACGACCATTGTTCCATTTATGCATCTGCCACGCCTGCTCTTCGCGTCTAATGCAGGAAGATGTTTGCAATATCTCCTGCCGTCGAATTCGGCGACTGGCTCACGTTTATCGCGCCCGCTCGCCCACGAACTCTTCTAGGGGGAAGGCCACGACGGCTAATGTCTGACGTTCCATTTGTGACCGAAACGTTAGCTCGCGGAGATGGTGCGAAGACGGGTCGCGATCCTGGGCGTGCCGACGCCGACCGCGAACTGATGCGCCAATTCATGTCTGGCGGGGACCAGGGCTTCTCAATCTTTTATCGGCAATTCGCGCCCGGACTGTTGTCGATTGCCTATCGGATCGTGCAGGATCAAAAAGAAGCGGAGGACGCTTTGCAGGATGCCTTTGTGCAAATGTGGAAAAACACTTCCACCTACGATTCCACGCGGAGCAG
>JBDUAZ010000083.1:0-7042 GCA_040004385.1 Chthoniobacterales bacterium | reverse complement strand
GCGCGCCTCTCTGATCCCGCTGCTGCCGTCAGACGCGCTGATTGTGCTGTACTCTCGCGTTCGATCCAGCTGCCGCTTCACCATCTCGACTACATCAGGCTCGTCCTCGATGATAAGTATTTTGCTCCTGCCTGAGTGCACGTCGTCTTCTCCCTCGCTTCGCGCCGCTCGTAAAGCTTTCATACGTTTTGAGGGCCGTGCGCGGGACTGCTCTACGCCCCTACAGAGCGGCTAAAAAACTTGCGAGCTTTTTGCCCGAAGTCGAGCGCCGCAAGGTGGCCTTTCAGAGTGTGAGGAATGAGATCGTTCTCGAAAACATTATGGAAGATTCCGACCGACTGGCTTAAATCTTCTCGCGAGGCGAGGGAAACAAATAGACAGATCAGACCGCCAATGAAATCACAGCTTTGAACACTGCATCGCGCACAATGTGCACTTTCCGATGATCACAGGAACTACGCTCACAGTCTGGGTCGCTTGCGTGCTTCTCGCGGCCGGTGTCGCCTGGAGCCGTTACGAAAAAAATAAGACGCGCGACAAATTTCTACGCGAACTGGCGGCGATGGACCCGGAGCGGCGAGAAAAGGTCCTCACACGTTTGCGGCCGCAACTTCAGACTGAGCTTCGCGAGAAATTAATGGAACGATTCAGATTGGGTAATCTTCGTTAGGCAACTCAAGTCGGTGCTGCAAACCGGAACATGAAAGCGCGAGAGCGACGGCGTGCACTTTTGCTTGCAGTGTTTGCAACTTGGGCGGTTTTTACCGTGTCAATTGCGTCGACCTCCGCCGCAACCCCGGAGTTTTTCAAGGGCGTAACGGTTTCCTGCCAGACGTGGGGGATCGAATGGCAAACGCCGGAAATGGAAAAGACGCTCGATGAATTGAACTCGTTAGGCGTGAACAGTATTGCGATCCATCCGTATGCACGCATCGAGGAAGATGGACATGTTCGCTACCGTCAGTCGCTTGGCACCAGTCATATTACGACGCCGATCGGATGGGCGCATTCGCGCGGGATGTCCACGATGCTTATCCCGCACATCGCCTACTGGGGCACGAAGTTCTCATGGCGCGGAGAGATCGACTTCGCGACACCGGCCGAATGGGACCATTTCTTTGACGATTACGAAACGTGGATTGTCGAGATGGCGCGGCTTGCAGAGACGACGCACGCGGAATTGTTTTGCGTCGGACTCGAGTTTTCAAATGCGGAAAAATACGAGGAGCGTTGGCGCAAAATTATCGCTTCGGTCCGCCGGGTTTATCGCGGGAAGGTGACATACGGCGCAAATTGGAACGAATACGAGAACGTGAAATTCTGGGACGCGCTCGATTATATCGGCGTGCTTGCCTACTTCCCCCTCACTAAAACGCCCGACCCGAGCCGAGCTGACATCGCTGCCGCATGGGACAAGCGCTGCGCCGAACTGGCAAATTTTTCGACGAAACACGGCAAACAGTTCGTCTTTACGGAGATCGGCTACAACGAAAGTGCGCGTGCCGCCGCCGAGCCGTGGGCATTCAAGACCGGAGGTATAAATGCGGCGCAGATCCAGGCGCGCTGCATTGATGTCGCTTTATCGCTCCCTCAAAAATATCCATTCCTCGCGGGAATGTTTTGGTGGAAATGGTTCGCGGAACTTCCGCACCACGAAGAAGAAAATTACCGACTGCAAACGCCCGAGATCAAAGCGCTGATTGCAAAGCACTGGAGCATGTGAGCCGCTGTCTCCGTCTGTTTGACGAATTATCGTCACACTTTGCGGCCAAATTTTTTCTCCAGCTCTGCGAGAGAAATCTGCACCATCGTCGGCCGGCCATGCGGGCAACAGTACGGCAGCTCGCATTGCAGGAGATCTCCGATCAACTTCTCGATTTCAAGATAGCGCAACGGATCGTTTGCCTTGACCGCGTGACGGCAAACAGTTTTTGCGATCATATCTTCGCCTAAGCGCAGCGCTGAGCTGCTGTTGCTCGCGCTCGTTAAGTCATCAATGACCTTTCGCATGAACGCCGCCGGATCGGCCGCGTCCAGAAACGTCGGCAAACTATCGATCTTGAAAGTGCTAGGACCGAAAACCTCAATGCCGATGCCCATTTTTTGCAGTGTGTTTAGGTTGCGTTCCACCCATGCAGCGTCGCGTGGCGGCAAATCAAAGGTTTGTGGAAGCAGAAGGCGCTGCGACGGCACGCCTTGTTCCTCCATTCGCCGGCGTAACTCTTCGAAGAGGATGCGCTCGTGGGCCGCGTGTTGATCGACGAGGACGAGGCCGTCTTTGTTTTCCATCAATACGTAGAGTTTGTTCAGTACGCCGATGATCTGGAATTGCGCCGGCTCGGAAGGCGCTCGCTCGGAGGCCGGTCCTGCAACGCGCGGTTGCTCTTGCTCGGGAGGTTTGGGGGCAATGCGCGCCGATGTAAGAGCAATTTCCGGCGCAAGGGTTGGCCCCAGCTCCCGCGTTTCATTTGTCGGATTTACAGACTCGCCTTGCCCGCTCTCCGGTCGCGTGAATTGCCGCTGCCAATCCGCGCGCGTGCTTTCCAGCGTCTCACGAATCGCTTCAACCAGCGCCTCGCGCACGCCCGCAGGATCGCGGAAGCGCACTTCCCGTTTGGCTGGGTGCACGTTTACATCCACGGTCGCCGGATCCATTTCGAGAAACAGAAACGTGATCGGGTATTGGCCTTTCATGAGAGCCGTGTGATAGCCCTCGCGCAGAGCAGCGTTCAGGACTGGGCTCTCGATTGCGCGACCATTTACGAAGACGAGTTGCTGGGATCGCGTCTGGCGACTCGTTCCGGCGCGCCCGATGAAGCCGCGTATCCGAACCAGGGCGAATCGACCCGACTGTTGCACTTCGAGCAGCCGTTCCACCAACTCCGCGCCGTGCAGGTCCCGAATGCGCTCGCGGAGATTGCCGGATGCCGGCAGTTGAAAAACGATGCGTTCGTCACGAACGAAAACAAAGGCGATCTCGGGATGCCCCGTAGCTTGCAGATGAAGCTGATGCTCAATGTTCCGGCTTTCCGTATTTTCCGAACGCAGAAATTTGCGGCGCGGCGGCAGGTTATAAAAGAGTGAGCGGACTTCCACCTGAGTACCAGGCGCTTCGCCGCTCTCGCGCACAGTTTCGATTCGGCCTCCCGCGACGACGACTTCTGTGCCGGCGGCGGCGTCTCGTTCACGAGTCGTCAGGCGAAAACGAGAGACGCTTGCGATGCTCGGGAGCGCTTCGCCGCGAAATCCGAGGGTGCCGATTGCGGAGAGGTCAGCGGCCGAGCGAATTTTGCTTGTCGCGTGTCTCTCCAGTGAGAGCAGCGCGTCGTCGCGATCCATTCCCAATCCATCGTCAATCACGCGCATGAGCGAAATGCCGCCGCGCCGGATCGTCGTCTCGATCTTAGTCGCGCCGGCGTCGATGCTGTTTTCGACCAGCTCTTTGATGACTGACGAAGGTCGCTCCACTACTTCGCCCGCCGCGACCTGGCTGGCGAGAATCTCCGGCATCAAATGAATGCGACTCACGATGGCACTCTAAATTTTCGATTGCCTTTTGCGCAGAAAAATCGTGCTCGCGGCGTCAGTTGGTTTGCAGGACCGCGCGGACGCGCGCCGGTTGACTTGAGAGGGCAGAGCGATAGCTTCGCTCGACCGATGATCACTGTCACAGACAACGCTGCGAAGCAGCTCCGCGCGCTCCTCGATGCCCAACCCGCGGCGGACGAGCGCGGACTTCGCATCCAGATCGCGAAGGGCGGGTGTTCCGGCCTCTCGTATGAAATGTCGCTCGATCGCCAAAAATCCGGCGACGCGATCGTGCAACATGACGGTGTCGCGTTTCTCGTCGATGAGGAGAGCGCGGATTACCTGCGCGGCGCAACGCTGGATTATCATGATGGCCTGACGGGCGCCGGGTTTCACGTCGTCAATCCCAACGCCGCACGCACGTGCGGTTGTGGTACCTCGTTCGAACCGGCGCGTTCGGCTTGAAGACGAGCGAGCTGCGGAGGAAGCGCGTCTAAATGGCACGCGATTTTTCCCGTTACGATGACCGCTACGGCGGCGCTCGTGGAAAGACGAATGTCTTCGGGTGGTCGATCGCGATTCTGCTCCTGACCGGCTTTGCCTTCGCAGCGTGGCTCGGAAGCTTTTACATTTTTGGTCAACCCGAACGGCCCCAGAGCTATCGAATTCTAAAGAAGCTGCACAAAATCGAACCGACAAAACGCTTTGAGCTGACCGTCGCGCCCGCTGGAGAATTTCTTAATCCGAAACAACTTTTCGATCGCTACTCGGTGATGCTGCCAACCGAGCTCGCGACAAAAAACGCAGAACTGGCGCGCAATTATATTCGGAACTTTCAACAGGTGCGCGGCCTCGTTCCTTACGTCGTTGGCCGGTTTCAAATCATGGCCGCGCGCGAGCTGACTTCGCGCGATGTGTTTACGTCCGGCATGGTGGCGCTAGCGAGCGCGCTGGATCAGGGCGAGCTCCTGATCGAACACGTTTATCCGGCCGATGCGCAGGTGATGCCTCTCATGAAACAAACCCTCGTCACCGGGCTCGAGATCAAACTTGAGCGCACGCATGATCTTTCGGCGGTCATTCACGCTGATCGTCTTGCCGATGGGCGCATCATGATCACGACCGTTCCACTTCTTTACGGAACCTATACAGTTTCGCGCGGCACAGGCGCGTTCAGCCTGGAGCCGCCGCTTGATCTGAATCTCGCGGCGGGATGGCCTCTGTTTAAGGAAACAATCCGACGCCGCGCAGAGGAAAACTTTGCAGCCTACCGGCAAAGCGCTTTACCACCAGGACAGGGAGTGCCAGTCCCCGGCTTGCCGACGCCACCGCCCGTCGCCGCTGCGAATGAGTTGATCCGGGTAGAACCCGCGGCGCCTGTTCCACCGCCCCAGGTCGCGGTTGCCTCATCAAAACATCCGCCGCCACCGCCCAAACCGACGCCAACGCCGAAAGGGGGCAAGCTTGCGAAAAATCAGAAGACGTCGCCACCGCCTGCCTCACCCGCGCAGCAACCGGCTGGTGCACAAAGGGGGGCAGTTCCAACCGCGCAAACGACGCCCGCTGGCGCCGCCATTGCAAAAGCGACACCGCCGGTGGGCGCATTGCCATCTGCCACCTCGCCCGTCGTTAGTGCAGTCGCGTCCCCGCCGATTACCTCAATACCGCCGACCGTCCTGCCAGCGCAGCCATTACCGGGCGACGCGCTCGCTTCCACCGCGGGCGGCGCTAATTGGAAGACCTATCCAGCGGGGAAAATGCCCGTTGGCCGGCTGATTGCAACGTCCGACCTGCGCGACGTTGCCGACCGCGGGATCGCGGGCGAACGCGTCTACTTAAAGGGACAGTTCGTCGTTAATTTTACTGAAACCAATCGCGCCGTTCTGCGACCACGCACAAAATTAACGGACACCGTTTTGCACTTCGGCAGCGGCGCGCAATCAGCGCGAATTATCGTCGAGTATCCCACCGGCTACACGCCACCGCAGCAGGGATCAGTGGTGACTCGCGATGAAGCGCGGCCATATGAAATCACCGAGGTCCGTAAACAAGCGGATGGCCAGCTGAACGTGTTCGTGCGCGAAATCATGCAGTAGCCTAACGACTCTGGTTAGCTTCCAGCACGACCTTGCCGTCGATGATTTGCAAGCCGGTGATGCTGTACTTCCCAGCGTATTTAAGTAGGGAATTCCGAGGCGATTTACCGCCGACGCGAAACTCGAGCGCATCGCCGGGAAAGGTGTGGTTGTTTACGACCAGATCGGTCACGCTCAAATTCTGAACCTCACCGCCTGCCGGGGAATGCACGGAAAATTGCGCGTTCAGGTAACGGTTTGCGAGTCCGAGAAAGCGCTGCCACGGCACGTCGAATCTGCTCAGGGGAACGCTCATCTGCACGCGAGCTGTGTCGCCTTCGATCGTGACCACGGTCGTCCCGCGCGACCTCGAATTTCGGTCGATCAAGGCATTGATATCTCCTGCTGATAACCCGGCTCGAACGGGCTGCGCTTGACGCGCGGTTTCTTTAAAGTTGTCGATGCGCTCCTTCACCTCTTCTGCATTCGCGGGCGGGACGGCGATGTTCTCGGGCGGGGTCGGCAACGGAACAGCTGCCGGCGCGAGATAGTAATTGCGCACTCCGTAATACGCGCCGCCGATCAGCCCGAGGACCAAAAGGAGGAGTAAGCCGACGAGTATCAGGCAACCTTTGCCAAAACAGCCCCCTCTCTCTTGTCGTGGCGGCGGTTCGAGCCAGCTATCCATATTGAAGCTATGCCTTCGGCGTTAGATTGTTCTGCGCCGTTATCAATTTCTCGTAGAGGCCGCGCAATCCGTCCGAAAGCGTTCCTGTGCGCGCGAGCAACGGCATGAAGTTCGTGTCGCCATTCCAACGCGGCACGATGTGAAGATGCAAATGATCGGGCGCGCCGGCACCGGCGCATTCACCGAGATTCATCCCGAGGTTGAATCCCTGCGCTTTCATCGTCGCGCGAAGGAGCGCTTGCGCGTGTATGGCGAGATCCCAGAGTTCCAGGACCTCATTCTCGCCCAGCGCTGCCGCGTCGCCGGTTTTTCGGTACGGCACCGCCATCAAGTGGCCCACGGCGTAGGGATATCGGTTCATTAACAAAAACGCAGTCTTGCGGCGGGTAATCACCAGATGCGCTGCATCGTCGGATGCGCGCGCGGCTTCCGAGAGGAAGTCCGGGTTGCGCGGTTCCTTCTCGAAATATTCCACGCGCCACGGGCACCAGAGAGATTCTATTTCTGCCTTCGGAAATTCCATTCTCGTCGCGTGACCGCCGCGCAACGTACAAACCGGCCGCGCAAAGTCGAGGAAGCGTTTTGGGGATGGGACTGCTATTGGGATGGCGATCGCACGAGAAATACGTAGCGCCGGCCGTCATTGCCTGCCCGCTCCGACATTCCGAGGCGCGAAGGCACCGCATCCCGTAATCGAGGTCGCAACCCATCCAGCTCGTCGTCCGGTACTACGAGCGCATCGACCTCGCCG
>JBDUAZ010000034.1:0-7047 GCA_040004385.1 Chthoniobacterales bacterium | reverse complement strand
AAGACGCCAATGGCAGTTCCTCCAGCACGAACGAAAGCTTCGTCGCGGAGAAAAATGGCAAGTTCGTTATCCCTGTCCCGATTTCGGTGAAGTAACGCTCGAATTCTGGCAGCAGGGCACGCATCGGGCAATCGCTTGCAATGCCTCCGCGTCCCCGCAAAGTTCGCTACGCATGAGAGGAAGTGCCCCGCCTCTGGAATCCGTTCTCGCGAAGGCTGCTGGCGCCGGGCAACTGCGCGATACGTCTCTCAAAAACATCGAAAGGCTTCTGGGCGGCTCCGATTCCGGCGTTTACCTGGATTCGGTGCGCGAGCTGGTCAGTCGCGCTGAATGGAACGAACTGAACGACCGGTTTTATCGCACGCTCGCGTTTGGGACCGGGGGACTGCGCGGGCGAACTATCGGCAAAATTGTGACAACAGCGGAACGCGGCTCGGCCGATCGCTCTGCGCCACCGCAATTTCCATGCGTCGGCACGAACGCCATGAACTTCTACAACATCAGCCGTGCGACAGAGGGACTCGTCGCCTACGTCCACGGCTGGCTGGAGAAAGGAGGATTCGCCGGCAAGCCGAAGATTGTAATCGCCTACGACACGCGGCATTTCTCACGCGAGTTCGCGGCCTTAGCGGCCAGAGTCGCCGCAGAAAACGGGTGCGACGCCTTTGTTTTCGATTCGCCTCGATCAACGCCGGAACTGTCGTTTGCGGTTCGCCAGTTACGCGCGAACGCCGGAATCGTGATTACCGCGAGTCACAATCCGTCGCACGATAACGGCTACAAAGTCTACTTCAGCGATGGCGCGCAAGTCGTCGAGCCGCACGCGAGTGGCATTATTGCAAAAGTGAATTCGATAGAGAGCGAGACCTATTCGCCCTTACCGGCGCATCGGCAGGGAACGGTCACGCAGATCGGCGCGGAAATCGATGAAGCCTACATGAAGCGACTCGCGACGCTCGTATTGAAACCCGACCTTATCCGTCAGGCGAACGCGCTCCAAATCGTGTTCACGCCAATCCACGGAGTGGGCAGCGTGATTATTAAACCAATGCTCGAGCGCCTTGGATTTCAGTTTGCCGTCGTTAAAGAGCAGGACCGTTTTGACGGCAATTTCCCGACAGTGAAATCACCGAATCCAGAAAACGCCGAGGCCCTGCGCCTTGCCGTAGAACAGGCGGAAAGGACAAATGCCGATCTCGTTGTCGCGACTGATCCCGATTGCGATCGCATGGGCGTGGCGGTCCGAACGGCGAATGGCGACATGAAATTGCTGACAGGCAACCAGATCGGTTCGCTGCTGGCCTACTACCGTATCCGCACTCTTCTCGAGCTCGGTGTGCTAACGAAAGAGAACGCGTCGCGCGCTGTCATCATCAAGACATTCGTGACGACCGATCTGCAAAAAGCGATCGCGGAGCATTACGGTTTGCGCTGTGTCGAAACGCTTACCGGTTTCAAATACATCGGCGCAAAACTCGAGAAATACGAAAAAGCGCTTCCGGAGGAGATCGTACAGACCTATCGCGACATGTCGGAATCTGAAACGCGACGGGCTCGGCTCGAACAATCGTCACTTTATGTCTTCGGCGGCGAAGAAAGTTACGGATACAGCGGGGCCGATTTTGTGCGCGACAAGGATGGTAACGGCGCCGCGATCATGTTTTGCGAAGTGGCTGCCTACGCGAAATCACGGGGTCTGACGGTCGATGCGCTTCTTGACGAAATTTTTATGACGTTTGGCTATTTCGAAGAAAAGAATGCTGCCCTCACGTTCGAAGGTGCCGAGGGCGCGGAGATCATCAAGCGCTTGCTCACCTCCTACGTCGCTGCGCCGCCTGCCGAGATGCTTTCTTCGCGTGTCTTGAGAGTGAAAAACTTCGAAACCGAAGAACTTCGCGACGTCGAGGGAGACGAGATTCCGAAAGAGAGGATGCTGATATTCGAACTTGAGGATCGGACGCGGATTGCCGTGCGCGGATCAGGAACGGAACCGAAAATCAAGTATTACTTGTTCGCGCAACGGCGTCCGGAAGCAAAGCAGTTCACCGTTGACGAGCTTGCGCGAATCAAGAGTGCCGTTTCCTCGCGTCTGAATGAGCTCTGGGATTGGTTGCAACAGGACGCCACCCGCCGCCACTCGCAATAAGCTGCTCGACATCGCGTGGTTCACTGCAAAAGTTCGCCATGGGCCGGGACATCACGCGACGCGGCGGTGCAATCTCCCTCTTGAAAACCAACGGACGAACAGGCGCGCCGTCTCACCCACGGGAACGTCGCATTTAATCGAGCGTGTCCGGTTTAACGAAAGCGCTGCGGTGCTGGCCGTGGCTCGCGGCGATTTGCACAGGGATCTTGTGCGCCGGTTGTTTCGCTCCGTTCAATCACGCATGGTTTTGCTGGATTGCGTTGACGCCATTGCTCGCGGCTATCTGGTTTTCTGGCGAGAACACAAGGCGACGCGGTCTTCGCGATTTCTTTCTCGGGTACGTCGCTGGTTTGCCATTTTTCTGGATTGTATTTTTCTGGCTGCGCACCGTGACAGTCCCCGGCTGGTTTCTGGTCGCGCCTTACATGGCGCTCTACTTCGCCTTCTGGAGCTGGTTCTGTGGCGTCCTCCGTCCATCGCTGCGAAAAGAGCGCCTCGCGGAACCTGGAACTCGCTGGACAGAGGCGCCGCCTAACGAGTCGCCGTTGAGTCGATCGCCCTGGCTTCGGTCGACAAACAATCTGCGCCTCGCATTTCTTCTCGCCGCCATCTGGGTCACGCAGGAAACCCTGCGCAGCGTGGTGTTTTCCGGGTGGGGTTGGAATACGCTCGGAAGTGCGTTGCACGCGCACTGGCCGTTGATCCAGATCGTCGAATTCACCGGCGTCGCCGGTCTTTCGTTTCTCGTCGCATTTTCAAACGTGATCATCCTCAGCTCGATTCGCCGCTTCATTCTTGAGACGCGCGTGCGCCCGGTACGTGCGCATTTTGATCTTACGCTGACGATGGCGGCGATCGTCGGCGTGATCGGTTACGGCGTGCACGCGTTACAGATTCAGCGATCGACGAAGCCGCTCCGCGTCGCGCTTGTCCAGGCGAATATCCCGCGCGAAGAAAAGTTCAGTCGCGAATACGCGCACAAAATCTTCGATCAATTCGCGCGGCTCAGCGGGCCCTCCGTTCAGACGAACCCACCTGTCGATCTGCTTGTGTGGCCTGAGAGCTCGATGCCGGGCCCGGTGCTGGAAGACGAGGAAAGTTATCGCTTTGTCATGGACTTTAGCGCATCCGCGAAGACCGATCTTTTGCTCGGCACAATCGAAGTCGATGAGAAAGAGGCCTACAACGCGGCGCTGCTCGTTTCCGACGGGGGCAAGACAACGCAGTTGTACAAAAAGGTCCACCTCGTACCGTTCGGTGAGTATGTGCCGGGGCGCCATTTTATCCCGTTCATTTCAGAAGTGGTCGGCAATCAGGTTCCGTCCGATTTCGCGTTCGGGAAGGAACACACGGTGTTCCAGATGACCAAGCAGGGAGCTCGGGTCGCGCCTCTAATTTGCTTCGAGGACACCATCGGAGAATTGACGCGGCAGTTCGTTCTTGGTGGCGCGGATCTCTTGGTGAACGTCACGAACGACGGCTGGTTCCAGCGCTCGGCCGGATCGCGGCAACACCTGGCGAATGCGGTCTTCCGCTGCGTCGAAACCAGGCGTCCGATGGTGCGCGCCGCGAACACCGGTATCACATGTTTCATAAACGAATTTGGGCGTATTACGCAGACGCTCGTCGACGAAACCGGCAGTCAATTTACCGATGGCGTTTTATCAGGCGAAGTCGGCATCTCTACGGAGCGGGAACTCACGTTTTACACGCGTTACGGCGAGTTGTTTGCGTATTGCTGCGCGGCGATCACCATTCTCACGCTCTTCTACACGGTCCTTTTCACGAAACAAAAGCAAGTGGGGCTACGTTCTGCGGAGTCCGGCAGATCGTAAGCTAGGCTCGACAGAGTCCCTTCCTCCCGGTAATCGTCTCCCCGCCATGGAGTCCGATTACGCTATTTTCGTCCGCGACTTGCACAAATCGTACGACAGTTTCGAGGCCGTAAAGGGGATCGATTTCGAAGTCCATTCTGGCGAAGTCTTCGGCCTGCTAGGTCCGAACGGTGCGGGCAAAACGACGACCGTGGAAATTCTCGAAGGTTTGCGACCACGTTCCGCCGGCGAGGTGAAGGTGCTCGGCTTCGATCCTGACCGGCAAAAGCAGAAGTTGAAAGATCGTATCGGCGTTTGCCTGCAAGCGACCAATCTGCCCGACAAAATAACAGTGCAGGAAGCGATGAAACTTTTCGGCGCGTTTTATACCCGCAATGTTGACGGCGATGCCTTGCTAAAACGTTTGCAGCTATGGGAGAAGAAGGATGCCGGCTACGGCACGCTTTCCGGCGGGCAAAAGCAGCGCCTCGCGATCGCACTCGCCCTGATTAACGATCCGCAGATGCTTTTTCTTGATGAGCCGACCAGCGGCCTCGATCCGCAGGTGCGGCTGGAGATTCGCGATTTGATCGAGGAACTCCGCGCAGAAAAGCGAACGATTGTAATGACGACGCATTACATCGAGGAAGCAGAACGGCTGTGCGATCGCGTCGCGATCATCGACGCCGGCCAAATCATCGCAAGCGGTTCGCCGCGTGAGCTACAGGAAAAAAGCGCGAATCATGCGACGATCGAGCTAACCCTGAGCCAGCCATGGCGCGGCGACGCCTTGCCGGCATGGCCGGACGCAATGCGGACGTCGCTGAGCGACGACGCAAGACAAATCACAGTCACTTCACAGAAGGCCGCCCGGACACTCGTTGAAATGGTCAAGTGGACGGACGCGCAAGGTTTCGAACTCGACGACGTGCGTTTGAATCGGCCAACGCTCGAGGACGTCTTTATCGAGATGACTGGCAAGAGGCTGCGCGACTAGATGAAAGCATTTCTCGCCTTCCTCAAAATCGATCTCACGCTCGCGCGGAGAAATCGGGGCGTCATCTTTTTCAATCTGGTTTTCCCTCTCGTCTTCTTCTTCATGTTCGCCCAAATGATGGACGCGAAGCAGGGGAACGTGATTCTGCTCGTGGTCACGATGGTGCTCGTCATCGGCGTCATCGGGAACGGGCTGTTCGGTGTAGGCATACGCGCGGTGCAGGAACGCGAAGAGAATATTCTGCGCCGCTACAAGGTCACACCGATCACGCCGCTGCCCTTTCTCGCCGCTTCGATGATCACCGGCGTGATCGTTTATTTGCCGACAGTGGCCGTGGTGCTGGTGCTGGCAAATCGGCTTTACGGCATGGCAATGCCGCCAAATCTCATTTCGTTCGTCGTCTTCGTCTGTATCGGGACCCTCGCCTTCCGCGCCATCGGTTCGATTGTCGCCGCGGTCGTAAATACGTCGCAGGAAGCGCAAATTCTGACGCAGCTCCTCTACATGCCGATGATCTTTTTGAGCGGGGCGATGATACCGCTCTCCGTCTTGCCAAGCTGGCTGCAGAAGGTGACGCAATTCATCCCTTCGACTTATTTGACAAGCGGCATGTCGGGAATTTTGCAGCACGGCGAAACGCTCGCGCAAAACTGGAAGTCGATAGCGGCTCTGCTCGTTTCGGCGGCGGTTGGCCTGCTTGTCGCGACAAAAATCTTTCGCTGGGAAAAGGAAGAAAAGGTACGCGGCACGGCCAAGCTCTGGGTCGCGGCGGTGCTTTTGCCCTTCCTGCTTCTCGGTGTTTACCAGGCATGGAGCGGTCAGGAGTTAACCAAAGCGAAAATTATCGCTCGCGAAACGAAGCGCGGCCGTTCCTGGCTCATTCAAAATGCTCGCATCTTTGTCGGGAACGGAAAGGTGATCGAGAATGGCGCGGTTTTAGTGCGCAGAGGCCTAATCGCCGAGGTTTACGAAGGCAGCGTACCCGACGCAAAATCGTTGAACGCGGAGAAGATCGACGCCGCCGGCAAGACCGTTCTGCCGGGGTTGATCGACGTGCACGTGCACATCGGCGCACCTGGCGGTTTTTATTCTGACACCAAAAATTACGCCGATCCGAAGAATATGGAACGCGCACTCGAGGCGTATCTCTATTGCGGTGTGACCGCTGTTCGCAGTGTCGGTGACGCGCTTGATTCGGTCGTAAGATTACATCGAACGTTCGGCAGCGGCGAAAAACTGGGCACTGAATTGTTGTTTTGCGGGCCACTTTTTACAACCGAAGGCGGTCATGGCACTGAATATTTCAAGAACTTGCCGGAACAAATTCGCGCGCGGCTGATGGCGCAGTCTGTTCGCTTGCCGAAAAGCGCAGAAGAGGCGCGCGCCCAGGTGGACGAGCTGGCGAAGAGCGGCGTCCATGCAATTAAAGGAATCCTCGACGCTGGCGCTTCCGGTTACGTGTTTAACCGAATGGATGTCAACCTCCTCCGGGCGGTGGCCGACGAAGCTCACGCAAAACATCTGCCGGTTGCCGTGCACACCGGCAGCGTGGCCGACGTCACAGACGCGATTGCGGTGGGAGCAGACTCGGTCGAGCACGGCTCCTTCTCCGAGGAAATCCCTGATGCCACGATCGGGGAAATGAAAGCGCATGGTGTGGCTTATGATCCGACGCTAAGCGTTGCGGAAGGGTTCACCAGTTTCGCGCAAGGCGATACGTCGCTGCTCAAGCGCTCTCTCGTTCAACAGGTTACCTCGAAGGACTTGCTTGCTGGCACGGAAAGCGCCGCGCAGGACGAGAAATTCAAGGAGCTGCGTGAAGGAATCAGCCGCTATCCTATGAGTCGTGAAATCGGCGCGAAGAACTTGCTCAAAGCGTGGCGCGCGGGAGTGACGCTCGTGACCGGAAGTGACGCTGGTAACTTTCTTGTCATGCACGGCCCGACCGTTCAGCATGAAATCGAGCTCTGGGTGGCCGCGGGAATCCCGGCAGACGTCGCGTTGCAAGCCGCGACCTCTAATGCCGCAAAGTTACTGCGTGCGGATTCACGGATCGGCACGATCGAACAAGGCAAGGAGGCAACGCTCCT
>JBDUAZ010000047.1:0-7093 GCA_040004385.1 Chthoniobacterales bacterium | reverse complement strand
ACTATGAAAATCTCTGCGAAACATCTGACCGTCGCTGTCGCGCTGTTTGTGACCGCAAGCCTAACGAGTTGCGGCAAATCGAGTACCGCTAAAAACGAACGCGCGCAAAACGCGCAGGACACCTACGTGGCACCCGGCGAGAAGGACGAATACTATCTCTTCTATTCCGGCGGACATTCCGGTCAGGTCTTTGTGGCGGGCATTCCGTCGATGCGCCACATCACGACTATCCCGGTTTTCTCCCCCTATCCCGCGACTGGCTACGGTTTCGATGAGGAATCGAAGAAGATGATGGGCGAGTACACCTGGGGCGACGTGCACCATCCCGGGTTGTCGCAGACCGCTTCCAAATACGATGGTCGCTGGCTCTTCGTAAACGACAACGCGAACAACCGCATCGCGCGGATCGATCTGCGCGACTTTAAAACGCACCAGATTCTGGGACCCATTCCCAACTCGATGGGCAACCACGGCTCCTCCTTTATCACGGAGAACTCGGAATACATTTTGTGTGCGACCCGTTTCTCGGTGCCGCTCCCGAAGGGGCGCGTAGCGGATCCTAAAGATTACGAGAAGGAATTCAACGGGATGGTCAGCGGAATCAAAGTGGATCCGAAGAGCGGTGAATTGTCCGTCGGCTGGCAGATTCTGACGCCGCCGTTCGACTGGGATCTTGGATCGACCGGGAAAGGTCCGAGCAGTGGTTGGGCCTTCTGGACCAGCTACAACACCGAGATGGCGCACGACGTGATGGAAACTAACTCGAGCCAGAAAGACCGCGACCTTTGCGCAATCGTAAACTGGCACGCTGCGGAGAAGGCGGTGGCCGACGGCCAGGCGCAGACGATGGATGGCGTGCCGATCATTGACCCCGCAAAAGTGCCTGGGGTGATGTATTTCGTCGCGATCGGAAAATCACCGCACGGCATGGACGTTGACCCGACCGGCAAGTGGATTGTGGCCGGGGGAAAACTGCAACCATCCAACACGGTGTTGAACTTCGAGAAAGTGCAGGCGGCGATTAACAACAAGACGTTCGAAGGCGATTTCCGCGGCATCCCGATTTTGAAATACGAAAGCGTAGTCGAAGGCGAAGTGCCAGTCGGCCTTGGACCATTACATACACAATATGACGGCAAGGGTTTCGCTTACACGTCCATGTTCATCGATTCGAACATCACTAAATGGAAGATGCCGCCCTGGACCGACGAAGAGAAGAAAGACCTGAACAAAGTAGTACTCGACAAAGTGCCGACGCATTTCGCCACGGGGCATCTCGTGGTGGCAGGCAGCGATACCGCGAATCCTTACGGCAAATGGCTGGTGGCGATGAACAAACTTTCGGCCGGCCGCCACATCAACGTCGGGCCGAGCCAGCCGGAGTCGAGTCAGTTGATCGATATCTCAGGCGCGAAAATGAAGATGGTGGCCGAAGCCTACACCGAGCCGGAGCCGCATTTCGCACAGATACTGAAAGTCTCTGAGATTGAGCCCGCCGAAGTCTATCCGAAAGCGGACAACAAGGATCCGAATGCAGTTTGGGACAAGGAAACGGCCGGCGTGACCCGCACCGGCACCAGCGTCCTGGCGAAAGTGACGGCGGTGCGCAGCCGGTTCGTGCCTGATCGGATCGACGCGCAAGTCGGCGATGACCTTACCGTGGCCGTGACGAACATCGAGCAAACCCGCGACATGATTCACGGTTTCGGGTTAGTCGAAAATAACGTCGACGTGGTGATGGATCCGGGTGAAACGAAAACGTTTCACATCAAACTAACGAAGCCGGGCGTGTTTCCGTATTACTGCACGAACTTTTGCTCGGCACTGCATCAGGAGATGCAGGGTTACTTGGTCGTGAGCAAAGCGGGTGAGCCTTTGCCGGGCGCGGTTTACCAGAATACCGCTCCCGCAGCGCCGGCCGCGACTCCAGGACAATAGCGAATCGATCCTGCGAGGCTGGAGAACGAATAAGTTCCGGGCCTCGTTAGGCGCCCAAGTCTATGAAGAAAAATATATCAAACCTGCTCGGCCAGGAGTTCCGTTTCCTCGCGCGGCCGCTGAATATCTGGTCGCGTCTGCTACTCCTTTTGTCGGCGGCGTCGATCGTCACGGCGCTCTTCTTCCCGCTCTGGCGGTTGCATCTCGTCGCCCCGCAATATTCGGACGGCCTCGATTTGTTCATCTACTGCTACAAAATCGTCGGCGGCGGATTGAAAGGCCAGCACCTGGTCGAGATTAACAACCTGAATCACTATATCGGTATGGCGTCGATTGTGCAGGCCGATTTCCTGGAGATGCGATGGATGCCGTTCGTCTTCGGTTTGATCATACTCATGATCCTCCGCTCCGTCGTCTTCGGCCAGATGGGTAACCTGGTCGATCTCTTCGCTGTCTATTGCTACTTCGGCATCTTCTCGATCGGATCGTTTTGGTACCGGCTCTACCAGTATGGGCACAACCTCGATCCGCGCGCGCCGATGCACATCATGCCTTTCACGCCTCTGCTGCTCGGCACAAAGCAAATCGCGAATTTCCGCGAGTCCAGTTACCCAGAGCTGGCCGCGATCCTGCTGTGCGTTTCGGTGTTATTGATCGTGATCGCCGGCTGGTTCTCGCGAAAGGAAGCTTCTGCGTGAAGGAGCGAGTTCAGCTTCTGGGGAGCGCAAGCGTCTACTTGTTCGCGCTTATATTTATCGCGTCCGCTCACGCCGCCACGCTGCAGGAACGGATCGACGCCGCCGCACCTAACGACACGATTCATATTGAAGCCGGCGTCCACGCTGGCGCGGTCAACATCACCAAACCGCTCACGCTCATCGGCGAAGAAGGCGCGGAGATTCGCGGCAACGGGTTCGGAAAAGTGCTCACCATCGCAGCCGATGAAGTCACTGTGACGGGACTGCGCATCACGGGCTCCGGATTAAATCTGTCGGACGACGATGCCGCGGTTTTCGTCACCGGCAATCGTGCGACGATCGAGAAAAACACGATCGCCAACTCGCTGCACGGCATTTATCTCAAGAAAGTCTCGGGCGCGCAAATTCTCGATAACCGCATTGAAGGAAAAACAACCATTGCCGCCTCAACCGAGCCGGTTGAAAAAGGCATCGGGCAAAGTGCGGAGAACTGCGACACGACTCTCGTCGCGAACCGGCGCGGCAACGGGATTCACCAGTGGAACTGCGACGGGAATTTGATCCGCGGCAACGACATCAGCGAGACACGGGACGGAATTTATTTCTCGTTCACGAACAACTCGCGCGTGGAAAACAACCAGGTGCATCAAACGCGCTACGGGCTGCACTACATGTATTCCGATGGCAACGTTTTTGAGAATAACATCTTCTCAGAAAATGCCGCGGGCGCGGCGATCATGTTCTCAAAAGAACTGTCCGTTCGCGGAAACCGCTTCGTCGATAATCGCGGACATCGCGCCTACGGCCTCATCGTTCAATCGACGGATCGCAGCCGTTTCGAAGCGAACGATCTCGAACAGAACGCAGTCGGGCTTTCCTTCAATCAGTGCAACGGCAATCAGGTGATCGCCAATCGAGTCCGCAACAATTATATCGGACTGAAATTCGGGTCGAACAGTGATGACAACCGCTTCACGGAAAATATTTTCGCGCGCAACCTGCATCCGGTGGAGACCGGCGGGCTGGACGGCTCCGGGGATAGGTGGGCGGTCAATGGCGTCGGTAACTTCTGGGATGGCGCGGCTCCGCTGGATCTTAACCACGACGGAGTCGGCGACCTGCCGCATCGCGAACTCGATCTCTTCGGCATTTTGCGCCGCGATTTTCCGGCGATTGCTCTCCTCTCCGACAGCCCGGCCGTGAAGCTGCTGCGTTTCGCCAACGAGCGGGCGACGGTGCCGGGCGCCAGTGCGATCGAAGATCCCGCACCACTGACCTCGCAATTTTGGAGAATTCGCGCGCAACGGCTCGCGAAAGTTGCCATACCTAACAAGCGATGATCGCCGCAGAAAATCTGGCGAAGAGTTACGGACTGAAGCCGGTCTTGCGCGGTCTGTCGCTTCGCGCCGAGCCGGGGGAGATCACGCTTCTCGTCGGCCCGAACGGGGCTGGAAAAAGTACGACCATGAAAATTCTCGCTGGGCTGATTCAACCGGACGGGGGACGCGTTCAGGTGAATGGATTCGATATCGCAAGCGCGCGCACCGAAGCACAACAATCACTCGCATATCTGCCGCAAAGCCCCAGCTTTCATCCCCGCCTCACTTGCACCGAAGTGCTGCGTTTTTACGCCCGGCTTCGCGGACTTGCGCCGGATCGCTGCGGAGCGATGATCGAACTCACGGAACTGGACGAGTTTGCGAAGGTTCGGACCGGGGCGCTATCAGGCGGCACTCGGCAACGACTAGGACTCGCGCTCTTGCTCCTTGCCGACGCACCTGTGCTGCTACTCGACGAGCCGGGGCTCAGTCTCGATCCAGGGTGGCGGACACGTTTGCAGGAGATGCTTCGTGGCCAAACGCAACGGGGTAAAACCGTTCTGATCACTACGCATCTCGTGGCCGAATGGGACAGCGTCGCCGATCGCTGTCTGCTTTGTCGTAAGGGCGCGATTGAGCGCGAACTCGATCCGATGGATTTGCCGCACGATTTCGATGCGCTGCCAAGTGGCGCCGCGCGTGCCGTTTTCGGCGGCTCGACGAAAACCGTGGTCAACGGAAACGGATCAAACTCAAAACCGCCGGGCGAACCGCGCGTATTCCCCCGCTTCCGCATATGATCGCCGCCACTTCATGGCAGTCGGCTCGCAGTCCGCTCTACGCGATCCTTACGCGTGAGTTCCGAGCCGCGTTGATCAATCGTTACTTCCAAATTTTCTGCGCGCTTTCACTGTTCGGTGGAATCGCCGCGACCGTTTTCAGCGAAGACGACAGCGCGGTCGACTTCTTCATCCTCCAAATCGCTCTCTATTTTGTTTCGCTATTTTCTCTTCTCGCCGGACTGAGCAGCGCGCAAGGCGAACGCGAAGAGTGGCCGCTTCTCTTCACGCAACCGGTCGCGCGCGGCGCCTATGTCATCGGCAAATTCCTTGCGTTATTCTCGATCTTTGGCGGCGTGCTCTTGTTTCTCTTTTTGCCGGCGCTCTTCACCGGTTCGGCGCTGATAATACTGGTGCCTCTCTACGTACAGACGCTGATCCTGGCGGCTGTCTTTATCGCATGCGGATTGGCCGCTGGTTTTTTCGCGCACGACCACGCGCAAGCGCTGATCATTGGCGTGAGCGCGTGGTTGCTCTTGTTATTTGGCGTTGATCTCGTGGCGCTCTTCGCCTCGCGCTGGCCCGTGATGCAGAGCGTGCCTGATCTCTGGGTCGCGACGCTAATGTTAAATCCGCTCGATTCGTTCCGCATCGAAGCGCTCTTCGCGCTGCAGCAAATTCCCTCGGAGGCCGCGAACAAAACGCCGCTCGCAAATTGGTGGATCGGGCACGCCGGTGTGTGGTTTGCAGCGATCGCAATTTTCTGGTCGGGCGCGCTGATGATGATTGCCAGCCGTCGGCTCAACCGGTGGGAAGAATGAAAACGCCGAGGTTTAAGCTCCTGGATGTCCGGCCAATCCTCACGCGAGGTGACGACCCATTCTCGAAAATTCGCGCGACGGTCGATGCGTTGCAGCCTGGCCAAGGTCTGTCGGTGGTAGCACCGTTCTTGCCTTCTCCGTTAATTGAACTTCTGCGCAGCGAAGGATTCCAATCGCGCGTAGAGCGGCAGCCCGGCAGCGGGTGGGTCACCCACTTTTGGCGGGACGAGTGACGATCAGGCCCGTATAAGTTCGGCAATGGCGCTGGACGAGTTGCGGTTCAAACGAACCGTCATTGAGAGTTGTCTGCGGAGCTCACAGCTCTTGTTAGGGCTGCCCGCGGAGGACATCCAAAGTATCGCGGCGATGGTCATCCCGAAGCGGCTAGCGAGAGGGGATTACCTTTTCCGCCAGGGTGATCCTGCTGAAGGCTTCTACATCGTGCAGCGCGGGGCGATCAACGTCCACCGCGTCAGCTCGCTGGGAAAAGAACAAGTGATCCATGTATTTCGACCGGTCGAAACCTTCGCGGAAGCGTCACTTGCTGCGCCGGCGGGTTATCCAGCAGACGCGCGGGCCATGACTTCGAGCAACGTCCTGCTCGTCCCGAAGCGGGATTTCGTTCAACTCCTGCGCAAGCGACCTGAGCTCGCACTACGGATGCTCGGCTCGTTGAGTCAGCATCTGCGCGTGCTGGTTGCGCTGGTGGACGATTTCACCTTAAAGGACATAGAGACGCGGCTGGCGAACTGGCTTTTGAAGCGCTGCCCTCAACCGATCGCGAATGCGCCGCAGATGATCCAGCTCGAGGCGACCAAGCGTGTGCTGGCTTCGGAAATGGGGACGACCAGCGAAACGCTCTCCCGAACCCTGTCGAAGTTCCGCAAGCTAAAACTACTCCGAATGAGCGGGAGCACGATCACCATCACGCAGCCGCGGGAGCTGCAACGATTGCTCCAGCGCAACCTCGGAGAGCTCTGAGGTAAGCCAATAACTCGGGAGGAAATGAGTTCATCATTTCGCTGGAACCTTGATTTGAATCAACGCGGCTTCCCTCTTGCGTCGTTAGCGTCAAACCAACAAAGGGAGAGAACACACATGAATTCACAGACGTTAGAACAAGCAGTCGCAGCCCATCCATTCCTGATGGGAATGAACGAGCATCACATTCGGCTGCTCGCGGATAGTGCGATGCGGACGAGCATTGAGGCGGACAAGGTTATCTTCCACGAGGGTGAAACCGCGAACCGTTTCTATTTGATTGAGAGCGGTAAGGTGGTGCTCGAATCTCCAGGCAAAGCGAACGAATTGGTTACGATCGACGTCATCGGAGCCGGGGATTTGCTCGGTTGGTCATGGCTCTTCCCTCCGTTTGAGTGGCACTTCACCGCGCGCGCAATCGAGCCGACGAACGCAATCTTCTTCTACGGCACGGTGCTTCGTGAATATTGCGACGCAGATCCGTCGCTCGGTTTCGAATTGTTCAAGCGAATGAGCGAGGTGATGATCAAACGACTGCAGTCTGCGCGAACACGTCT
>JBDUAZ010000028.1:0-2147 GCA_040004385.1 Chthoniobacterales bacterium | reverse complement strand
GTCCCGCAGCTTCTAGAGAACGTTTAAGTGAACCGATGGCGGAGGTCGAATCGCCCGGCCTAACGAGTGGAGAGTCGGCCAAACCGGCCCTCTCGACAGTTGAGGAAACCTACAAGGCGCGCGACGTCGAAGGCTGGCTGGACCTGCACTTTTATCGACCGATTGGATTTCGGCTCGCGCGCTTCTTCGCCTTCCTGCGGCTGACGCCGAGCACGGTGTCGCTCCTGGGTGGCGGCATTGGAATCGCGGCGGGACATTTTTATTATTATCCCGATCTCCGCCTAAACCTTATCGGCATGGCGCTGCAGGTCGCTGGGAATGCATTCGACAATGCGGACGGGCAGCTCGCTCGCTTAACAAATCAGGCCAGTCTTGTTGGAGCGGTCGTGGATGGCTTCGCCGATTATCTGGTTTTTCTCAGCATCTATGTGCACATAGCACTGCGCTACATCGCGGAAGGAGGATCGCATGCGATTTGGTTGCTTGCGATCGCCGCGGGAATCAGCCACGCAGTGCAAAGCATGGTGGCTGATTTTTATCGCGACGGTTATCTTTATTTCGCCGCGCGAAAACCACGCGGAAAAATGGACTCTGCTCACGAAGCGCGCGGCGCTTATGAGGGGATCAGTTGGCGAGAAACCAGTAAGAAACTGGCCATGAGAGCCTACCTCAACTATGTCCAGCCGCAGGAGGCGCTGGTCCCGAAGCTGCGCCAATTGCATAAGAGTTTCCACGGCGGTGTGCCGGAATGGCTGACGCGAGAATACCGGCAGTCCTGCCGGCCTCTCCTCAAGTGGGGGAGATTACTGGCCACCAATTCCCGGATGTTTTTACTCTTTATGTTTCTCCTGCTCGCTCGTCCGCACTGGTTCTTCTGGAGCGAAATAACGCTTTTTAATTTCGTTTTGATTTTCCTGCTGCTGCGGCACGAGGGCATTTACGGGAGGTTGCTTTCGATGGGACCTCAAAACGGCGCCGCGACGCTTCGCCGCGGGATGAGCTAACCGTGGGGACAATCGAAGTTCAGGAAGTCACGGCAAAAGCCGATCGTGATCACTTTATCACGTTCCCGTGGCGGATTTACGCGAACGATCCTGTCTGGGTCCCGCCGCTGCTTATCGAGCGGAAGGAATTCCTCGATCAGCACAAGCATCCATTCTTCGAGCACGGCGCGGCGGCGCTGTTTCTTGCGCGGCGAAGCGGCGGAATCGTCGGCCGGATCATGGCGAGCGACGATCCGAACTATAACGCGCTCCATCAAACCAACGTCGGCTGCTTCGGTCTCTTCGAATGCATCAACGATTTGGACGTTGCGCGGGCTCTCCTGGACGCGGCTGCCGGGTGGCTGCGAAATCGCGGGCGCGACGAAATAATGGGCCCGATCGATTACTCGACAAACTACGTGTGCGCGCTATTGATCGACGGTTTCCAACATCCTCCAACTCTTCTTACCTCGCATAATCCGCCGTATTACGCGCAGCTGATCGAAGGCTGCGGTTTCACGAAAGCGAAAGACTGGTACGCCTGGTGGCTTGCAAAACCCGCCGAGGCGGTGCGGCGGCTGCGAAAGATTGCGCGCCGTTTCGAAGATCATCATCCGGTAACGATCCGTGCCGCGAACCTGAAAAATATTAACGCCGAGAGTGCTCGCCTTCGCGAAATCTACAACAAGGCGTGGGAGAAAAATTGGGGGTTCGTCCCTTTCACAGCGAAGGAATTCGCCTACATGACGAAAGAGCTGAAACCGATCGTCGTGCCCGAATTCACATTGATCGCCGAGGTCGACAGGGAACCCGTCGGTTTCATTCTCTGCGTGCCGGACATCAACGTTGCCTTACAGAAGATCAACGGGCGTCTATTTCGTTTCGGGCTACCGATCGGTCTTTCGAAACTGCTTTATTACAAAAACCGCATCAAAAAAGTGCGGCTCGTCGCTCTTGGCGTGGTCTCGGAACATCGTCGACAGGGCATCGCCGAGCGCCTCGTCTTGCAAGTTATCGAAACGGCGATGGTGAAACGCGGAATGTTCGGCGAATGCAGTCTCACGCTGGAAGACAACTTCCTCATCAATCGATTTCTCGAAACGATCGGCGCGAATAAGTATAAGACGTATCGAATTTATCGTCGACCAATTACACCTGGCGATG
>JBDUAZ010000139.1:0-7169 GCA_040004385.1 Chthoniobacterales bacterium | reverse complement strand
TCGGAATATCGAAAAATGGAAAAATCTGCGCAGTCACCTGGATTAGGAGCCACGCGACTACTGCGTAGGCGACCGCGACCTTGTAAACATTCCGCCGCTTCAGCTCGCCGAAGAAGTTGCGCGGGTTCATAGCTTCAGTTTCGCGCGACATACCCAAACAAGTGCTGATCGCGCCGTCGACACGACAGTTCTATCAACAAGTTGGTCGCATTTCGATACAGAAGTTGGCCAATGCGCGGGAATGCTTGTCCGGAGGCCCGAATAATTCTCGAAACGATCGTCCGAACGACGCTGAGGAAGCTCCGCAGCGCGATCGCGGCGTCACACCCGGCGATTCCGCGCGGCGACAATCGCGCCCCCGATTACAACAAGCGCGCAGGCTGCAGCGATAGTAACGCCGCCGACCAGCCACCACGGCCGGTAGTCGAGCACGAGCCGTCCCTTTGTTCCGGCTGGCAGCTCGACGACCGGCATCAGCCCGCGATGTGATCCGACGAGAAACCGCTTGGCGGCAACGCGCGCGCGGTATCCGTTAAAATACGGCCGCGCAAACGTGAGCAGCGCCGGTTGATTTCCGTCCGGCACATTGACATCAACCACCACGCGATTGCGCGAATCTTCGATGATGGTCACGGCAGCTGATGCGAACTGTTCGTTAGGCCGGGAATCAATTGCCGTTACGGCACGCACCCGTGCGAACGGCTCGCCGCTCCGGTGATAAACCCGGCCCTCGTTAGTGGAAGTGGCAAGCTGCCATTCGGTTTCGGGTGCAGGTTTGAGCGTAAGCTCTTGCGCGACCACGATTCCATCCACACCGAGCAGGCTCAGTTCGCCCTCCGCTCCCGCTTCGTGAGCAAGCAAATTCTCAGCTTCGATCGGATCGATTTCGCCATGAATAGCGAAGCCGAATTCCCGCGCCACGCCAGATGGCCGGATGGGACTGTAACCATTGACCAATCGAATTCCGGCGAACATCGAGGTGCTTCCGGGCCGCATAATTTGCCCGACAGCTTCCGGCTTTTTTTCCATGCGATAGGTGTGCTCCGCGGGAGGATAAACGCTCAAGTAAAGACGAACGGGATCGAGCGGAGAAGCGGTAGTGAGTTGCTGACTCAGGTTATAGCGAGGAACTCCGCAGTTTGGCGGAATGGACAAATAGGTTGCGAGGAGCGCGCTGAAGGTAATGGCCGCGGGGATCCACGAGCGAAGTGTCCGCATGCGTTCCGGCAACAGCTCCGATCCGGCCCAAAGAACCGCAATTCCCAACATCACGATAGATAACCGACCGCCATAGGGACCAGTCGACCTGGTGGCGAACATCGCTCCCGCCGTGAGAGCGACGAGCGCCACGGCCACAGCGCCGGGACCCAGCAATACCCGCCGTGTTCTCCCGCTCTGCTTTAATTGCAGCATCTGGAGCGTGTGCGCAGCGCAGATCGCGAGCACCAAATGCACAAAAGGGAGCCAGCGGAAACTCCACCGAAACACGTTCGGGCTCGGTAGCATGGAAATAATCAGCACGAGTATGAGCAAACCCAATTCCCATTTGATCTGCCTAACGAGTGATCGGCCAAACCGGCTCAATCCAAAAAACAAGGCGACCGGGGCTACCAGACCGCATGCCATCTCGGCCGCGGTATGTGGCATCGACCGGGTGGAGAAATCGGTCCAATTGGTCGTCCACGAAGGCAAAATAAAACCCGGCAATGCCCTCAGCGGAACGACCCACTGGAAATGCGCGACGCTCTCCTGCGCCTCCCGCAGGGAGCCATGGACATAATCGAACAATGCGAGCCACGCGGGCGAAGAAAGCCCGGCGCCGAGGAGGCTGCCGAGCGCGAGCGGCAGAATGGAAGCAAGCGCACGCGTTTTCACCAGCTTCTGCAACGCGAGCCAGGCGGTAAGCAGACCGAGCATCAACACCGTGTAAGGAAATCCGCCGGCAATGAGCAGATAGACGAAGGGCGCCGGCCACAAAAAGCGATACCGGCCTCGCTTCTGATCGAGCGCCCGTTCGAGACCCCACCATGCCCACGGAAACCACGTCAGCGCGCCCAGCGCGCCGAACCAATCCGTTGCGCCCCAGCAAACGATCCATCCGTTCGCAGCCGTCACGAGGGCCACCATCGTCGAAAGCGGCGCTGGCAAATTGCGACCCCGCGCAAGCACGTAGCCTCCAGCGCCAAGGGCAAAAAGATGCGACATCGAGAGTGCCGCCGCTTGTTGGGAAAAGGTCAGAGGAAATTTCCAAATCAAAACTACCGCCGCATTAATAAAGGCGGAGAAGGTCCCGTATTGAAACTCGCCTGCGAGATTGCTGCAGACCCACGAATACGGGCTCAGCAGCGGAAAGTGACCTTCCGACCAACTGCGGGCAACATCCGCAAATACCGGAAGGATCGATAATTCGTAGTCGTCGTTCCAAAAAAGATTCGGATCGCGCCCGAAAAGAATCGACATCAAGGCCACGACCGCGCTCCCCGCCAAAAGCGGACCGATAAACCCGATCCTCCGACGTGGATACGCTCCGTCGACCTGCAATTCGTTAGGCGGAAGCAAGATTACAGGGACCTAGAGCACGACGGGAGTGCCTTCGGTCATCACGAGAATTTTCTTCTCGATCCCGTGCGCGCGCGCGCACGCGAGCAGGCGCGCCGGCGGCTCGTCGAGCGGCTCGTAACCAAGTCTGAAGCTACCGTAATGCATCGGCACAAAGGTTTTTGCGCCAAGTTCCTTGAATGCCTGGACCGCTTCTTCCGGATTCATGTGTACTTCACGGCCGCTCGGCGGATCGTAGGCGCCGATCGGAAGGAGCGAGATTTCGATGTCGAAGCGTTTTCCGATTTCGCGAAAACCGTCGAAGTACGCGCTGTCGCCGCAATGAAAAATCGAACGCCCTTCCGCTTCGATGATGAAACCGCCGAATCCGCGGTGGGAATCATGCAGCAGGCGGGCGCCCCAATGATGACAAGGGGTAAGCGACACGCAGAGCGGACCGAGCTCCACGCGCTGCCAGTGATCGAGTTCATGCACAATGTTAAAGCCGAGATCGTGCACCAGATTCCCCACGCCGACCGGCACCACGATCGGCTGATCGGCCGCAACCTTTCGCAAAGTGCGGCGGTCGAGATGATCGAAATGCGCGTGCGTCACCAGCACGAAATCGATCGAGGGCAGATGGAAAATGTCGAACCCAGGCTGCTTGAGACGCTTTATCACCTTCAGCCACATCGACCAGTTCGGATCGATCAAAACATTCACCTGCTGCGTTTGGATGAGGAACGAGGCGTGACCGATCCACGTGATGCAAATCTCGCCTTTCTTGACCTTCGGAAAAAGCGGCGGCGCGCCGACAACGGATCGCTTTGTGAAAAGCGACGGGATCAAAACACTGGTCAGAAAATTTCGCCTGTGCCAGTCCGAACTGGGGCGCAGCCCAACCTTCGTGGAGGGCTTTGCTACGCCGTTCTCAGATGCCCTTATGACACTTCGCCGGCTTTTCTTCGAAAAAGGAATCGGCACTGTCGCGCAACCATATAAACTTCACCGGGTGAAGCAACACGGCGCGATGATGAATTTGGTAATCTCGAGCTAACGAGGTGAAATGGCAGCGCTAAGGGCGTGGCCACGCCAGCCCTTCGTCGGCCTCTCGATTGGGGCGGCAGTTGGGATTGGTTGCGCCGATTTTACTCCAAACTTCTCGGCTCTTTCTCTCGGCGCCATCGGGGTTTTCGCGCTCGTTGCTCTTGTTAGGCGCAGCAGTCTCGCGACCTATGCGGCGGTGGCGGCCGCGTTCTTTTTCGTCCACGGCATGCGTATTGCGCATTCGCCCGGACAAGAGCTTGCGAGGGAATTTGGAGACGCGCCGCGTGCGATGAGCGTTCGCGGCGTCGTTGCGAGCGAACCGCGAATCTCGGTGACGGGTATGGCGTCGTTTCTCCTTCACCTTCAGTCGATCGACATGGATGGGACGCGGCGTGTTTCGCACGCAACTGTTTTCGCCCGCTGGAAGCGGCCAGTGGAATTTGGGGACGAGCTATATCTTTTCGGCACGATCGAGCCAATTCCGCCCACAAGGAATCCCGGCGAGTTTGACATGCGCTCCTACCTGGCGCGCCATGACGTGCGACGCCAATTAATCGTTCGCTACCCCGAAAACGGCACGCTTGTTCGTCATACCCTGGGCAACTTCGTGCTTCACGCCGCGCAAAAGTCGCGCCGCTGGCTCAACAAGACACTGGGCCGCGGGATCGAAGATTCGCCTGACGTGCAGTCGTTGGTTAGCGGGATGGTGCTCGGTTTACGTCATCAGACACCCGACGACATCGAAGAACCTTTCCAGCAAACTGGTACGCTTCATCTTTTCGCGGTCGCCGGTCTGCACGTTGGAATTGTCGCGCAGTTGCTTTGGATTGTTGCGACGGTCGCGCGCGTACATCGCAAGTGGGCAATCGGATTCATCGTGCCGGCGCTGCTTTTCTATTCCGCGCTCACCGGTCTTCACACTGCGAGCGTGCGCGCAGCGCTCATGAGCTCAGTGTTACTCGTCGGATTCTTTGCTGAACGAAAAGTATTTGCGCTAAACAGTCTCGCCGCCGCCGCGATGATGATTCTTTGTTGGGACACGAACGAACTGTTTGCCGTCGGTTTTCAGCTTTCCTTTGCCGTTGTCACAACAATCGTGTTGCTCGCGGACCCAGTTTTCCGTTGGCTGCGGCGGCTTTTTGCACACGATCCATTCCTGCCGCGATCTCTGTTTAGCCGGCGGCGCAGAATCGCAGACCGCGCCATCTGGTGGTTCGCACGCGGCGCATCGGTTTCCTTCGCTGCGTGGATTGGCTCTTTGCTCTTAATGCTTTGGTACTACCACCTCGTGACACCGATCTCGCTAATTGCGAACCTTGCGGTCGTTCCGATCGCTTTTTTCGTTTTGGCCGGCGGATTGATATCGATTATCAGCGCGCCGATCAGCACCACGCTTTCAGTTGTGTTTAATAACGCGAATTGGTTTTTTGCCCGCGTAATCCTGGCCTTAGTGCATCTGTTCGCGCAATCTCCCGGCGGCCATTTCTATATGGAGCGGCCCCACTGGCCTGCTCGATCCAGCGCAGACATCACGGTTCTCGATGTGGGATCCGGCGCTGCGATCCACGTCCGAACGTCTGAACAGGATTGGCTTTTCGACGCTGGGAGCAGCCGTGATTTCGACCGAACAGTGCGCGATTACTTGCGTTCGCGCGGCGTGAACCGACTCGCTGGATTGCTCCTGACCCACGGCGACGCCGGACACCTCGGCGGCGCGAGCGCTGCAATCGAACTATTCCATCCGCGCCAGCTGATTGATAGCGCTGCGCGTGATCGCTCAAAGATCCACCAACAATTGATTCGTGAGCTCGGCGATCGACACATGACCCGGAATCTCCCCACTATCGGCGACCAATGGAAATTGTCTGCCGACGTCGCCGCGCGCGTGTTGTTTCCGACTCGGGATTTCGAAGCGCCTAATGCGGACGATCAGGCGCTCGTCCTCCAACTCCTCATCGGACGTTCGGCGCGTGTTCTTTTGATGTCGGATGCGGGCGCCCCGACCGAACACGCACTTCTGGCGGCCGCTACGGATCTTCGCGCGGATGTGCTTATTAAGGGACAACACCACTCCGGTGTGTCGTGTTCTCAGGAGTTTCTCGATGCAGTCCAGCCGCGTGCAATCATCGCCACATCACGCGATTTTCCCGAGAACGAGCGCATCAAGGATGATTGGGCACAGATGCTGGAAGCGCGCGGCATCAAGCTGTTTCGGCAGGACAAAACGGGCGCTGTGCGCTTGCGATTTCAACCGGGTAGCTGCGAGATAAAGCCTTCTCTCACGGATGATACTTTTCGCATTACGACGCGGTAAATGTCTGCGCCGTCACGTTCATACCGTTGTTGAAACGCGCTCTTCGGCAATCTGTCGCCACTTCCGCTTTCGTCGATTTTAAAGTTCTCGGAGGCACGCGCCATGCGATCGATTTGTTCGAAATAGTCTGGTTGATCTGTAGCGATTCGAAGCATCCCGTCAGTGCGCAACGCCACATGGATCAATTGCAGGAATTGCCGCGTCACGACGCGTCGAGATTCGTGTCTCCGCTTCGGCCACGGATCGGGAAACATCAGATGGAACGAATCCACCGAACACTCGGATACGAGGTGCTCGAGCAAGTCCGAAATTTCCGTGCGCAAAAGCCGGGCATTCGTCAGGCGGAGACTTGCGAGCTTCCGGCAGGCGCTTCGTGACCGACCATACATCCGCTCGACGCCAATGAAGTTTCTCTCTGGCCGCTCTTTCGCCAGCGCGGTCAGAAAGGTTCCGTCGCCGCACCCGAGATCGATCTCGAGCGGTGCCGATCGACCAAAGATTTCCGTGAAATTCAGGGACGTCGGATCACCCGCAGGAATAAGTTCCAGTATTGCGGCTTCAGGAGATAATTTGCTAGCGCCTCGCATTCGGCGAACACTCTACTTCCACTGTCTCGCGTCCAACAACTGCGTCCCGTCGCCATGAACAAATTTCTCGCCTCCGCTGCTATCACGCTTGCTTGTCTTTTCAGTGGCACGGAGGTAATCGCGCAAACGACGACGAAAACAGCGACCTTTGCCGGCGGCTGTTTCTGGTGCATGCAACCGCCGTTCGATCACGCGAAAGGCGTAATCAAAACTGTTGTGGGGTACGCCGGCGGCAGCGCCGAAGACGCGACCTACGAGAAAGTCTCCGCGCACAAAACGCAGCATCGCGAGTCGATCGAGGTCACCTACGATCCTGCGCAAATCTCGTACGACCAGCTCCTTGACATCTTCTGGCGAAACATCAATCCGACGCAGGCTGACGGCCAATTCCATGACATTGGGCTCAGTTATCAAGCGGCGATCTTTTGCGCGACTGAAGAGGAGAAAAAGATCGCGGAGGCCTCAAAAGAGAAGCTGGCGAAGAGCGGCAAATTTCAAAAACCGATCGCCACGGAGATCCTTCCTGCAGTCAAATTCTATCCGGCCGAAGAGTACCACCAGAAGTATTACCTCAAAAATCGCGCGGATTACGAAGCGTACCACGTCGGCTCCGGACGGACCGCGTTTATCGAGAAGATCTGGGGCAAATAACTCGCACGTTTTTTTTCAATCCAATCCGGCAG
>JBDUAZ010000156.1:0-7318 GCA_040004385.1 Chthoniobacterales bacterium | reverse complement strand
GGCTCACGAAATAAACGCCGACGCCTTTCGATCGAATCAGCCGGACCATCTGTTCGACTTTCTGCTCGACCGCCGGTTCGATATCGGCGAAGAGCAAATGCGCTTCGTCGAAAAAGAAAACGAGCTTCGGTTTTTCCGGGTCGCCGATCTCCGGCAGTTTCTCGAAAAGCTCCGAGAGCAGCCAGAGCAGGAAGGTCGCGTAAACCTTCGGCGACTGTTGCATCAGCTTTTCGGCGGCGAGAATGTTGATCACGCCTCGGCCGTTTT
Organism: Chthoniobacterales bacterium; assembly: GCA_040004385.1. Classification (GTDB taxonomy): domain Bacteria; phylum Verrucomicrobiota; class Verrucomicrobiia; order Chthoniobacterales; family UBA10450; genus JBDUAZ01. The sequence goes on along the minus strand of JBDUAZ010000156.1, from coordinate 7,051 downwards.
GCGTCTGGATGAGGTCATCGAGATCAAGCGCGGGCTCGCCGAAGAACTTGTCTGCGCCTTGTGATTCGAGCGCGAGCAGGTTCCTCTGGATCGCGCCGGCGCTGGCGGCCGAGACGTTGCCGTACTGCGTTTGGAAATCGGTCGAGTGATCCGCAACGTATTGCAACATCGAGCGTAGATCTTTGAGGTCGAGAAGCAGCAGGCCGCTTTCATCGGCAATCTTGAACACCATATTGAGCACGCCTTCCTGCGTGTCGTTCAGCTCAAGCAAACGCCCAAGCAGGAGCGGACCCATTTCTGAAACAGTCGCGCGCACGGGATGACCGTTTTCACCGAATACATCCCAGAACACCACAGGCGACGCTTCGCCTTTGAAATCCGCGATCTTCAGCTCCTTCACGCGCTCGACGATCTTCGGGTTGTTACCGCCGGGCTGACTCAAGCCGGCGAGATCGCCTTTTACGTCGGCCATGAAGACCGGCACGCCACGTGCGCTAAAGTTTTCGGCGAGCGTCTGCAAGGTGACGGTTTTGCCGGTCCCCGTGGCCCCGGCGATCAAACCGTGCCGGTTCGCCATTTTCGGCAACAAGTAGAGAGACTGCTTCGCCTGCGCGATATAGATGGGCTCGGTCATCTAGCGAACAAAGCGGACCTGCGGCGCGGAATCAATCGATTACCACATTACTTCGGTGGAAAAAGCAGCTTGGAACGTCGATCAATGACTGCGCCGCGGCGGAGGAAAAACTGCCGGGACTCCTCAGAATAAAATGAGCCGTCCCGGCGCGGGTTCATATCGAGATAAATGCGGCCGCCCGGGGCCAGATGTTTCGTCGCGTCAGTCAGGAAATAATCCCATTCCGCTACGTCCCAGGATTTCCCTTTCATGTGGTCGGCAAACGAAATCGAGAACGCCGTTATCCAATCGTATTGCATGCCTGTCTCGGGCAGCGGCGTAAATTTTTCGACGCGATGGATGACGCGCTCCACCCCAAACAGCTCGAGCATTTCCGGAAAAAGTGGGCAGTCATCGATATCAAGACCGAGGCCGCTGTGGCCCAGCACACGCGTAACGAAGAGGAAATATCCCGCGCCCGATCCGAGATCAAAAATGCGTTGCGGCGGCATGTGATCGAGTCCGATGTCCTGCACGCGCCTGATGTTTAATCTTAAAAAGCGTTCGGCCTCGACATACTTGGGCCAGTCGCGGCTGCCCGGGACGCCGTACTTTTCCTGAATCTCCTGCAACCTCGACTGGTCGATCCGCGACATGAACCGGCTGACGGGTAGCGGTCGCACGGCGCGTTTGATTGCGCGCTTAAAACTCAGGGCCGTCGCTGGCTCCCCGAGCTTCCGGATTTTCTCAGAAAGCTTCATCGCGCGTCTAAACTGACGTTAGCGAACTCGATGCCGTAGAATCCCCTGCCCGATCCGTCAGACCGACACGGCGTCGGTCGAAGAAGCATCTGCCATTTCGTCGCTTATGATTTGGTCGACAGGTGCAGGCGCAATCGAGATAATTTCGTAGGTGCCCGCGCCTCCGTCGTCTTTATTTAGCGTCGCAGCTTCGCCAACTTTTTGGCCCATTAGTGCCTGACCGATCGCGGTCTGGTACGATATCACGCCGGTCGCGGGATCGCTGTCCCATGCGCCGAGGATTGTGTAAGTCTCTGTTCGGCTGGAGCCATTCTCGCGTAGCGTCACGACCGTCCCAATTGAAACTTGCGATGTATCGGGATTTTCAAAACTGGTGCCGCGCGCGCGGTGAAGAGCTTGTTCCAGTTCGGATTTCCGCCGCATCAGGACCGCCTGCATTTCCTTCGCCGCTTTGAATTCAAAATTTTCGCGGAGATCGCCGTAAGAGCGCGCGACGCCGATCTCTTTACTGTTCTCGGGGATCTTCTTGTTTACGAGTTCCTCGAACTCCGCTTTGCGTTTATCCAGACTGCTCCAGGAGACGATCAGCGCTTCGCTTTTTTCTTCTTTCTGTTCGCCGGTGATTACGCTTTCGAGCTGCGGATAAAGCTTGATGATGCGCGCGAGCAGCGAGCGCTTCGTTAACTCATCGAAGACTGGCGTTAGCATCAGGCGGCGCATGGAATCGCGCGCCACACTCGCGTCCGCACCGGAAAACATGTCGGGAATTAATTCGCGATCTTCGAGAACCAGATCGCGCAGGCGGCTTCCCCGGCTGTTTTCGTTATGCTGGTCCCGCTCGAGCGCGGAAAGAATTGCGCCGAGAAGCTCGGGCGTAATTAATTCACGCCATTCTGAGCCGCGTTCGCGGCAAAGCCAATATAGAGCCTCGCTCGTGAGCGAGTGCTCGCGGATTCCTCGTTGCAAATACGCGCGGAGTTCGGCCTGTTGTCCCCGCTCAACAAAAACGCGTGGCAGTTGCGAGACAGCGCGAGAATGATTGCTCTGCAGAAGCTGAAAAGCCCGGACCGTCCATTGCTCGCCGAGTGCTACCGGAAGCGCGTGCAAAACGCGCCGCTCCTTTCCCGCGGGAAGCTTTGGCAGGATATTAATGAGGCGTGGTTCCTCTTCCTGGATGAGGCGGACAAGCGTCAGGTCCGAATTTGAGCTGCGCAGTTTCGGAGATCGCTCGATGAGATCATCCCGCGCCATGACCAATTCGAAGACGAGCGCAGGATTCAGCCGTTGATTACGCGCGGCCGCGGCTTCGATTGTGTCGATGACCGGCTGCAATTGCTTCTCCGGATCTTCGAACTCGTTGTGGAATTTTATGATTTGATCAAGCGCCGCGGCGTGCTCTTTCGGTTGACGCGCCTGATCAAAAAAGGTGATTAGCTCGTCGGCGCGCGAAACCTTTTCTGCGCGAAGCCGGATTGGCTCCGTCTTCTTCGTTGGAATCAGAAAGTAGCCCTCCTTCTTGAGTAGCTTTTTTGTCGAATCCCACCAGCGCTTCCATTCCGGTTCCGTGAATAGATCGCCCGTCATCAATTCACTGATCTGCGTCTGCGTCGCCGCTCCGCCGAGGCTCTCGAGAACATTTCGAACGAGCGTGACCGGATCCTTTTTAATCAGTCCTTTGATCGACCCGAGGTCGTTGGCTTTTCGCGCGAGGAAGTGCTCGGGCGGAATAACGGCCAGATTTTCAGCAGCGTAGGAAACCTGCATGGCATGTCCTTTTTTGCCTTGGAAATCGATAACGATTTGGTTGAGCAAAAGGTTCCATTCGGCGACCCGCCCGAAGCCCCAGCTCTTGTGCAGGCAGTAGGTGCCAGGCTTTAATTTCTCCAGCTGATCAGCGGACTTTGCGGTGAGTTTTCCTGATTCGACGATTTTCTCGAGCTCTGCGTCCATGCAAGGTCGAACAAGTTACGGGGAACGTCCTGCTTGGCCAGAGAAAACTGCATGGCAGTGGGCATTCAATATTGCGATGAGGTGCGGCGCATGGAACGGTTCGCGCCGTGTCGACGAGCATCTGGTTTTGGATCGCCTTTCACCTCGGCGTCTTTGTCGCGCTCGCCGTCGACCTCCTCAGTTTTAAACGGCGCAATCGCGAACTCTCGATGCGCGCGGCCGGTCTCCGCAGCCTTCTCTGGGTCGTCGTATCGCTCGCATTTAACGTCCTCGTTTACAAGTGGCGCGGTCCCGATACAGCCCTGGATTTTCTGACCGGCTATCTCATCGAGTACTCCCTTAGCGTCGATAACATTTTCGTATTTGTCCTGATCTTCACTTACTTCCGCGTCCCACCTCGCTCGCAGCATCGCGTCCTGGTGTGGGGAATTCTCGGCGCGCTCGTCATGCGTGGCGTCATGATCTGGCTGGGCGTCACGCTGGTGGAGCGATTTCATTTTGTCCTCTACATCTTCGGCGCCTTTCTCGTTCTCACCGGATTGCGCATGCTCTTCGACCGCGACGCGAAGCTCGATTTCGAGAAAAATTTCTTTATGCGTTTCTGCCGCAGAGTGCTGCCCATCACGCGCGAATTCCACGGTCGCCGCTTCGTCGTCCGGGCCCGCGGACAGCTCATGTTCACACCTCTTCTGCTGGTCCTGATTTTGGTCGACGTCATGGACCTTATCTTCGCCGTCGATTCCATCCCGGCGGTTTTCGCGATTACAACCGATCAGTTCATCGTCTACACCTCGAACATCTGCGCCATCCTGGGTTTGCGCTCGCTCTACTTCCTCCTCGCGCGCATGGTCGATCGATTTGTGCATCTGAAAACCGGCCTCGCGATCATCCTCGGCTTTGTCGGAACGAAGATGATCATTGCCGACTACGTTCGAATTTCGAACGGGATCTCACTCCTCGTCATTCTCGTCGTGCTCGCCATTACGATCACCGTTTCGATGCGAGCAACAAGAACGTCGCCGAATGCTGCAGGGCGAAAATAGAAGATTGATTTCCGGGACGCGATTCGGTTAGGTAGAAGGCGCGTATGAAAAATTGGCTCGTAGTCGCGTTCACCGTCGCCTGCGTCACAACCGCGCTCGCCGACATTCAGGATCCGCCCTCAAATGAGCAGGGACCGACACGCAAGCTTGGCCGAGGCGTTTCGAACATGGTGTGGGGCATCGCGGAACTCCCCGTCACGATAGCAAAAATTAATCAGGACGAAGGGAACTCTGCCGCTGCTGGCTACGGCGTCGTGCGTGGAGTCGCGCGCAGCTACATGCGTTTTCATGCGGGCATTTTCGAAATTGTAACGTTTCCATTCCCGGCAAATCGCGGAACCTACTTTCCGATTCTACCGAATGACACTCGCTATATTCATGCGGGCTATCAGGAATTCCCGCCCGAGCTCGGGTTCGAATCGAAGTATCCTTACGTTCGCCACTACTGAGTTGTAGCTACCGCCGTCTCGGCGGCAGAGACATGTGATTTCTGCGCTCGGGAGAGCCGCCGCTACAATGCACGTAGACCTGACAATCACCGACATTGCGTTCGGCGGCAAAGGCGTAGCCCGTAATCAGGGAAAGGCGATCTTTGTTCCGTTCACGATCGAGGGCGAACAGATCAGCGCGAATATCGCGCGCGAGAAGAAGCACTTCGCGGAAGGTGAATTGCTCGAAGTCGTCGCCGCTTCACCGAACCGTGTCGCGCCGGAATGTCCCTACTTTGGTCGATGTGGCGGCTGCAGTTATCAGCACATCAGCTACGAGCATCAGCTTGAGATAAAAGCGCGACAGGTCGAGCAGGCGATGCGGCGCATTGGTCGTTTGGCGGAGCCGCCCATGCGGCCCATAATCCCCTCGCCTCGGCCGTACGGTTATCGCAACCGCATCACGGTTCATGCGCAGGACAATGTCGTCGGGTTCTATCGGCGCGACGTCCATGAATTGATCGACATCAAAGTTTGCCCCATCTCCGTCCCGGAAGTGAATGAGGCCCTGACGCGATTGCGGGCGGGGCACGTGCGCGATGGCCATTACACTTTGCGCGCGCAAAGGGGGTCGCGCATTTTCGCGCAAACGAACGACGACGTCGCGGTGGCGATGGCTGATGTTGTCAGCGCATCACTGGCCAGCGGTGGCAGGCTTCTGATCGACGCATATTGCGGGTCGGGATTCTTTGCGAAACGGTTGGTCGATCGGTTTGACCGCGTCGTGGGAATAGACTGGGACCGATTCGCGATTGCGGCAGCCAAAGGAAATATTCGCGAAAACGAAATGTACATCGCAGGCGACGTCGGAGCGGAATTGCGTTTGCAGCTCGATCAGGCGGAGCTCGCCTCCACGGCAGTCATCGTCGATCCACCAGCGACTGGTTTGTCGCCCGATGTCCGACAGGCTCTCCTCGATCTTTCACCGAAATCGCTCATTTATGTTTCGTGCAATCCGCCGACGATTGCCCGCGATATAGCCGCACTGCAACGGCAGTTTGACGTCGAATCAATTACGCCGGCCGACATGTTTCCGCAGACGGCTGAGATCGAGGTGGTGGCGCATATGAGCGCAAGAAAAGTGCTTGCCTAACAGATTACAAGTTTGTAATGGACGCGCATGGATCTGCTAATTCGTTCGTTCAGACGTTTCATCGTAGCCGCCGTGATTTGGGGCGGGCTGGTCTTTGTTCAACGGATCAATGCGCAGTCGGCAGTCGTTGAAAGCGTCGTAGTTACGGGAGAGGAAGTACCGAGTGCTTACGGCGCGCCGCCTGGATTGTCGCGCGGCCGGTTTTCAAATCTCGTCGGCGCATATGTCCTGCCGCCCGGCAGTGTTTACGCGGGGCTGATCTATCAAGGCGACGCGCTTCGGTTTAACCGACCGGACCATCGTTTCACCCAGGAGGTCGAGATCGGCCTTCCGCATCGGTTCGGGCTTGCGTTTGAAAATACGGTCGAGGCGTTCCGGGGCCGAACACAGGAGCGGACATTCAGCATCGAAGGCCGTTATGCTTTTGCGGACTGGAATAAAATCCCGCTCAATCCAACGATTTTTGCGGAATACAAATTCGGCGCGGGCAGAATTCTTCATGATGAAGGTCCGCCCGAGCGCTTACCGAAAGGCGAAGCGGAGGAATTCCTGAATGAACGCGAACCGCTGCCCGACTCTTACGAAGTGCGTCTGCTTTTGTCTCAGGAATTTAATGAGACCATCGAGTGGTCACTCAACGGATTTTTCGAACAGGAAATCGGCGGGGATCGGGGGCGCGAGTATGGATTTGCGCAGAGCGTCATGGCGCCGGTTTTTCTTCCTCACGAGCGTCTGAAAGTCGGCGCGGAAATGCAGTTCACCGCGTTTACGGACAAGGGGATCAGGGACGATCCGTCGTATCGGGTTGTGGTAGGGCCAACGATTGCGTGGAAGCCGACGAAGAATACCAGATTAGACGTGTCGCCGCTCTTCGGTGTGACGCACGATGCGCCGCGTGCGTCGGTTTTTGCGGTTTTCTCCATGTTATTCGGTCCGGCCGGTGAAGCACATGAAGCCGAAGCGCCAGCTTCAACCCGCAACCGCTGACGGTAGTGGACTGCCATCGCTGAACCGCCAGGGTACGGTCGGCGCGAATGCGTGACATTGCCCGGCGCGGACTGATACCGTGCGCGAAATGGAAGCTGGCGATTGGGCATCACTCA
>JBDUAZ010000148.1:0-7331 GCA_040004385.1 Chthoniobacterales bacterium | reverse complement strand
AAACCGCCGAGCACGATCGAGTGGGAGTAATATCGGCAGCGTGTCATCTGAGCTGCGCAGAGGGCGAATGACCTCTCAAAAACACCACGATCCTACGAACATTCCGGCCGCAACAACGGTTTAACGTGAAGGCCGAACAAGAGCGCGTAGCTGAGAACGTCGCCCCCGACGAGCCGTGGCATTTCTGGGGACCTTATCTCGCAGAGCGCGCGTGGGGAACGGTCCGCGAAGATTACAGCGCGAACGGCGATGCGTGGAATTATTTCCCGCACGATCACGCCCGCTCGCGTGCGTATCGCTGGAACGAAGATGGCATCGCCGGCATTTCGGATTTCAAACAACGTTTGTGCTTCGCCTTCGCATTCTGGAATGAGCGCGACCCATTTTTGAAAGAGCGCCTTTTCGGTCTGGCCGGCCCCGAGGGAAATCACGGCGAAGACGTGAAGGAGAATTATTTCTACACCGACAACACCCCTTCACACAGCTACATGCGGATGGAATATCACTATCCGCAGGAGGCATTTCCCTATGAGGAACTGATTACGGGAAATCGGCGCCTCTCCAAGATGGAAGCCGAGTTCGAGTTGTCGGACGCGCTTCGCCCTAACGAAGGCTTCTTCGCGATCGAGATCGAATACGCGAAGGCCGCGCCGGACGACATTTGCATGCGCGCTACGGTTAAAAATTCGGGAAACACCGAGGCACGGCTGCATATCCTGCCCACAATTTGGTTTCGCAATACCTGGAGTTGGGGCCGCGATGATCGCCGGCCGAATTTACGAAGGGGAGACGCGGGCTCTGGCGAAACAGCGGTGATCGAGGCGAGCCACCATGCGCTCGGCGAGTATCGCTTGTCCTGCTCTGAGGATCCGCGGCTGCTCTTCACCGAAAACGAAAGCAACGCCGAACGCCTGTGGAATACAACAAGCGCGAGCCGGTTTACGAAGGACGCGTTTCACCGTGCCGTCGTAAACGGAGAAGCGACTGCTGTAAATCCAGCGCAGACCGGCACGAAGGCCGGCGTTCATTATGTGTTTGAACTCGCGCCCAACGAATCGCGAACAATTCGTCTGCGGTTCTCGCGATCCGACACTCAGGGGAACGCACGCGAACCGGACCCGCGCGCAAAACAAAAGCCGCGCAGCCCATTCGCCGATTTCGATGCGATTTTCGCCGCTCGAAAAGCCGACGCGGACGAATTCTACCGGGACCTCGCGCCGGATTGTTTAAACGACGAGCAGCGCGCAATTCAGCGCCAGGCGCTCGCGGGCATGCTTTGGACAAAGCAGTTCTACCACTACGTCGTCGAGCAATGGCTCGAAGGCGATCCCGCGCAGCCGAAGCCGCCCGAGGAACGCAAGCACGGGCGTAATGCCGAGTGGCGGCATCTTTACAACGACCGCGTGATGTCGATGCCGGATAAATGGGAATACCCGTGGTACGCATCGTGGGACCTCGCATTTCATTGCATCCCGCTCGCGCTGGTCGATCCGCACTTTGCGAAAGGTCAGCTCGATCTGATCGCGCGCGAATGGTGCCAGCACCCAAACGGTCAACTGCCCGCCTACGAGTGGAATTTCGGTGATGTGAACCCGCCCGTGCTTGCCTGGGCTGCCTGGCGCGTTTTCAAAATGGAGCAGCGGCAAACAGGCAAAGGCGATCGCGCGTTTCTTGAAACGGTTTTTCACAAGTTGCTCATCAACTTCACCTGGTGGGTGAACCGAAAGGATTCCGGCGGAAAAAATATTTTTGAAGGCGGCTTTCTCGGGCTCGACAACATCGGCGTGTTTGATCGCAGCGCGCCGATGCCCAAGGGCGGTCATCTTGAGCAAAGCGACGGGACCAGCTGGATGGGAATGTTCTGCCTCAACATGATGAGGACGGCGCTCGAGCTTGCGCGCGACAATCCTGTTTACGAAAACATCGCGACGAAATTCTTCGAACACTTTCTCGGCATCGCCGCCGCGATGAACAACGCCGGCGGCAAAGGGATTGGGTTATGGGACGAAACCGACGAGTTTTTCTACGATGTCCTGCACACGCCTGGTGGTCGGTATCTTCCACTGCGCGTTCGCTCGCTCGTCGGTTTGATGCCGCTTCTCGCGATCGAAACAATTGAGCCGGAGCTGCTCGACGCGATGCCGGGGTTCAAGGCGCGCCTCGAATGGTATCTCACGATTCGACCTGATCTCGCCGGGTTGATTTCGCGATGGCACGATCCAGGCGCGGGCGAACGCCGCTTGATCGCTCTGGTCCGCGGACATCGCATGAAACGATTGCTCCGCCGCATGCTGGATCCGGAGGAATTTCTGAGTCCCTACGGGATTCGTTCGCTCAGCAAATTTCACAGGGACCATCCTTATGTCCTCAATGTCGGGGGCGAAGACAAAGTCGTGAGCTACGAGCCTGCCGAATCGCAGACGCATCTGTTCGGTGGTAATTCAAATTGGCGCGGCCCCGTCTGGTTTCCGATCAACTATCTGCTCATCGAGTCGCTGCAAAAGTTTCATCATTATTACGGCGACGATTTCCAAGTCGAGTGTCCGACCGGTTCCGGCCGGTTTATGTCACTCGACTGTGTCGCCAACGAGCTATCGAATCGGCTCATACAACTCTGGCAGCGCGGGCTGGACGGAAAGCGGCCGTTCGAACGCGTCGCCGGAGACTCTGCGGGCGAGTCACCCGCAAATGATCGCTATTTATTTCACGAGTATTTCCACGCTGACACAGGTGAAGGTCTGGGCGCGAGCCACCAAACCGGCTGGACCGGGCTGGTCGCAAAATTAATTCAGCAGCAAGGATCGCGCGGCACGATCGCGAAGCCTGATCCATTTACCGATTTGTAACAACAACTGCGACGTATCCTGTCGGCTGATCGTCGCGTTTTGCCTCGTCATGGCGCCTGGGTGCCAGCACAATCCTGCGGAACAGTTCGTTAGGTTTTAATTGACATTTTGTGGTGAAAATCACGAACCTAGGCAACGAGAAGCGGGGTGATTTCCCATAAACGATAACTTCTTGTCTACGCGGTGCGCCGGTTTCGTGGGGGTGCTCGCTCTGAAGCGTAAGCAAGAAGCTTGGCACTCAAGTGAATGGTTTCGCGGCGTGCGCGGATTACCTCATCACGGCCAGCGTTTCAGTCCGGTTCTAGTCGGAAAGATCAACATCGTCGATCCGGTGACATTGTTCTAAGCTGCGAACATGACCGCGGACCTCCAGGCAGAGTCCGAATTTGAGATCGCGCACGTGTTGTGCACGGACATCATCGGCTATTCGAAGCTGATGATCGACCAACAGACTGATTTTCTGCGCAAACTTAACGACGTCGTTCGCGGCACAGAGCAATTTCAGCGCGTTGAGGCGAGCGGAAAACTTCTGCGCATCCCGACCGGCGACGGCATGGTGCTCGTGTTTTTTACCCACCCGCAAGATCCGGCCGAATGCGCCGTACAAATCGCGAAAGGATTAAAAGCGCATCCCGAAATTGCGTTGCGCATGGGCGTGCATAGCGGACCAGTCAACCGCGTCAGCGACGTGAACGAACGATCGAATGTTGCCGGAGCGGGAATAAACATGGCTCAGCGGGTCATGGATTGCGGCGATGCAGGGCACATTTTGCTCTCGAAACGCGTCGCCGAAGATCTCGCGCATTATAGCAAATGGCAGCCGCATTTGCATGTGTTGGGCGAATTCGAAGTGAAGCACGGCGTCAAGATGGACATCGTCAATCTCTACACCGACGAAGTCGGCAACTCGGCACTGCCACAGAAGCTTAAAGACAAGAAAGTTACACCGGCTTCTCCTCTCGCTCGGTTTGCGAAGCCACTGATCGCGGCCGCGCTCTTAGTGCTAATCGCGCTCGTCGGCGTTTGGTTCTTTCTGCATCGCGGTGAGGAGGGCCCGGCCGGTGTTCCACTGGCCACTGTTTTCCCCGGCAAGAGCATCGCGGTGCTTCCATTTAAACCTTTGGTCGTGAGTAATCGCGACGAAGTACTGGAAGCGGGAATGGCCGACACTTTGATTACGAAGTTGAGCACGACCCGAGAAATGATCGTGCCTTCGTTGATGGCTGTTCGGAAGTATGACGATCAGAAACACGATCCGGTGATGACCGGGCGAGCGTTGCGCGTCAATTCTGTTCTCGAAGGCAACCTGCAAAAATCGGGCGACCGCATCCGGGTGACAGCGCGTCTGATAAAAGTGACGGATGGTTCTTCGATGTGGGCCGGAACGTTCGATGAAAAATTCACAGACGTATTTGCAGTCCAGGACGCGATTGCGCAAAAGGTGGTTGCGGCCCTGGCGGTGCCACTGAACGAGGAAGAGCAGAAACGCCTCACCAAACGGTATACAGATAATACTGAAGCCTATCAGTTATATCTGAAGGGGCGCTTTTATTGGAACAAATACACCGAGGAAGGCTTCCGCAAGAGCATCGAGTTTTTCAAGCAGGCAGTCGAACAGGATGCCAACTATGCACTGGCTTATTCTGGTCTTGCCGATGCCTATAGTTTGCTGGGGGACCTTTCCTACGGACCTCCAAAGGACACCTTTGAAAAAGCGCGTAGCTACGCTCAGAAGGCAATCAGCTTGGACGAAGCGCTTGGCGAAGCGCATCTCTCCCTCGGAATTGTGAATCTTTTCTACGACTGGGACCTCGCCGCCGCGCATAAGGAATTGCAACGGGCAAAAGATCTGATTCCAAACAACCCCCAGATCTATCACTTCTACGGCCATTACCTGGAGTTAGCCGGACGGCCGGACGAGGCAATTGCGGAAAGTAAGCGCGGCAGTGAGTTAGACCCGACTAATCTAATCGTGAGCAGCGAATTCGGTTGGGCCTACTACCTTGCGCACCAATTCGATAAAGCGATCGCTCAATATCGTAAGACGCTGGAGATGGATCCGAACTTTGTTTACGCCGCTTATTGTCTTGCGCAGTCGTATGAGCAGAAAGGCATGTATGAAGAAGCGTCTATCGAGTTGAATAAGGCGAGACCCCTCTCGGGCGATTGGTCATGGATCATCGCGGAACTCGGATGCGTAAAGGCAGTCTTGGGAAATCGGCTTGATGCTGAACAAATCATCGAGGAATTGAAGAAGCGCAGGGCTCGTGAGTATATCGATCCCGTTCTGATCGCGTATATCTACATCGCCCTGGGCGACAAAGAACAGGCATTCGTCTGGCTCGAAACAGGATTTCAGGAACGAGCCCCTGATATTCCATGGTGCAAAATTGAGCCAAAGATGGATCCACTACGCTCCGATCCGCGCTTCGTAGACCTGATGCGACGCGTCGGTCTTAACTAACAGGACAAAGCGTTCGGTGACTTGACGTCCCGGCGACTCCCGACATGGGATGGAGTGGTAGCGCCAAACTCAAAAATTGGCGAATGGCTTCAGAAGCCATAGGAGAAGCTGGTGGTAATAAGATAATCGGCGAACGCGGCGTTGCCGCCGATATCGGCACCGAGCAGGCGCGATACCCGGAGGTCAGTAAGATTCTTGTCCGCGTGACGCTTTAAGGCCACCGGCCCAGTGACCGTAAAGGAAAAGTTACCTTTCGAAACGGTAAGGCCAGGTTCGATGGAGAGCGCGTAACCGGCGTTTCTCCAGCCATCGCTACCACCAACCAAATCTTCCACTGGGACACCTTCGACGCGCGCGCCCAGGGTAAGGGAAAGGCCCATTTTCGGCCAAAGAAGATAACCAAGTCCAGCGCGGCCGAGATATTGGTCCGGCACAGAATTAAAAATATAGCCGCGCTCGCCCAGGGTAAAATCCGGCTCGTCCCCAGTGGGCTGTTGCGTGCCATTTAGCTCGCGTGGGTTGATCAGGTAAATGCCCTGGAGATAGGCGTAGGTATTCTTGAAGAGTTTTTGAAAGCCCGATATCGCAGTGACGATTCCCAATCCACCGTCCCCCGGCTGAATGGCCGGATCGACTGGTCGCAGGACCGGCCCGTTAGCGCGGTAGGAAAAGTCTTTCGCATTGTAATCGCCAGTCGGAAGTTTGAAACCCAAGCCTAACGAAATGTTTCCGTTGCGATGGCGATCAGGATCGAAGATCCAGATGTTAGCCAGCAATCTCAAATCCCCTACCCCGCTCGCACGCATGGTGTGCTTTTCGGTAAGTGTCGTCAGGTCATGCTCGTAATAACTGGTGCGACGACCATCCTGGACCGGTATATCCAGAGTGAGGCTAAGCCTCCTCGTTGCCTGATAAGCAAAACCAATATCAAATCCATGGACGTAAGTTTCCGCGTAGAGAAAGGGGTCGGTCGGGAACGGAAGTTCCTCGTCGAGATGAAACTCGCGAAAGGAATGCAAATAGCGATAAGAAACGGACGCCGAAAATTGATGAGGTTGGAGATAAGGCGTCTCGCCGCCCTCCCAAACACAAGCGTTAACGGAACCCGCATTTGGGGCAATCAATCTTGCGGGCACACATCCCTGCGACAAAAGCAATCGCGCGGGAACAACCATTGAGAACGCGAGGACGCCCACAAACACGCAGCGGCTCACGCTGCGAGAAGCGAAACCAATGCGCACGCATTTCATTCGGTATCAGGTTTTAGTGCAGCCATTCTGCGCCTTGCAAACCAATTCGGGCGCACTCCTAAGACGCACGCCGAGCTCGTCCGAGCTTAGGGCGCGTTTACCCGCAAGTCAGACTTCAGAGTGCGACGCACGCGAGCGTCTCGAATGCAAAGCGCGACGAGCGCTCCGAGGATCGCGAAATCAAAAATCATGTGCCACGCGAAGCTCATTTGGTCGCTGACGGGTCCGAAACATCCGCACGAAATGTCGATGCCGCGTCCTTTGGCGCTGAGAGTCGCGCCGATAAAAATCAGCATGAGCCCTGCCAGGATGAAAACAGCACCCGAGTAAAAACGGCGCACAACTAGCGCGGTGCCGCAAAGAATCTCCAGCCACGGAAGATAAAAGGCCAGCCGCACACCAATCGGCCATACCACAACGTGATAGTTTTCGATGTCACTCGCAAAGCGCACCGGGTTCCACGCCTTCACCGAGCCCGCGTAGATGAAGAGACAGCCGATAAGGATCGCTGCAATCCGCCAGATCCAGTTCATTTACGCGCGGCGAGCCATGCTTCCCACCCGCCCGTGAGTACGTAGACGTTTTTTAATCCCGCTTCCTCGCGCAGTCGCCGGGCCACTTCCCGGCTGGCGCCACAGCCCTTGCTGCTGCAGTAAACGACCGTACGTTTTTCGGGCGACCAGTTTTCGAGCATGCGCGGCAGCAAATCGTTCCAGTGGTCTTCGTTTAAAGGCAGCGCGCCGGGAACGTGGTCCTGCTCGAATTGATCAT
>JBDUAZ010000147.1:0-7345 GCA_040004385.1 Chthoniobacterales bacterium | reverse complement strand
CTGCCAATGCAGCGCGCGCGATGTCATAACGCGCGGTCGGAGCAGCGGTGATTGCCGCCCTGATGATCGCGCCAATCGCCTCGCAGTTGCGCCTATCTAAAGGACGAACCGTCAATGCCGCAGCTGTAATTTGCGGTGCAAAGTCGGGGCGCATTTTGATGGCCGCCGACACGTAGATGGGCATTTCAGCCTGTTTTACCCTGATAATAACGGCGCTGAATCCCTGTAAGAAAGCGGCCGGTGCAGCCTGTTTGATATCGAGAGCGCCGGCGACCGTTACCGCGCGACTGATCTCGTCAGTGGGGGAACCCGCGAAGGCCGACGATGCAGTGAGCAGAGCGAAAGCGATGGAAAGATAATTACGATGTTTGTTCATAAAAAATCCAATCTTGATGGGCGAGGTTTACAGTGAATAAGGATCCGCACTTTTTAAGGCAAGCCTTTTTCTTCTTTTTTCTGCTAATTGAGGACGAGGTTTTGGGAGGATGAGCGATCGGAGTTTTTATTGCAAGTCTTTTTTAACATCTCTCAGTAAATGCGGCGCTCTCTTTCCGGCTTGCAATTCACCAATTTTAACGATCAAGAAAATCCGGTCTCGAAAGACGCTGGCGCCCTGCGAGATTTTGCAATGCACGATCGGCCTCAATTGTCGAAATCACTTCCCGTTGAGCTCGTTCGTCATCCGCCGCCGCTTGCGGTGAATGGTCACTGGAAGGGAATTCTTGAAAGTATCCTGCTTCAATCGCGAAATCGGCTTGCTCGAACTGCGCGGTGACCATGCCGTAAACACAGACTACGCGTGTCTCTCGGTCGTCGACATTCACAAAGAAAATGCAGTCCGAACTGGCGATCAGTTGTCCATGCGGCGTTCTAATAGTCAGAGCCGCGTTAGAACCCTGCAGGCGATTAAAGGAAGCGTGCATCGCGCCCCGCAGCAATCGAAGTTGAACCATCCGCGACCGGACGTCGTTTCTGGTCGCGTTTCCATTTTTTCTCAGAGTCAATTCATCAATCTGCATCTCTGTGTTCTCGGAGAGATCAGCTAACGCATTGGGGAGGAAAGCCAGATCGACTTTTCCACCCGCGCCCGTCCGAACCAGAGCGTCAACGCCGAGCAGAGATGAGCCTGTAATTGCGTGAAAGTCCGATTCGCCTTTTTGCCTGACCTCTGCGGCGCCATTGACTGATAAAACAGTCGCCATTACTCGCCTGGTCACGCCTTCGCGGCACGCGAAAGATAAAAACGCCAGGCTACAGCCCAGAAAGACGCGAAAAATTTTAGAGCAAATTTGCGCGCGCATAACGAAAGGGGAGCGTGATTTTGCAAAAGCTCAAGAGCGGCCTCGTGGCAGATGGTCGATTGGGATCCCGACTGTTGACTGCAGTGGCTTCGACTTGGAAAACCGGTTCGTCCGTTCTTTCGACAGCGGACGCGAACGCCAATTACTACTTGTGCACAGCGACGTGCACGCCAGCCCATTCATTTTCCGGCGGAAACTCGATTAGTTCGGTGCATCGCCGAACATACATTTCCGGCAACGAGTCGTTAGGCGCATACTCCGCACACGCCTGGAAGGCCGTGGCGGCCGTTTTAAATTCTCCTGCACGATAAGCTTTTTGCGCGTCATTGTAGATTTGCAGATAACGCTTCGTCCGATCGTCGAGCGGAATGTCTGCCCGTCCGAGGATGCCATAAATTTTCAGAGGTCGCGTTTTCCCTTTCAGCACCACGCGATCGATTAATTGCAACGTGTAAGAATCGCCGATCAGCTCGGCAGCCGCTTCGCCGACGAGCAATTCGCGTCCGTAATCTTTCGTCAGTCCTTCGAGGCGCGACGTCACATTAACAGTGTCGCCGATCACGGTCGGCTCCATTTTTTGTGACGAGCCGATGTTACCGAAAATCACCTCGCCGAAGTTCAGACCGCATCCCATCGCGAACTGCTGCAGGCCGCGGCGTTCCCAATCGGCATTTAAGCGCGCAAGCGTTCCTTTCATTCGCAGCGCCGCTTCGACGGCGTGAACAGTGTCGGCCGCGGGACCGTTGCTATTGACATGTCCCCAGACCGCGAGGATTGCGTCGCCGATGAACTTATCGATCGAGCCGCGACAGGAAAAAATGTCCTCGACCATGAGTGACAGATACTCGTTCAATTGCGCCACGAGCTGACTCGATTCCATCTGCTCGGACATCGTTGTAAAGCCGCGCAGATCGGTAACAATGATCGCGACGTTCGTGCGCTTCCCGCCTAACGAGTGAAGATAACTCGCGGGATTATCGAGCACTTCTCGCACGACATCGCGCGAGACGTAGGACTCGAGGGTGCGACGAATTCGAAGCTTTTCCAGCGTCTCGTGTGTGTAATCGTAAACGAACGAGCCGAGGCCGCTGAAAGCGAAGGTGAGCACAGGCGGAATCGCGAGGGCAACGGTGTTCGCGTTGTCATAGGCGAGCTTTATCGCAAGAAGGTAAGCGGCACCGACCGCGATAAACGCGCCGAGGCGCACCCACGTTTTGCGCACGAAGACGGTGAGAAGCCACGCCGCGATCGCGCCAAATGCGATCAACGCGTATTGCGTCCAGGATGGCAGCTCGCGCAGGAATGCTTGGTGCAGCAACGCGTTAATTGAATTGAGTTGCAGCTCTGGCCCCGGCATCGGGCCAAACGGCGTTGCATGCTCGTCGTGCGCCCAATTTCCAGCTGGACCGACGACGACAATTTTGTCGCGAAACGCTGCGCCTCCACCGAAATTGCGTTGCCAGTACAACGGAACGAAAACCTGGTAAGCGGGGATCGCTGTAAACGTGCCCGGTGGCCCGGTGTAACGAAACAAGTGGGGCGCGAACGGATTCCGTAGTTTCGGATCGGCGATTTTGCCCGCGACGCAGAGTGCGAGTGCGCTCGGCGCCACGTTGGGATTGGCAGACGGCGCGACACCGCCTTGCAGTTGCTCGAGGGTTGTATGGTATTGCGCGCTGCGAACGACGCCATTCTGTCCGGGCCAAAAATTAACGTAACCGATTGCCGGGTGATCCGGCGCCGCATCCGGAACAATTGTCGTCACCGGCAGCGTCAATGACCACGCCTCCCGTCCCGGGCCGATCGTTTCGGAGACGAAATTGCTGCCCAGCACAAGTTTGTCGGGGAAACGCGCAAAGGCGGCCTGAAACGCTTCGTCTCCGTTTGCCGACTTTGGGAAAAGAAGATCGAAGACAACGGCGCGCGCACCGGCGTTGACCAAACGCTCAGCGAGGAGCGCATAAACTTCGCGTGACCACGGCCAGCCGGCAGCCATCAGTGTGAGCGTGCGAGACTCTGCGCTTTCGGGGGGCACATCGACAAAAAGAGTCGTTAGATCGAGCTGCGAAAGCGAGATAGAGGAGCTGTCGATGCCGAGGAAAACGAGACGTTCATCGGGACGGTTGAAGCGGCCGGTCACCGTCAGATTGTCGCGAAATCTGTATTCCCAACTCGTGAGCGTCTGGCCGCTATGGCCAGTTTGTTCCAGGAAAAAAAGTGCGCCAACAAACAACAGAACGCTGGCGGCGATCAATGCATGGACCAGCCGTCTCGATCTGAGTGTGCGCACGGCCGTTGGTAGCAAAGCCCGTGGCCGCATCCAAAACTATTCTTAAATAAAACGCTTGACTCAGCGGGGCGCGCCCACTGTCATCGCCCACATGTTGCGGCGATTGAGTTCCACAAAATTCGCATTAATTCTTGCCTCTCTCACAGCGTTCATCGGCATGAGCGGAGCGGCTTCTGCCGCCGATCTTTCGCAGGCTGTCGTCCGACAGAAGGTGAACCTCGTCACCGTCGCGCCAAGCCTGAACGCCGAGGCCCGCCCAGCCGCGCAAGGCGCGGTGATTCGGAATGAGAACGTCGTGCGCACCGGAAATGAATCGCGAGCCGAACTTGAGTTCACCGATTTCACGATCGCTCGCCTCGGTTCGAATTCGATCTTTTCGTTCGATGCGCAGGCGCGCGCGATGACCTTTACGCAAGGCGCTGTCCTTTTCTCAAAGCCGTCACACTCCGGACCGGTGGAACTGCGTTCGGGCGCAATCACCGCCGCGATCACTGGATCAACGGGTTTCATTTCGAATGTTCCTATCGGCGGAATCAAAGCTCGCGGCGCGATGGCTCGCGCACGCGCTCACGGCTCGACAACAATGGTGGGCATGCTCGAGGGAAAATTGATCGGCGGCGCGCGCTGGACGGATGCGCGAGGACGTCAACAGACGATGCGCTTCGGGCTCGGCCCCGGCGAAATGCTGGTTGCGCAACCGGGAATACGTCCCGTGGTGGTGCAGTTTGATCTGCCCCGTTTTCTCCAGACTTCGCCCCTCGTGAAGGGTTTCACGCATCCACTCCGAAACACCGCTGAGCTGGATCAGGCGGTCGCCGCATACCGATCTGATCAGCATCGCGGTTTCATCGAACCGACCAACGTCATCGTCTCAAGCGTGCCAGTTCAGCTTGCCTGGACGCGCTATAATTCACCATACGGTGGCTCCTTCGACGCCGGTATCGCGCAGCTCGGCGGACGCACGTCGACGAGTGGCGGGAACACCGGTGACGGCGGTTTCGTGAACGTCGGCAGCACCGGCGTGATACGCGGCCAACTTGTGTGGAACACCTCGGCCGATCTCGATCTGCATCTCACGTTGCCTGATCTGCAGCATGTTTATTATGCAAACCCATCGGCCACTTTCAACAACGGCAGGGCGACTGCGATGCTCGATCACGACAACGTCGGCCCTACTATCGACGTCCCGCCGACCACTCGCGTCGAGAACATCGCCATAAATGGCATACCCCTTTCGGGCGTTTACGTATTTTATGTCAACAGCTTTGCAACCCCAAACGCATCTGACTCATTCACACTACGAGTATTCTACAACGGTAGTACGCAGGTTCTGACCGGCGTTTTGCCCTCGGGACAAAACAGTCAACCGGTCTCCGTCACAGTGGGTCCGAGTAGCTAGCGCCTGCCTTTGGTCTCGCGCATTTCTTTATGAAACCGAATGCTTTTTCAAGTAGGACGCGTTGTCTCTCGCTCTCGCTCTTTGCGTTGATCGCGGTGCCAGCGTTCGCTCAGGACCAGGCCGCACAGATCGAAACGCAGCAGGATATAACCCGCCGGCGGCAGACAACGGTTGAAGAGCGACCGGCGGCGGAGAGCGTCGCCGATCCCGAGCTCGGTGAGATTAGTCTCGTGCGCCGGCAACAGAAGCCGAAGATGTTCACGTTCTCGACGAACCAGCTGTTCAGCTTTACGAGCAACGCATTCCTCGTCCGGGACAGCACGCAAAGCGCACTGCTTTGGAACGGGCGATTTGGCGCGTCCTACGTTCCGTACTCCACGCGTGATTTTACCCCGCGGATCACGTTCGAACAAAACTTCTTCCGTTACGACCGCTTCTCGCGGCTCGATTTCGATTCGCAGAGCCTTCAGCTCGACCTCAAATACGACCTGACGCGCGACGACTCCTGGTTTGTGAACGGATCGTACGGTTACACGCGCCTTTACTCGCCGCGCGATGCGATCGGTGAATTCTACAAATTCGGTATCCTCAACGGGAGCATTACAAACGTCCGGACGCTCGGCAACTGGCCGGTCACCGTCGGGTTGACCGCCGGCGCATACTGGCGGCAGGGCGATCCTTCGGTTTACGACCGTGTCGCGAGCTACGCGAGTGCCGTCGCGATCTACAGTATCGTTGATAACGTGCAGTTGACCGGATTTCTCCGGCCCGAGCTGCAGTTTTATACCAACGATCCGGACGTTTCGACGCGGACAGATTTTAACGTTACCGTCGGCGCGACATTGAGCTGGACGCCCATTCGTTACGTCACGCTCGGCGCGACGGCAGCATACGTCGGCAATTTCTCGAGTGTCAGCCTCCGCCGCTACGACGTAGCTACGCCCGGCGTCATCGTCGCCGCGCAGATCGCATTCTGACGCGGGTCGCGCGGTCAACTTCACCGCTCATAATCGGGTGAGCCGATGCACAGTCGTGCGCGCCATGAACTGCGATTCGTTTGTATGAAATCGAGCACGAAAGATAAAATTAAGGGAACGGCGAACGAGGCTAAAGGCGCCGTGAAAGAGAGTACCGGCCGAGCGATCGGCAATCCGGACATGCAGGATCGCGGCACAGCGCAAAAGGTCGGCGGCAAGATCCAGAAGAAAGTCGGCGACGTGAAGAAAGTTTTCGAGAAGTAGGAATCGTTATCTGGCGACGTGGGAGCGAAGATTGCGGGTGGAATTGCAGTTTGTAGGGGATCGCAAGCCATCCAATCTGAATAAGTAAACGGTCGCCCCGTTAGCAGTCCCGCGTTTCGCGATCGCAGCTGAATTATGGAACTCGTCAGGCTCGGCCAGACTGGCTTGAAAGTCTCACCCCTTTGCCTGGGGACGATGACGTACGGCACGAGCAAATGGCGGCCGTGGGTACTCGACGAAGAAGCGAGTCGCCCGCTGATCAAGCGGGCGATCGAGGCCGGCATAAATTTTTTCGATACTGCGGACATGTATTCGCGCGGCGTGAGCGAAGAAGTGGTCGGACGGGCGCTGAAAGATTTCGGTCCGTCGCGGGATCGAATAGTAATTGCAACGAAGGTTTTTTATCCCGTTGAAGACGATCCGAATCAACGGGGTCTTTCCCGCAAACACATCATGCATGCGATCGACGACAGCCTGCGTCGTTTGGGAACTGATTACATTGATCTTTATCAGATTCACCGTTTCGACCCGGAGACGCCGATTGAAGAAACTCTGGAAGCGCTGCACGACGTCGTGCGAGCGGGGAAAGCGCGCTACCTTGGTGCTTCGTCGATGTTCGCCTGGCAGTTTGCAAAGATGCTTTACACGGCTGACGCACATGGCTGGACGCGCTTCGTCACCATGCAAAATCACTACAATTTGATTTACCGGGAAGAAGAGCGGGAGATGGCGCCTTTGTGCGCCGAAGAAAAAATCGGACTGTTACCGTGGAGCCCACTTGCCCGGGGCGTGCTGGCAGGGAACAGACGAAGCCGCACCCTGCGGGCGGAAACGGATGATTACAGGACAAAGCTTTATGGCGAAACGATTGCGGCGGGGGATGCGCGGGTAGTGGAGCGCGTGGAAGCGGTCGCGGAGAAACGCGGAGCAAAGGCCGCACAAATTGCGCTCGCGTGGTTGCGCGCGAAGCCAGGTGTTGTCGCTCCGATTATAGGCGCTTCCAAGCTCGCGCAGCTGGATGAGGCAGTGGCTTCGCTCAACATCACGTTAAGCGGCGACGAGGTGACGGAACTGGAAGAGCTCTACGAGCCGCACCCGGTGGCTGGCATTTAGA